>JBPCVQ010000531.1:0-17127 GCA_051010395.1 Geminicoccaceae bacterium | reverse complement strand
CATCGGGGATCATCTCGACAGGCGCTGAAACCGGATCGACGCCTTCCTTGAACTCCTTGGCGATAGCCCCATCGATCGGCAGCATGATCTCGCAATTTGCGGTCTCGGCTTTCGCACGGATTTCTCGTGCAGTGTCGAGCATGTCGTGTTCGCAAAGAGACTTGCCGACCGGTGTGCCCTGGGCGGCGAGGAACGTATTGGCCATGCCGCCGCCGAGGATCATCACGTCGACCTTCTCGATCAGATTGCCGAGAAGCTCAAGCTTGGTCGAAATCTTGGAGCCACCGATCACCGCCATCACCGGACGCTTCGGCTTCTCCAGCGCCTTCCTCAATGCCTCGATCTCCTGCTGCATCAGGGGCCCGGCCACAGCGGGCAGGTGCTCTGCAATGCCCGTGATCGACGCATGGGACCGATGGGAACAGGAGAAAGCATCGTTGACATAGACGTCACCGAGCTCCGCGAGACGTGCGGCGAAGCCCCCGTCATTCGCCTCCTCGCCCTCGTGAAAACGGAGGTTCTCGAGAAGCAGCAGATGGCCGTAGCGCAGCGACTTGATCGCTTTTTGAACGTCCGGACCGACGCAATCCTCGGCGAAGCCGACATCGATACCGCGCAATGACTTTGCAAGGGCCGCCTGCAAAGGCTTTAGCGACATCGCCGCCTGCGGTTTGCCCTTCGGGCGGCCGAAATGGGACATGACCACCACCTTGGCGCCTGCCGCCGAAAGATCGCGCAGGCTGTCGACCACCCGGTCGATCCGCGTATTGTCGGTGATCTCGCCTTCCTGCATCGGCACGTTGAGATCCACCCGGACCAGCACCGTCCGGCCCGAAACCTTCACATCGGCCAGCGTCCGAAAGCCCGCCATCGCGCCCAACTCCCCAAAAATGCTTTTTGATGCAAAACGCTAGCGGCCCCGAAAAACTGACGGGGCCGGAGGCGTTCCCTAGGTTTGAAAACTAAAGCTTGCCGTAGATTGCGGCGACGTCGCTCATACGACAGGAAAAGCCCCACTCATTGTCGTACCAGGAAGCAACCCGCACGAGATTGCCTTCGATCGCCTTGGTGGCGTTCAGATCGACGGTCGAACTGGCGCCATCGTGGTTGAAGTCGATCGAGACCAGGGGCTCGGACGTGACGTTGAGAACCCCCTTGAGCGATCCTTCGGCTGCGGCGCGCAGCGCGTTGTTGATCTCGTCGGCGGACGTTTCGCGTGATGGCACGAAGGTCAGGTCCACCAGGGAGACGTTCGGGGTCGGCACCCGGATCGCGCCGCCGTCCAGCTTGCCTTTGAGCTCTGGCAGAACCAATCCAACCGCTCTGGCAGCACCCGTGGAGGTCGGGATCATCGAGGTGGCGGCGCCGCGGGCCCGGTAGAGGTCCTTGTGGAAGGTGTCCAGGAGGGCCTGGTCGTTGGTGTAGGAATGGATCGTCGTCATGTGGCCCCTGACGATACCAACCGTGTCGTTCAGCACCTTGGCGACCGGGGCCAGACAATTGGTGGTGCAGGACGCGTTCGAGACCACCTTGTGGCCGGCGGCCAGCTGGTCGTGATTGACACCGTAGACCACGGTCAGATCGGCGCCGTCCCCGGGGGCCGAAATCAACACCTTCTTGGCACCCGCATCGAGATGTTTGGCCGCCGCATCACGCTTGGTGAAAATGCCGGTGCACTCGAACACGACATCGACTCCAAGGTCTCCCCAGGGCAGGCTGCCCACGTCACGCTCGGCGATCACCTTGATCGGTCCGGTGCCGCAATCGAGCGTATCGCCTTCGAGCTGGACATTCGCATCGAATTTGCCATGCACCGAATCGTAACGCAGAAGGTGGGCGTTGGTGGCAGGCGGCGCCAGATCGTTGATCGCCACAACCTGAACATCGTTCCTGCCGCTCTCGACGATCGCGCGCAGAACGTTTCTGCCGATGCGGCCAAAGCCGTTGATGGCTACCCGAACACTCAAAGTCTTCACTCCTCGTTTACATTCCCAATAACTCGAAACCAGTTCCACGTTGAAATAGGGATTAAGCCCCTTCGCGAAACCGGTCCTAAGTCAAGCGCTCACGCATCTTCGATGCGATCGCCGCTGGCGTGATGCCGTATTTTTCATACAGCTCTTGATAGGGCGCCGACGCGCCAAATCCGTCGATGCCGACCACATCGGTTCGTTCATCCGCGACATAGCGGCTCCAGCCATAGGGCGAGGCCGCCTCGATCGCAAGGCGTGGCGCCTCGCCCAGCATCTCTTGCTGATAGCTCCCGTCCTGCTCGTCGAACAGCGCCTGGCAGGGCATCGATACAACGGCGACCGCGATCCCCTCCGCCTCGAGCAGGGATGCCGCATCCAGCGCTATCCCGACCTCGGACCCGGTCGCGATCAGCGTCGCCTGGCGTTCACCTGCCGGCTCCTTGATCAGATAGGCGCCGCGCGCCGAGCGATTTTCATCACCGGCCGCGCGTATGGTCGGCACGCCTTGGCGAGTGAGCGCCAGCAATGAGGGGCCATCGGCCCTCTCGATCGAAAGCGCCCAGCATTCCGCCGTCTCGATGGCGTCAGCCGGGCGGAAAACCCAAAGTCCGGGGATGGCGCGAAGGCCTGCGAGTTGCTCGACCGGCTGATGGGTCGGCCCGTCCTCGCCAAGACCAATGCTGTCGTGGCTCATGACGTAGATGACCCGCTGCTTCATCAACGCGGACAACCTGATCGCAGGCTTGCAGTAGTCCGTGAAGATCAGGAACGTGCCGCCATAAGGGATGATGCCCTTATGCAGGGCCATGCCGTTCATGGCGGCGGCCATGGCGTGTTCACGCACGCCGTAATGAATGTAACGGCCGGCAGGATCCTCCGGGGTCAACGCGTTAAGCGCTTTCGTCTTGGTGAGATTGGACCCGGTGAGGTCGGCAGATCCGCCTACGAGTTCCGGCACAGCCTCAGTGAAAACCTCCAGCGCTTCCTGACTTGCTTTTCGTGTCGCCCAAGACGGCTTTTCCGCCTCGAGTTTTTTCTTGTAGGCCCCAAGGACGGCATCGAGATCGGATGCCGCACGCCCATCGAGCGTCGCCAGGAACCCGTCCTTCTCCGATGATGCATCCAGCCTCGCCTGCCAGTCCCTTCGGGCATCGGCCTGCCGTCCACCGATCTCACGCCAGGCCGAGAGGATCGCTTCCGGGAGTTCGAACGGCGGATGATCCCAACCCAACGCTTCGCGCGTCGCGGCGATCTCCTCGGCGCCAAGCGGTGCGCCATGGATACCGGCCGTACCGCCCTTGCCCGGCGAACCGCGCCCGATCTCGGTGCGACAGGCGATCAGCGAGGGTCGATCCGAGCCCAGCGCCTCGTCGATGGCCGCCTCGATCTGCTCGGGATCATGGCCGTCCACCGCCATGACATGCCAGCCATAGGCCTGAAAACGCCCCTGCTGGTGGGTCGACATGGCAAGCGAGGTCGGGCCGTCGATCGAAATCTGGTTGTCGTCGTACAGAACGATCAACCTGCCGAGCTTTTGATGGCCGGCAAGGGCCGCCGCCTCGTGGCTAAGCCCCTCCATTAGATCACCATCGCTCGCGACCACATAGGTCCAGTGATCGACGAGATCGCGACCGAAACGTGCCGCGAGATGGCGCTCGGCAAACGCCATGCCGACAGCCGTTGCAAATCCCTGGCCAAGTGGCCCGGTCGTGGTCTCGACGCCTGGCGTATGTCCCACTTCGGGATGACCGGGCGTCAGCGAGCCCGCCTGGCGGAAATTCCGGACCTGCTCGACGGTCATCCCGGGATAGCCACTAAGATGCAGGAGCGCGTAGAGCAGCATCGAGCCGTGCCCCGCCGACAGGACGAAACGGTCGCGATCGTGCCAGTCGGGATCAGCAGCATCGAAGCGCAAAAACTTCGAGAACAGCACGGTGGCGACATCCGCCATGCCCATGGGCATCCCTGGATGTCCCGACTTCGCCTGCTCCACGGCATCCATGGCTAGAACGCGGATGGCGTTCGCCATATCGTCATGGGAAACGGCGTCGCCAGTGGAGAGGTTGGCGGTCTCGACATTCAATGGTGAGGTCATCTGATCATCGTTTTTCTGCCATCCGAAGCGTCGCCCGGATGTGTGCGATGGAAGGAAAGGCGGCGAAGGCCAGGCGCGATCAGCACAACCTCGTCAATTCTCGGGAAAAATCAACTCTATTCCTTGCCGCACCTCAATCAGAAGTCATGTCGAGTTGACGTGCCGCGTGTTCTATGTCAAGTGAGATCGCTAAATAGTTGTTTTTTTGAAGAGGATTCTTTTATAGCGATGTCTGCGCTTGAAATAGCTGAGCAGCATCTGAATGAGGCCTTGGCCCGTTTGGAGCAGGTCATGGCGCGACGCTTGGCCGCCGCCGATCCTGATCAGGCTGCCGTCATCGATAGGTTGGCCGGTGAGCGCGATGCACTTTTACATGACGTCGACAGCCTGCGCGCGGAGTGTGAACGCCTTGGCGAGGCGCTGAAAGCCACCCAAAATGAGCGTGACGATATCCAGACGACGACCGAACATGTGGCTGACCGGCTTGACAGCTCCATTGAAGAACTCGACCGGATGATCGGAGACTAAACACGATGCCCATGGTCGACATCACCGTCAATGGCCGCCGGCACTCCGTGCATTGTGGCGTAGGTGAAGAGGCCCGGGTCAAGGGCCTTGCCAATTACGTCGATCGCAAGGTGTCGGAGCTCGCGGTCGATGGCACCAAGATCGGTGATGCCCGCCTCATGCTGCTGGCCAGCCTGATGGTCGCCGATGAACTCTCTGACGCCTACGACAAAATTCAAGAGCTTGAAGCTGGCCAGAATGTTGCCTCCGCAGCGCCCGCAGGCACTGCAAACGATCATGAGCGCCGTGCCGCCGCCCTGATCGAACAGGTAGCCGAACAGTTGAATGCGGTTGCAGCCGAGCTCGAAAGAACCTAACTAAAGAGCGGCGGTCGCTACCTGGTGCGTCAGGTCCAAAAGATCCCTGGGGCCAATGTTCTCTATCTAGGGAGCTGTCCCTGTTCTGGCCGTGGTCAGGGCATTACGGCGCCCACCTGCGTAAGCAGGCCACAGAGGACTTACCGGACCAACGGCCAAGGCGGCTCCGCCACTTTTTTTTGTAACGGCTGCGCCGGTGATGGGCATGAACCTTCCGAGCTTGGCGGACGAAAAAGCCGATCTACGGAAGCGTTGCTATGAGCGGCGTATCCGCATCCCGGACGCCGAGGCTGCCGCAGCAGCCGATGCGATCGCTGAGCGTGTCGGCGCGCTGGTCAACGTCGATGATCGCGTCATCGTCTCCGCCTATTGGCCGCTCCCCAGCGAACTCGACCCCCGCCCCGCCCTCGCAGCCTTGGTGAAGCGTGGTGCCGCCGGCACCCTGCCACGGGTGATCGGCGATGGACATCCTCTCGACTTCCATGCCTGGAAGCCAGAGGACCAGCTGATCGAGGGCCGCTTCAAGGTGATGGAGCCGGCGCCGGACGCAGCGATCGTTTACCCGCAAATCCTCCTTGTTCCGCTGCTCGCCTTCGACCGCCAATGCCGCCGCCTCGGCCATGGGAAGGGCTACTACGACCGCACCCTCCAGCGCCTTAAAGCGAACGATCCAGCCGTGCTGGCGATTGGTGTTGCCTTCGCTGCGCAAGAAGTCGAGCGCGTTCCGACCGACGAATTCGATCAGACCTTGGATATGGTGATCACCGAGAAAGCGGCGTATAATCGAGTATGACTAGGATCAGACAATCAGCAACGATGGCGGTGGGAGGGCTGATGCTCTCTTTTCTCTTCGGCTGCAGCGCCGGCGCCCCCGACAATCTTGGTATCAGCGAGGGCCGCCTGGCCCCTTGCCCCGACAAGCCGAACTGCGTCTCCAGCGATGCCGAGGATGAGGCGCATCGGATCGAGCCCTACCGCTTCACCGACCAGGCTGCCGCCTGGAGCGCGTTGAAGAAGGCGGTAGGTGAGCTGCCGAGGACGACGATCGTCACGGCGGAGGACACCTACCTCCACGCCGAAGCGAAAAGCCGGATCTTCGGCTTCGTCGACGATCTCGAATTCCAGCTGCGCCCCGAAGACAACCTGATCGCTCTTCGGTCCGCGGCACGGACCGGCCATAGGGATTTCGGCGTCAATGCCGAGCGGCTGGAGAAACTGCGCCAAAACCTTGAGGCCGTGGGCATATTCCCCTGATCTCGCCACCGGGTTCCTAAACCTCAAAAAAAGAGCGATGATCAAGTCAACGCAGAGGCGCGTTCGCCCCGGGAGGCTGTCATGGCTTGGATGCTGCATCACATCAACGTGCCTGCTCTGAAGGTTCGGGAAACCAAGGCGTTTCTCCGGGACATGATCGGCTTACAGGAAGGCCGCTGGATCTATCCGGACCGCCTGGGCGAACTGCATCACGACGAGGACAGCATCGCCTATTTCGGCACCGAGAACCGCGGCCTGCACGTGGTACGCCAGGTGGCAAGCTTCGCGAGCGACAACGGCTTCATGCATAACCCGACGGTCGGCGGCCATTTCGCGATTTCAGTGCCGGACATCGAGGCCGTCGCAGCCAGGCTGGATGCCGCCAGCATCCCCTACTCAGATGCGGGCGTCTACGCCATGAACGGCGTGCGTCAGATCTACGTCTACGACCCGTCCTTCAACGTGATCGAGATCAACCAGACCGTCGCCCCGCTACCATCGGCGGCGCTTGCCGACCAGGATCCGGCGGCCGAGGTCCATATCCGCCAGGCCGCCATCCCCGCCCAGGACGTCGACGCCTCCGCCGCCTTCTTCCACGATCTCATCGGCGACGGCGACGCGCCGTGCGTTGACAAAGGTGGCGCCGTGCTGCGATGCGGCGACCACACCATCCGCCTGACCCGCCTCACCTCCGGCTTCGAGAAAAGCGAGGCAGTTCGCCCCGCCGACCGAGAGCCCTATTTCACACTCGCCGTCCCCGACTTGAACACCGTCAAAGTCCGGCTAGATCGCGCCGCGATCGCGAACAGCGACATCGTCCAAGAACCGGTCGACGGCACCGAAAGCCTGTTCGTCCACGCCCCCTCCATGCGCCTGATGGCCGTCGTTCAGGGTTGAATTAAGCGAAAACTACGACCATTTCAGGTTAGGCTATTCGAAGGGGATTGAACCATGAAGGGCCCAAAACATCGGACGGAAACGATCGGGGACTTCCAAGACGCCATCACCGATTTCGATCGAAAATATCCCAACGCCCTTAATGACGAAGCCGTCGAACACATCAAGACGTCTGGAAAGACGAAGGGCATTGTTCTTCTAGGCTTGATCGGATCCATCATATCAATTTGGATTTGCGTTTTTCTCTTTCAAATTTACCCACAACACCCTGTCCTTTTTGTCGTTTTTTCAATGTTCATCATGCCGTTGATTTTGTGGAAGTTCATCACAACCTCGATGAAGTTCTGGTCTGGCAGGAGTGCGCTCAAGCGCAACGCAGTGGTGGCGAGCATTCCCACGGCCGATTTGCGTGAACTACGCAAAGCCTTTCTGCAAATCCGGTCCTGGCGCGAAGCTCAAGTGGGCCGCAAGCACAATGGCAACAACCCCGCAGCTTCTGGAATGGTGGGCGGCGGCATGGTCGGAATGTGGTTTGGAGCAGGCAGCGGCGGACAAGGTGGTGACAGCGATGGGTGCAGCTGAGGTCAAGGTTAGGTTAGCGACCGGAACCTTCGCGAACAATCCCCTGCCGCCGGACATCTGGAACACCTGTCAGACCGGGACAACGCTCCCAATCATGTGCGAGCGTCTCATAGGATGAGCCCTGGTGATTGCCATTTGTGGCTTTTTCGCCTTTTCTACAGGTTCGAAAATTACAAGCTGGCCTCGTGCTTCGCAGCGACAGGACCAGTTCCACGATAAAGCGCGGCCCCTCGATCACGATGCGCGGCTGACGCAGCAACAACAGGAGGGGCGTCTGATGACAGGCATTCGGAAGATCACGGCAGGCTTGCTCGGTGCAACATTGGCGTTTGGCGCTGCCAACGCGGCGCTGGCCGAAGGCGTCAAAGTCGGCCTGATCTACACGCTGTCCGGCCCGCCCGCCGTCCTCGGCGAGCAGGCGCGCGACGGCTTTCTCCTCGCCCTCGAAGACCTCGGCGGCAAGCTCGGCGGCCTTGATGCCGAAGTGACCGTCGTCGATGACGAGCTGAAGCCTGATAATGCCGTCAATAAGGCGAAGGAGCTGGTCGAGCGCGAAAATGTCGATTTTGTCGTGGGCCCGATCTTTTCGAACATCCTGCAGGCGATCATGAAGCCGGTCACCGATAGCGACACCATCCTGATCAGTTCGAACGCCGGCACCTCCAATTTCGCCGGCGCCGAATGCAACCCCAACTTTTTTGTGACGTCTTACCAGAATGATCAGAATCACGAAGTCCTCGGCAAATATGCTGAGGATCAGGGCTACAAGCGCGTTTTTCTGATGGCGCCGAACTACCAGGCAGGTAAGGACAGCCTCGCCGGCTTCAAACGCCACTTCACCGGCGAGGTCACGGACGAGCTCTACACTCCGCTCGGCCAGCTCGATTTCTCCGCCGAACTCGCCCAGCTCGCCGCCTCCCAGCCGGACGCCATCTTCACCTTCATGCCCGGCGGCATGGGCGTGAACCTGGTGAAGCAATACCGGCAGGCAGGCCTTGAGACCATCCCGTTCCTCTCCGCCTTCACCGTCGACGAAACCACGCTTCCCGCCCAACAGGACGCCGCCGTCGGCTTCTTCGGCGGCGCGAATTGGGCCCCGAACGCCGACAACGAAGCCTCCAAAGCCTTCGTCGCCGCCTTCGAGGCCAAATACGATCGCGTCCCCGGCACCTACGCCATGCAGGCCTACGACGCCGCCATGCTGCTCAACAGCGCGCTGTCGGCGACAGGCGGCAACCTTGAGGACAAGGATGCCCTCCGCGCCGCCCTCAAAACCGCCGACTTCCAATCCCTGCGCGGCGACTTCAGCTTCGGCGACAACCACTACCCCATCCAGGACTTCTACCTGGTCAAGGTCGCCAAGCGCGAAGACGGCAAATACCAAACCGAAATCGCCGAAAGAGTCTTCGACGACTACCAAGACGTCTACGCCCCCGACTGCACAATGTGAGGGCCGACGCGGCCCGGCGTTGACTTGCCTGAGACGGGCGCGGGCCGCCCGCGTCTCTCGCGACGTGAAGACAGGACATCACGAGATTTTCGTCGCCTTTCCCACTGAACATGATGCCCGGGCTTGACCCGGGCATTTCCTTGCCGACAAGCTGCCGCCAGGAATGCCGCATGACGCCTGACGCTAAGATTCGAGCCTGAGAACCACGAGGCAGGATGCTTAGAGGCAAACCCATCGTCCCAAGGCCATCATCTCCCGGAATGGAAAGAAATCGAACCACCTCACCGGCCGCAACGCCAACCGGGCAGTCTCACCATCAACCAATCCAGATCTCCCCAAAACATTCACCACCGCCTTCACGCTACCCCCACACGATCCCGCAAACCCAACTTCCAAGCCGCCGCCCCTCGAACACCGCGCCTAGTCCGAACCCTCCTCTCGGGCGGGCGGATTCCCAGGATCGCATGGACCACCAAGGATCCTATGCACCCGAGGTTAATTAATCGTTTACCGATTCAATCGCGCTGACCTAAAAAGCCTCCCCTCTTCCTTGGCGAGCAGCACCATTTGACGCATAAAGAGCGCCAACGATCAGGCTTTGCCTTCTGAAAGCGTATCCCAATGACGGCATACGGAGCCAAAAAGTCGCTGATTTTCATCAGCTACAGCCACAAGGACGAGGTCTGGAAGGATAGGCTCCGTCCCCACATCGATATGTTCAGGTTCGACAGCGAGCTCGTGGTTTGGGATGACCGGCAGATTAAGCCGACCGCTGAATGGTATGACGAGATCAAGGCCGTCATGGAGCGCGCTACGATCGCAATATGCCTGATTTCGCCAGACTATCTGTCTTCGGATTTCTGCCGAAAGCACGAGATCCCCTATCTGCTCGAACGCCATGCCAAAGGCGAAATGGTCCTGCTCTTCATCCTGATCCGCCCCTGCGCCTGGAACAAACTTCCCTGGCTGGCAGCACATCAGATGCTGCCACGCGACAATCGAGCGATTTCCAGTCACTTCGCAGACGATTGGGACACGCCCTTTGCCGAGACCGCAGGCTGCATCCTTGATGAGTTGAACGAGAAAGCAGCGTCAAGCGACGTGCCGCTCCTGGAAACCCCAAAGCACTATACCTACGCAAAGATCGACATCACCCGCCTGCCAACCAGTGGTTTGGATATCGTCGGTCGCCAAGACGAAGTCGCGATGCTCGACGACGCCTGGGCTTCCGAAACGGCTCATGTCGTCTCGCTCAGAGCATGGGGCGGCGTTGGCAAATCGACATTGGTGAATAAGTGGTGCGCGTATCTGGCCGCCGATAATTTCCGAGGCGCACGGCGCGTCTTTGCCTGGTCCTTCTATAGCCAGGGAAGCGGCCAGAGCGGGACCGAGCGTGTGACCTCGGCGGATGCCTTCATCGACGAGGCGTTACGTTTCTTCGGCGATCCTGATCCGACGGCTGGGTCACCCTGGAGCAAAGGCGAACGGCTCGCCGAACTGGTCGGCAAGGAAAAAGCCCTCCTTATCCTCGACGGCATGGAGCCATTGCAGGACGAACATCAGGGCATCGAGGACCCTGCCCTTGCCCGCTTAGTCGAATGCCTCGCCGCCGAGAATGCCGGCCTTTGCGTCATCACCACCCGCGAGCCGGTCAAGGAGTTGTCGGACTTTCCCGACACTACGCGGGAAATGAACCTGGAGCAGCTGTCGAAGGAAGCCGGCCAAGCCTTGCTGCGGATCAAGGGCCTGCGCGCCGACGATGATCTTCTGGAACAGGCAAGCGAGGCGTTCGGCAACCACGCCTTGGCACTCAATCTTCTCGCTAGCTATTTGACACGCTTTGCTGACGGCGATGTCAGCCAGGCACTCGCCATCCCCGATCTGCCTGACATTTCGGTCGGCGACGGCAAGCACCCCCGCCGGGTGATGGCCGCCTTCGCGAAAAAATTCGGCGAAGGGCCGGAAATGGACCTTCTGCACGTGATGGGTCTGTTCGACCGTCCAGCAGATGCAGGATGCATTGCCTCGCTTCGGGGGGAACCGGCGGTTCCAGGCTTGACTGAGAGGCTGTCAGCGCTTGACGAGATCGGCTGGCGGGACCTGCTGGCCAAGCTCCGTGACGTTGGCCTTCTCGCCGAGACGAGCCATCACGCGCCGGACGATCTGGACGCGCATCCGCTGGTGCGGGAGCATTTTGGTGCATGGCTGCGGGATGGGCGGGAGGATGCCTGGAAAGCGGGGCATGACAGGCTGTACGACTATCTGCAAACCTTGCCGCGGAAGCATCAGCCTGACACCCTTGCCGAGATGGCGCCGCTGTTTCAGGCTATCTACCACGGCTGTGCCGCATCAATGCATCAAGAGGCATTTTTTCACGTCTATAGGTCCCGCATTTCCCGAAAGGGTAAATTCTATCTCGCACGATGCTTGGGAGGTATAGGCGCCAATTTCGGTGCGATATCAGCTTTTTTTGATGAGCATGGGCGATATCCAAATCCAACGTTACGCAAATCGGCGAAAGAATTCCTGATCGTTGAAAGTGGTATCAACCTGCGCAGTCTCGGGCGACTTGGCGAAGCGCTGGTTTTTCACAAAGCTGCACTCGAGGAATTTCGTGAGGACAAGAACTGGACCAGGGCTGCGATACAAGCATCCAGTATATCCAGGATCTACCTTTCCCTTGGCGAAATCGATGAGGCAGCTACCTTCGCAAGAAAGGCGATCAAACACATTGATCACATGCCTGCAGAAAGCCGTCGGAGCATGACCACGCGAGCGGCACTGGCAGACGCATTGCATCAAAAGGGAGCTCTCGAACTCGCACTTGCATGGTTTGAAGAAGCCGAAACCCTGCAGGAGCGGCGCCAACCGAAATATCCCCTGCTTTCCGGACTTCAGGGCTATGACTATTGCCAGTTACTGCTCACCCTTCAACGGGCATGCGACGTACCGGGCCGGGCGGAGTATGCGCTTGAGATTGTCCACAAACACGCCAAGAATCTTGCAGATATTGCGCTCAATCATATTTCACTCGGCCGTGCGGCCATAATGCTGGGAAACCACCGGGAAGCTCGTCAACAGCTTGACCGAGCCGTCGACGGCCTGCGCCATGCGACCAGAGTCGACCAAATCCCACATGGATTGCTGGCACGTGCCGCGTTATTCAGACAAATAGGCGAGAGTGCTAGATCTCGAAGTGATATTGACGAGGCCATGCGCATAGCAACCCGCTCCGGCATGCGTCTCCACGAATGTGACGCCCATCTCGAATACGCCCGCCTCGCCCTCGCCGAGGGCCGGCCCGACGCGGCTCGCGTCAACCTCAAGTCCGCCGAGGCGCTGGTCAGCGAGTGTGGCTATCACCGCCGCGACGGGGAAGTCGCTGAGCTCAAGGAAGAACTCGGCCTCTAGCCCCGAGTCTCAGGCAAGTCACCGCCGTCGCTCGCAGCGACCATGAGGGCATGTCATGGGCGGCCTTTTACCTTGTCTTAACCCGATCCCATTATGCTCATGCGATCATATTGGTCCATGCGATCCTGGGAGTCCGCACCCGGCCATTCTCTACTCACGGCTGGGCGGATTCCCAGGATCGCATGGACCAGAAAGCCCTGCGCTTGTGGCAGATTGGCGTTAAGAAAGTGTAAAGTCGAGATGATTGGGTGATTGATCGAGAAGATCCGTGACCGGATCGTTCAAGATGTTGCGGCGGAGATTTTAGGGTTCCAGTTCAGTCTGAGCAAAGTGGGCGCTTAGATGGATGTCGGTGGTTTCGAGCCTGCCGGGGCCGAGATTTTCGAATTTGTGGGGAATGTTGGCCGGTCCGAAGAGGATGTCGCCGGCTTCGGCCTCCAAGGTTTGGTCACCGATGGTGAAGCGGGCGCGGCCTTGGCGGATGATGAAGATTTCATCATAGGTGTGGACGTGGAGCGATGGCCCGTCGCCGATCTCGTCGCTCGAAAAGAAGAGGACAGTGGCGTTGGTGCCGAGGTTCCTGCCTTCGACGCGGCCGACCCATTGGTCATCTTCCTTTGCCCAATCACCTCGCTTGAGCAAACGGGGCTGCGCGTTCATTGCGGGTCTCCTCCTTCAAGAACGGCCGGGTGGATTTTCACTCATTGGCGGCGATCCGCCGGTCACTATTCCTCATGCGGCGGCCAAACACAGTGATTGTCAACGCCTGATGATGCGTCGTCAGTGCGTCTTGTGAGCCCGTGAGATCACCGCATGCACCCACCGAAGTCGTAACGTTTCCTTAACCCGAACCTCCTACCCTCTCGCCATCTTTCAGGTCCATGCGATCCTGGGAGTCCGTCCCGAGCCTATCGCTCCCACCGGGCGGGCGGATTCCCAGGATCGCATGGACCATAGGCTTGAGTTTAATCCGGCTCTGGTGAAGAAAGGATGAAGATCCGCTGTGGTTTTCACCGAAGACGTGAAAACACCCGGACAGAACTCGCAGCAAGATGGTGAAATCCTCGCATTCTGGCCTGCTTCGGCCTATCGATTGACTGAAAACGGTATGCCCTTCTGCACTAAGCCCCCTCCGGGCACCCAGTCAACGCCGCCCCGCGTCAGGGTCGCCAGCCCGCGTCGAGCCCCAAATCCACGCCGCCCCGCGTCGGGGCCGCTGTCCGGCGCCCGGACATGAGTAATCTTCTGGTTATTCAGGCGTTGAATGGGTTGCAGTTCGGCATTCTGCTTTTTCTCGTAGCTGCCGGGCTTACGCTGGTGTTCGGGGTGATGGATTTCATCAATCTCGCCCATGGCGTGCTGTATATGGTCGGCGCCTATCTGGCCGTCACGTTCACGCAGCTCACGGGCGGCTTTTTCACCGGCCTGCTGCTCGCCTTGCCTGCGGCGTTTGCATTTGGCCTCGTTCTCGAATTTCTGATTTTTCGCCACCTCTACGACCGCGATCATCTGGATCAGGTGCTCGCCACCTTCGGCGTCATCCTGATCCTGCATGAGGGCGTGAAAATCCTCTGGGGTGCTGCCCCGATCAGCATCGCCATTCCGGACGCGATCTCCGGCTCCATCCCCGTCCTCGGCCAGCTCCGCTACCCCATCTACCGACTCCTGATCATCGCCGCCGGAATGGCCGTGGCGGCCGGCCTCTACGTTCTGGTGCAGCACACCCGGACCGGCATGCTGCTGCGCGCCGGTGCTACGAATGCGCCGATGGTTTCAGCGCTCGGCGTCGATATCCGCCGGCTCTTCATGATCATCTTCGGCCTTGGCGCCATGCTCGCGGGCTTCGCCGGCGCGATGATCGCGCCCATCCTTTCGGTCGAGCCGAATATGGGCGACGGCATCCTGATCCTCACCTTCGTTGTGATCGTGATCGGCGGCATCGGCTCGATCCGCGGCGCGTTCATCGCCGCTCTTCTGGTCGGGCTGGTCGACACGCTCGGCCGCAGTTTCGGCCCCATCCTCCTGAAGCTCCTGCTTGAACCCGCCGCCGCCTCGCAGGTCGGCCGCACCCTCACGCCGATGCTGATCTACATCCTGATGGCCGCCGTGCTCTTCTTCCGCCCCGCCGGCCTCTTTCCGTCAAAGCAGGGCAGTTAGCGGGGATGACGACGGCAGTGAGTACGGACGCGGGCACACCCAAACAAGGGCTCAGGCAAGTCAAAGCTGCAGGCCTAGCCTGCCTGTTCGGGATCTTTGCGGCGCTGCCGGTCGCCACCGGCCTTGGCCTCGATCCCTTCTATCTGGTGATCGCGACGCGCATCATGATCTTCGGGATCGCCGCCCTTTCCCTCGATCTCATCCTCGGCTACGGCGCCATGGTGTCCTTCGGCCACGCCGCCTTCGTCGGCATCGGCGCCTATGCCGTCGGCGTGGCTGCCAGCCATGGGGTGACTGATCTCTTCGCACAGATCGCCTTGTCAACGATCGCCGCGTCTGCGTTTGGGTTGATCACCGGCGTGATCTCGCTCCGGACGAAGGGCGTCTATTTCATCATGATCACCCTTGCCTTCGGGCAGATGGCCTATTTCCTGATGGTGTCGCTGTCCGTTTATGGCGGCGACGACGGCCTGACACTCAAAGCCCGCTCTACCCTGTTCGGCCAGACCTGGCTTGAGAATGATCTCGTCTTCTACTACCTGGTCCTGGCATTCCTTTTGGCTTCTTTCCTCGCCCTGCGATCGATGATCGCCGCCCGTTTTGGCCGGGTGCTGCGCGGGACGCGGGACAATGCCGACCGCATGAACGCCATCGGCTTCGAGCCACTGCCCTACCAGCTCACCGCCTACGTGATCGCCGGTGTGCTCGCAGCCCTCGCCGGTACGCTGCTCGCCAATCAGGCCGAGTTCGTTTCGCCCGCCTACATGACCTGGCAGCGCTCGGGCGAGCTGATCATGATGGTGGTGGTCGGCGGCATGGCCACGCTTACCGGCGGCATCCTCGGCGCTGCCGTTTTCTTGTTGCTTGAAGAGCTTTTATCGAGCTTTTCGCAGCACTGGAAACTCGGCCTCGGCATCATCCTGGTCCTGATCGTCCTCCACGGCAAAGGCGGCATGCACGGCATGCTCGTTAACTTGGCCGGCAGAGCCCGTCGGTCATGACCGACCCCATCCTGCGTACGGAAAACCTGCGCAAGGCCTATGGCGCGCTCAAGGTCACCGACGACGTCAGCCTCGATGTCATGCCCGGCGAACTGCATGCGATCATCGGCCCCAACGGCGCCGGCAAAACCACCCTCATCCACCAGCTCTCCGGCCGCCTGGCGGCGGACGCTGGACGTGTTCTTTTTGAGGGGAACGACGTCAGCACCTTGTCTATGGCGGGGCGTACCAGACTAGGGATTGCACGAACGTTTCAGATTACCTCGCTGTTGTCAGGGTTCTCAGCCCTGGAGAATGCAGCTCTTGCCGTGCAAGCGCGATCCGGCTCCAGCTTTCATTTTTTCCAGGCTGCCGGCAGCGAACGGGCCCTGAACGACGAAGCGATGGCCGCCCTCGAAACCGTTGGCCTTGCCGAACGAGCCGAGCTGCCGGCTGGTGCTCTCTCCCACGGCGAGCAGCGTCAACTGGAACTTGCCGTTGCGCTCGCGACCCGACCCCGCCTGCTTCTTCTGGACGAACCGCTCGCCGGCACCGGACAGGAAGAATCCGGGCAGATCACAGACCTGATCCTCGGCCTCAAGCACAAGCTTGCGGTCATACTGATCGAGCATGACATGGATGCCGTATTCACCCTCGCAGATCGGGTGAGCGTCCTGGTTTACGGGCGCATCATCAAGACGGGCACACCGGCCGAAGTCCGGGCCGATCCCCTGGTGCGCGCCGCCTATCTCGGCGACGAGGCCGTCTGATGCTGAAGGTCGAAAACCTAGAGGCCGGCTACGGCGACAGCCGGGTCCTGTTCGATGTCAGCTTCGAGGTCGGCGCCAAGGAGGTCGTCACCCTGCTGGGTCGAAACGGCATGGGCAAAACGACGACGATCAAAGCAATCTTCGGGCTGCTAGCCGCCACCGGCGGCAGGGTGATGATTGCAGATCGCGACATGACCGGCGCACCTTCCCACCAGATCGGCCAGGCCGGCCTCGGCCTCGTCCCCGAGGGGCGCCAGATCTTCCCGACCCTCACCGTCGAAGAAAAACTCATCGCCACGTCGCGACGCGCGACGGCGTTGACTCAGGTGTCCGAGCTGCCGGAGTCGACGCCGCCCGGCGTCCGGGCCCCGGCGTGGGGGTTGGAGGGGGTTTATGAGTTGTTTCCGCAACTGGCAGAACGTCGCCGGCATGGAGGTAATCAGCTTTCCGGCGGCGAGCAGCAGATGCTGGCGATTGGCCGGGCATTGATGACCAACCCGCGACTGCTGGTGCTGGATGAAGCGACCGAGGGACTGGCGCCACTGGTGCGAGAGACCATCTGTTCCTGCCTTCGAACGGTCAAAGAAACCGGTTTCGCGATCCTGATCGTCGACAAGCACATCGAAGCGCTCGCCCGCTTTGCCGACCGTCATGTGATCTCGGCAAAGCGGGCG
>JBPCVQ010000530.1:0-3025 GCA_051010395.1 Geminicoccaceae bacterium | reverse complement strand
GGAACAGAACGAGAACTGCAAAACCCAGGACTTTGCAGTGCAAAACCCCTTTGGCGGTAACTGCCTAACCCATTGAAATGATACTGGTTACCGGTTTTTGGTGGGTTGCTAGGCGACCCGCCAATAGAGCGGAAAACCCGGATCGAATACCGTGACGGGGCCGGCGCCCGTCTCGATTTTTTCCGGGTAGGTCACCGGGTTGTCATCCCGGACCATGGCAATGGTCTCGTCGTTCGGCGGGAGACCGTAGAATGCGGGGCCGTTCAGGGAGGTGAAGGCCTCCAGCTTGTCGAGGGCACCTTCCTCCTCGAACACGTGGGCCAGGCAAGAAAGGGTGTTCGGCGCATTGAACACGCCGGCGCAGCCGCAAGGCGCTTCCTTGGTGTGATCGGCATGGGGCGCGCTGTCCGTGCCGAGAAAAAAGCGCGGGTCGTCAGAAACGACGGCCTTTCGAAGTGCAAGCCGGTGCTCGTCACGCTTGACGATCGGCAGGCAGTAATAATGCGGCTTGATCCCGCCCACCAGCAAATGATTGCGATTGAGAATGAGATGATGCGGCGTCACCGTCGCCCCGAGGTCGCTCGGGATCGATAACACATAGTCGGCGGCGTCTTTGGTCGTGACGTGCTCCATGATCACGCGAAGTCCGGGAACACGCCTGCGCACAGGATCGAGCACGCGTTCGATGAAGATGGCTTCGCGGTCGAAGATATCGATTTCGGGATCAGTGACTTCGCCATGCACGCAAAGCGGCAGGCCGATCTCCGCCATCCGCTCCAGTACCGGCAGCACCGCCTCGGTGCTCCGCACGCCGCTGTCGGAATTGGTGGTCGCACCCGCCGGATAAAGCTTCACCGCATGTATAAGGCCGTCGCGCGCAGCTGCCTCGACATCGTCGGGGTCTGTCGTTTCGGTCAAATACAAAGTCATGAGCGGGGCGCCGCTCGGCGTTGACTTGGCGCCGGTGCGTTCCAAGGCTGTCAGAATTCGATCTCGATAGGCTCTTGCATCCGGGCCAGTGACGACCGGCGGCACGAGGTTGGGCATGATGATGGCGCGGCCGATATGCTGCATGGAAGGTGCGGCGATTGCTTCCAGCATCGGCCCGTCGCGCAGATGCAGGTGCCAGTCGTCGGGGCGGTGAAGGGTCAGACGGTCCGGCGAAGTCATCGGCAGGGGCTCCAGCAAGGGAAGGTGTTGGCTGTCTCTATCCCAGGTCACCCCAGGTCGTGAAGCCATGGCGTGCTACGCCACCGGGCAGTCATCAAGGAAAGCTTCATTTTTATCGGCTAAGTTTACGCGAGGATCGTTTTGTGGATAAATTAATGGTTGATTAAAAACTCTGCTTATTCAACAATATCATCGGTTTTTCCAACAGAATGGATCAGCGTTTGGCCCGAGCCGCCCTTCCCGACATCGAGATGCCGACCGATCGATCGATAGTATCGTCAAGGTTGGGCATAGCCATCGACTTTCGCCTGCCGTCCATGCGCGGCGAGAATGAGAAAATCGGGGCGATCATCGGCTTCTCGCTGATCATGGCGATCATACTGACCGGCACGTCGTTTATTGCCGGCTCGCTCATCTTGAAGCTGCTCTCGATGCTCCTGTCCGGCTAAAAGATCGCGCGTCGGCCATTGTCATAGCCCAAGGTCGCGTCGCTCGCCGGTGGGCTTTCGGCGGCGGCCGCTGGCTTCGGCCCTAGCCAGTGGTAATCCATGGCGGCGGCAAAACCCATCAGCAGCACCCCCAAGATCACTGTGGCGAGATAAAGGGCGATTGCGGGGCCGGCAAAAGGGCGCAACGGTTCCCGTTTGTCGAACCAATGAGCCAGCCTTTCCGGCGGGTGGCGCCCGGCCTTGTTCAAGGCCTCGGATCGCTTCGCGCTGATCAGAAACTTTTGCTCCGTCTGCAGTTGAACCGCGACGGCTCGCCAGATCGTCCAGCGGTGGTGATGATAGAGAAAGAGCATCAACGCACCGAAGACGAAAATCAGGAAGATGCAAAACGCAAACCAGCGCTGATCGACGCTGACAAGGGCGCCCGCGAAGGTGGTGCCGATGGTCAGTGTGCTCGCCGGCAGCAGGGAACAGGCCTGTGCCGCTTGCCCCTCCTTAAGCGTTGTGCGGTCCAGCCAGCTGCCAAGACAAACCAGCTTTTGATCGGGTGTGACGTGATCCGAGAGGAGGTCGGAGGGCGACGCCGCCACTTCAGCGCTCGTGGTTGGGTTCATTTGCAGATCCTGAGTCGCCGGTATCAACTATGGATAGATATTTCCCTCTTAAATAATCGCATTGATTTAGTCAAAGCAAGGGCTGATGTCACGCCGCACCCCGATTTTGTCCCAACGCTGCACAACCTCATTCAGGCAAGTTGGGCCCGAGGCCGCCGGCCTCGCCTTAGCTGACTTCTGGATGCATGTGCGGGCTGTCGAAATCGAGCTTTTTCAAGCCTTCCTTGACCTCAGGGCAGCTCATGAACAGCTTCCAGATCAGCCCGGTCCGGTAATTCTCGATCATGCCGACGATCGGCCCCTGGTCGATCGAGAGGTGGGTGTCCGCGACCCAGTTTTCGGAGGGGTTGAAGGCATCCACGAAGCCATATTCCCGCCATAGCTGATCACCGCGCTCGTCATAGAAATGGCGAAGCGCCTCCATCGAATGATCGGGCGTATAGGGAAAGGCCGAGAGTGCAGCCGTTGGCGTGATGACACCCAGGTCTCGGCGTGGTTGATGCGCTGCATATCCCTTTTTATTGTCGGAGGAGGTGAGGCCCCAGCAATGGCGCCCGTAACCCTCGAAACCATTCGGGTTGAGGACGCAATGCTCACGATTGATTAATGTGTGAGCCGTGTTCTGTTCCCAATAATCGGCATAGCGGTCCTTCAGACCATTGGGATCGAGCATCATGAAGCAATATTGCGTCCAGAACAGCGGCCCGCCGAAGTCGGGGCCGAGCGGCAGCTTGATGCCGTAATAGTCGCGCTCGTTCTTGAAGACACGCCCCATCGCCCAGCCGCGATGAT
>JBPCVQ010000529.1:0-32974 GCA_051010395.1 Geminicoccaceae bacterium | reverse complement strand
TAACCCGGTCCGACGGTTTGCACCCAAGCCTTCGGACCGGGTGCCTGACCACCACGCCTGAAACTCGAACGGTGGTGTCCGACGCAGGCAAGTGACCGAAGTCCGCGTCGGACTATCGAACTTGTTCTTTGAAGAACTGCATGCTGTCTAGGGTGCGCTCGAGGGTGTCGCGGTTGAATTGGAGCAGGAGGTCGGTGACGCCTAGTTCTTCGAGTGCCTCGATGTCTTCGGCGATGTCCGCGGCGCTGCCTGTGAGGAGCTGACGCTCGCCGCTGTCGGTCTTGCCGGTCTTGGTTTCGTCGTACCAGTTGGCGAAGAGGGCGAGGCCGATGCTCTTTGGGTCACGGCCCTCTTCCTCGGCCAGGCGTTGCAACCGCCCGATGCCCTCCTTGAAACGCTCGATGCTGTCGAGGGGGTGGTGTGGGTTATTGGCGATGGGGAACCAGGTGTCGCCGTGGCGGATGGTCCGTCGCATGGCGGCCTTGCTTTCACCACCGACCCAGATTGGCGGATGTGGCTTTTGGACGGGCTTGGGCAGGAAGCTGATATTGTCGAACTGGACATATTCACCGTCGAAACGCGGCTCATCTTCGGTCCAAAGTGTTTTGAACACCTGAAGATACTCGGCGGTCACCTTGCCGCGTAGTTCGAAGGGCGGGATGTTGAGAGCATCGAACTCCTCCTTCATCCAGCCAGCGCCGACCCCCAGCACCATGCGGCCACCTGACAGAACATCGATGGTCGAGACGATCTTCGCGGTGTGCACGGCACCCCGATGCGGTGCCACTGTGATGGCGGTGACCAGGCGAGGTTTCGTGGTGATGGCGGCGACATAGGCGAGGAGGGTGAACAGATCGAGGCATTCGCCTGATTCCGATCCTGGAAATGCGCCAGTGGCCGAATAGGGATAGCGCGAACCGATCGCCTTCGGGACGACGATGTGATCGTTCACGCCAATATGATCGAAGCCGAGTGCCTCGGCCTGCTCGACCAGGGTTCTGACATCGCTGGGGTTGGCAAGTGGGCCGCGCATCGGCAGCGTCATACCGACGTCCATGCTCATTTCTCCTGCTCGCCCCGAACGACCGTCGTGCGAGGTAGGGCCATGCTAACGGATGAGCGGCAATAATTTCCAGAGACCGGACGCACCGGGAACGGTCGTCGGTCGACAACGCACGCGATTCGAGCAATCCTGAAGCCACGTTCGACCAGTGGGGAACAGGAACAGCATGAGCTCCAAGGGAACGGCTGTGGTCGCGAAAGAGATGACCGACGCGGCATCGAGGCTGATTGATACGTTCGATGCCGCACAAAGCGAGGTCGCGTGTCGACCCTTTCCCGATGAGGGCGAACGCAGGCTCTGGTTCTACACACCCACCGATCACGGCGGTCTCGATCTCGGCCGGATGACGGCGGTGCAGCATCAGCTCGTGCACCAGCTGGTCGCAACGGGCCTTTCGCTGGCGGGTTACGCCACGGCCGCCGCCATCATGGGCCTTGAAAACACACTCGATCGGATTGAGGACTGGCCGACCGGCGGCCTACGCGAGCGCCGGCGCGACCCGCTCCTCTATTATACGACGATCTTTGGTAAACCCGGGGCCGGTGGCGCCCCGGGTGCTGGCAGCACCTGGGCGTGGCGTTTTGGTGGCCATCATGTTTCGCTTCATTACGTGATCATTGATGGTGATGTGGTTGCAGCAACGCCGAACTTTTTCGGCGCCAACCCCGCGGCAAGTCCGCTGCTCGGACCTCATCTTCACCGGCCGCTGGCAGCGGTCGAGGATTTGGGGCGGGAGCTGTTTCGCGCACTGGATGCGGAAAAGCGCAGTCATGCTCTGCTTTCACCGGTGGCGCCAAGCGACCTGATCACCGGTAACCGACCCGTCCTCACTGAGGGCGATCGCCAACTCGTCTCCGCCGGCAGGCGTGAGAACCTGGGCACCAACCACGCGCAATCGGAGGGGCTACGCTTCAGCCGTAAACCCGAGGGTGTCGGCCCGGCCGACCTCGAACATGGCGAGATCGATATCTTGCGCGAGCTGATCGGGTGCTACCTGAACCGTCTGCCGGACGCGCTCGCCGATGAACAGGCGGCGCTCGTCGCGAACGAGTTCGAGCATCTCCGTTTCGCCTGGGCAGGCAGCATTGAGCGCCATCAGCCCCACTACTACCGCATTCAGGGCAAGCGCCTGTTTATCGAATATGACAATACCCAGAACGACGCCAACCACATTCATGCCGTCTGGCGTGACCTCGCCAACGATTTCGGCGGCGACGTCCTGGCCGACCACTACAAGAATTTTTCTCATGTGCCACCGGCACATGGGTGACTTGCTAGACATGGCTAGGGACAGAGGTGCCAGGTTTTCGGGCGGGGAGATTGAGACGGCCCTGGTTGAGTCACTGGCCGTGCGTGCCGGCAGCACACTGCTCGACTTTTCGAGCCGTTGATCATGGGGGGCGAGCGGCGCCTGCCAGGCCTGCTGATCTGCTCATTCATTCTATTCCTTGTAACCCTTCTGCCCGGCCGGGCAGCTGACCTTAGTGATGATGAGGCGGCTGGTTTGATCATGCCGCCCTATCAGCTTGGTGCGCGCGTCGATGATCGACCGCTCTGGCATGTTCTGAATGCCGGTGGCGAGCCGGTCGGCTATGCCTTTGAGACGGCACCGCTGGCGCCGATCCCCGGGTTTTCCGGTCAGCCGGTCAATCTCCTGGTGAGCCTGGATCGCGACGGTGCGTTTCTCGACGTGTTGGTGCTCTCCCAGAACGAGCCGGTCTTCGTGTCAGGTTTGGGGCCGGCGCCATTGAAGAGTTTCGTCCGTCAATATCGCCGCCGCTCGATCGCGGACAACATCACGGTCGGCGTACCTTACGGCGATGCCGAGACGGACATCTCCACGCAGGTGTATCTGGATGGTGTGAGCAAGGCGACCGCATCGGTCAGGATTGTGAACGAGACGGTTTTGGCCGCAGCTCTGAAGGTCGCGCGCGAACGGCTGGAAGGCGTGACGCCGAGGGCCGCGCGCCGGCCGCGCACCGATCTCATCGCAGCCATGACGTTCGACGAGCTCCTGGAACAAGGCTTGGTCAGCCGGCTCACCTTGAACAATGCCGAGATCGACCAGGCCTTCGAAGGCTCGCTGTGGGCAGCTGACGATCCCGACGCCCGTGCGGACCCGGGCGATCTCTATCTCGACCTCTACGTCGCCGACCTCGGCATCCCGAGCGTCGCGAACGCGCTGGTCGACGAAGAGACGCGGCGGCTCATGGCATCGGCGGTTCGTGAATACGAGGAACCGATTCTCGTGATGACCAACGGCCGCCATCCGCTGCTCGACCCTGACTTCGTCCGCAATACGGCGCCCGATCGGATCGGCGTTCGCCAGGCGGGCTATCCGATCGCCGTGCGCGATGCCGACGTCGAAACCACGCTGAACGATGGCATGCCCGATTTCGACCAGATGATCATGCTGCGTCTCGATACACGCCTGGGCTTCGATCCGGGCAGCCCCTATGAGCTCTATCTCCGCGCCGTGCGCGACCATGGCATGTTCATGCCGGAGCGCGGCACACGCGACCTGCCGCTTCAGATCACGCCGCCCGAACGCTTCTTCCAAGAACCGCTGGCGGTTGCGACCGTCCCGGTCTGGCAGGAGGCGATCATCGAGCGCTGGCCGGATCTACTGGCGCTGACCGTTCTTGCTGGTGGGTTGTTCTGGCTGCTCTGGCGACGTCAACGGGCACTCGCATCGCATCCGATGTTCAGTAAGTTCAGGCTGGTGACCCTCGCCACCATGACCGTATTCGTCGGCTGGTATGGTCAGGGCCAGCTCAGCATCGTGACGCCACTTGCCACACTTGGCTCGCTGATCAGCGGCGGTGGTTTTCTGTTCCTTCTTTACGATCCGTTTTCGCTTCTTCTTTGGGCGTTCGTCCTGGTGTCGATCATGGTCTTCGGTCGCGGTTTCTTCTGCGGCTGGCTTTGCCCCTATGGTGCCCTGCAGGAGTTTTCGCACCGGCTCGGTCGCGCGTTTAGGCTGCCAGAGGTCCGTCTGCCAGACCAATGGGACCGTCGACTGAAATATGTGAAATACGGTGCGCTTGTTCTCCTGGTCGCCGCGACGCTGGTCAGCGCCCCGCTTGCCGATGCGCTGGTCGAGGTGGAGCCGTTCAAGACAGCGATCACGCTAGGGTTCGTGCGTGACTGGCCGTTCGTCGTCTATGCGCTGCTCTGGCTTGTCCTCGGCGTTGTGCTGTTCAAGCCGTTCTGTCGCTATCTCTGCCCGCTAGGCGCCTTCTTGGCGCTGTCCGACCGGTTTCGGCGATTTGCCTGGATCGATCGGCGCGTCGAATGCGGCAGTCCATGCCAGCTCTGCAGGGTGCGCTGCGCCTATCAAGCGATCGAGCCCACCGGCCGGATCGATTATGGTGAATGTTTCCAATGCCTGGATTGCGTCACCATTCATGACGATGAAAAGACCTGCGTACCGCTGGTCCTGGCGCGCCGGCGGGCGCGGGCGTTGGAAGATGCAACATGAAGCTGGCCAGGCGTCGCTTTATCGGCATCGCTGCGGCGTCCGTGTTGTCGGGGCCTGCAGCGGGCGGGGCAGCGTTCGATGTTCGCTGGCAGGGGCAGGCCCTCGGTGCGGAAGCAAACATCGTGCTCGCGCATCACGATCGGCGACGCGCCGATGCGGTTCTCTCAGCCTGTCAGGAGGAGATCAGGCGGCTGGAAAATATCTTCAGCCTGTTCAGACGTGACTCCGCGATCGTCAGGCTGAACCAGGATGGGCGGTTGGACGGTGCGCCCGCGGCGCTGATCGAACTGCTCGGGATTGCCCGTCATTTCTCCGAACTTAGCGACGGCGCATTCGATATCACCGTGCAGCCGCTATGGCAGGCTTTTTCACGTGGTGGAAATTGCCCTGAACGAGTAAAAGCCGCACTCGAACTCGTGGACTGGCGCCAAGTCCATGTCGATGGCCGCGCCATCAGCTTTGGGCGTCCGAACATGGCGATCACGTTGAATGGCATCGCCCAGGGCTACATCACCGATCGCGTGACAGCGATGTTGCGTGTGCATGGGTTCGACCGGGTGCTGGTGAACATGGGGGAGTATCGAGGCCTTGGTCGGCGGGCGGATGGCCGGCCCTGGCGTGTCGGTATCGGCCGTCCGGACGGGCGCGGGCTGTTCGACAACATTGCGCTCGAGAACCGGGCGATCGCGACGTCGAGCCCATTGGGCACATCGCTCGGCTGCGAGGGCAATGCGCTGGCCCACCATCTGTTCAACCCGAAAACCGGGAGGCCGGCCACCGGCTGGCGAAGCGTGAGTGTGATCGCTGATCGTGCGGCCATTGCCGATGGCCTCTCGACCACGATCGCGGTTGCCGAACCATCGCATGCGGAGCGTTTGCTGAAAGAGGGTGGGGGACGCCGTGCGATCCTGCTGTCGGCCGATGGTCAGCGGATCGATATTCAGTCCGGCACCGGGTTTTCCTCTGACTGACCATTCACCAACTTGGCCAGCTGCTCGTTCAGGATGACGGATGCGATCGTTGCTGCGCGCTCGTTGGAAAGGCCGAGCGTCAGGCGTGGATCATAGAGCGTTCTGATCAGGACACGGTCGATTGCGCCCAGCCCCTCATAGCCGATGCCGTCGTGAAGAAGCGTTTCGGTTTCCTCTTCGGTCTCGCCGAAAAGGCCGAGCGCCTGCGTAAGCTCCTCAAGCAGACATGCGCGTACCGTTGCCCGATCCAGCACACCGGCATTGATCTTGATGGTCGCCCGCTTGATGCGGCCGCGATCGACCCAGGGCAGGACGGCGCAGGTGAAGATATGACGGCCGGGTTCGGTCGATTGCATGAAGAACGGCCAGTAATTCTTCCAGTAGGTGATGTAGATGTCGATATCACCAGCCCAGTTCTGATCGACATAGAGCTCGATCGGGAGGTCGATCAGTTCGGAGAGCTCGGCGGCGATCTCCTCGACATAGACGGCGACGTCGTCAGCGGCGTCACCGCGAAGGGAGAGGTCGATCGGGCCGGTCCATTTGTTGATGCCGCGCGGGCGCTTGGCTTCGTCGTGCAGCACCGCCTCTTCGAAGAGCGCGAGCAGGCGTTCGGGCCAGGCCGGATCATCGTCGATCACGGCCTCCGGTTTTTTTCGAACTTCCATGAGATCGAGGACAGGTGGATCGGGGAGGGGCTCGACGACGAAACCGCCTTCTTCGGCGGCTGAACGCTCTGTTGGCAGCATGAACAAGGCCGCCAGCCATGCAAGGGCAAGGCGCCCTTTGCTCAATGGGTGCCGGTCGGGAGCAAGGCCTTCGCATCCTCATCGCCCTGTTCGGCGGCGAGGCGCAAAAGCTCGTGAGCGCGCTCGATGTCCTGCTCGACCAGCTTTCCTTCGAGATAGATGCGCCCGAGATTATATTGCGCCGCCATGTCGCCACTCAAAGCCGCGCGTTCATACCAGGACATCGCCTTGTCGATATCCTTTGGTACGCCGTGGCCTTCTTCATGCAGAATGCCGATGAATTCCTGCGCACGCGCGTCACCGGCTTCGGCGAGCGGCAGCCAGAGATCGATGGCGCGCTGATAGTAGCCGGACTTGTAAGCGGCATAGCCGAAGAAACGGTCCATCCAGCCGGCGCTTCCGGCCGGCGCGTTGTCGTCTCTGGCCTGGGCGAGTGCTAGTCCAGGCAGCATCAGGACCAGCAATGTCAGCGCTCGTAACATGATCACTCCTCGAACAGCGGCACAGGGGTGGAGAGAGCAAGCGGTTCGCCCGCGTCCTTCCACCCATCCGTGCCTTCAGGATACCAGATAACCCTGTCATAGCCGAATTCCAGCGCTCGCTTTGCGGCATTCCACGACATCCAGCAGTCGACGAAGCAATAAAAAACCAGCGGGCGATGGCGATCGCAGGCGGTGACTTGCCTGAGATTGTCTTGGAAGTAGGCGCTCATCTCGTCGTCGAGAGAGCCTTGCCCGATATTGGGGAGCCAGATACTGCCGGGGATGTTGTGACGGGGCTTCGGTACGGTCCAGCGGCCGGTGAAATCGGTCTCTCCGGTGTGAACCAGCGGCATGGCGTCGATGAGAATGGGGGCGTCGTTGGCGAGCAGCTCTTTTAGCTCTTGGGTATCGACTATCTCGGCGCCGGGCAGGTCGCAAGGGGTCGGTGCGCGGTAGTGGTCGAGGCGATAGTTGTCAGGTGTTTCGACATCGCAGGCCGCATGGCCAGCAGGGGCGTACGTGGTTGTGCCGATCGACAGAAGAGCAATGAATAAGGCCGATCGAAGTCTGCGCCCTGATGACCTCGGGAACTCGGCTGTGCTCATTCAGTCACCTTCTTCGGCCGCATAATCGGTGCGTCCGGGATGGTAGCCAAGGCTCTGCCATTTGCCAAATGCGACCAAAGTGCCGCTTTTCGACCTCGTCAAAATCGCGTTATGGTCTTGGATACAGGAGCTGCCGGTAAGAACCTGATGCTTCAATCGGGACAGAGACCGTGATGGGTTATGGAGGTGATCTTGACAACATTTCGCACCACTGCCGCTGTGGCCATCTTGATGACGGGATGGGCTGCCTCGGGGCTCGCCCTGAAGCAAGCCCATGCTCATGGTGATGTTGCACCGCAGCCCATCGACATCTCAGGCCTCACCTTGCTCAATGGCGAGGAGCATCTGGAAAATCCCTATCGCGACACCGATGACTATGAGACCGCGATCAAGGTCGGCGACAAAGCGTACAATCAGAACTGCGCTCGCTGTCATGGCCTCGGCGCCATGTCCGGCGGCATCGCTCCGGATCTCCGTTATCTGATTCCGGGTGAGGACGATGAGTATTTCTTGGAAAAGGTGAAGCTCGGCGCCGTCAGAAACGGCGTTACCTATATGCCGGCGTTCGGAGAAATCTTCAGCGATGAGGCCATTTGGTCAATCCGTTCCTGGCTGGACACGGTTGCTGAAGAGTAGGCTGGTGATGCGACCGGCTATCAGCCGGCGGACGGCGCTTCTGGGCCTTGCTGCCCTGGGCGTTGCACCCATGGCACGCGCGCAGACCGCCAACACGCGAAAGCGGATCTATCCCGACACGGAAAACACCGTCGGCGAGAGCCTGGACGAGATCCTGGAAAAGGGCCGGATCAAGGTCGCCGTCTATGAGGATTATCGACCGTTCTCCTTCCTCGAAGGAGACCAGCTGATTGGCATAGACGTGGAGATCGCAAGACGGATCGCGGATGGGCTCGAAGTTGACCTTGAGTTGATGGCGGTGCAGGCGGATGAAAACGTCGATGCCGACCTGCGAAATCATGTCTGGCGCGGCCCAAGCATCGGCGCGCGCAGCGAGGGCTCGATCGCCGTCGATGCCGTCGCCAATCTGATGCTGCATATCCCCTTCAGCCGTGAACTGGACGTGCGCAACGAACTTGCGGTGCTGTTCTCGCCCTATTTCGAAGATCATGTCACCATCGCCCGTGATCCCGACGTCTTCGGCGGCGGTGATTTTTCGCTATTCGACCTCGAAGGCGAGGCGATTGCGGTTGAACTGGATACGCTCGCGGATTTCTATCTATCCTCCACCTGGGGCGGAAAACTACGGTCCGGCGTCAAACGTTTTCGCCGCACGGATGATGGCGTGGCGGCGTTGATGAACGGAGAGGTTTCTGCCTTCATGGGTCCGCTCAGTCAGATCGAAGGAGGGCTGGGTGAGCGGCTCGAGGACTATGATGTCGGAAAAACCCGGCTTCCAGGGCTTGCGATCGACAGTTGGAGCGTTGGCGCCGCGGTCCGAGAAAATGCCCGTGATCTGCGCTGGGCTGCTGGTGACATCATCGATGAATTGGTGCGAAATGGCGGAATGGCGCGCATTTTCAGCCAATATGGTATAACCTACCAGGGAAGCGCCCTGGAGCGCTGACTTGACGGGACTGGTTCGAGCTTTGGTGCTGGGATCTGGAGGTTTTGGGATGATACGTGCTGCTGTTATTGCAACCGCTTTTGCGCTCTTGTCCAGCCCATCAGCGCATGCTGATCCGTTGAATTCGGGAAATTGGGAGTGGGTTCGGGACTTCCTTTTTGAAGATGCCGAGACGGTCTTTGATGATCGCGTCGTGGTCAAGGCGCCACGACATGCCGAAGACAATATGAATGTGCCGTTCGTCGTCGATGCGCGCGCGTTGGGTGATGTGCAGAAGATCGTCGTCTTCGCCGATAGTAACCCGATCCTTCGGGTGCTTTCCATGGAACCGGTCAAGGCTGAGCCGTTCATTGCTTCCTCCTTGAAGATGCAGCAGGGCGGCCCTGTGCGCGCCGCCGCCTTGATGTCCGATGGCGTCTGGCATGTGGGCGGCGTGTTCGTCGATGCCGCAGGCGGCGGCTGCACGGAACCGGCAAGCGTCCATGCGCAGGATGACTGGATGGAGCATCTCGGCGAAATGCAGGCCAAGACCTGGCTGCAGGATGACGGCACCCAGCGCGCCACGATCCGCGCTTACCATCCGATGGACACCGGCCTTGCCGACGGCATCCCCGCTTTCTTCATCGAGCGCATGGACGTGAAGACTGCCGATGGCGAGCTGCTGGCACATATCGAGCCCGCCGAGCCGGTGGCGCAGCATCCGATCATGACGGTGCTGGTTCGCCCCGAAGTCGGCACGGATCACCTCCTCATCGATGGCCGCGACACCGAAGCCAACCTGCTGCAAGGCCAGATCCCCCTGGAGTGGGAACCGACCACCTAGTGCCGGCGGCACCTGCTTGACGTGCCCGGTGTCAGCTGCCGTGACGTTTGGTGCTGTGCAAGGGCTTGCGTCAGTCGCCGGCGTAACACGGTGTAAAGACAAAACGGGATCCAAGAATGACAACACGAAGCGGCCTTAGCCGACGTGAAATGTTAAGCTTGGCGCTGGCCACCCTGGCCACGGTCAGTCAAGTTGCGCCCGCCCGCGCCGCGGGCCGGTGGACTTATGGGTTGGAGCCGAGGGAAATCGCTGACGGCGTGTTTCTTCTTCGCGGACTGGATGAGCATCTTTCCGTGAAGAATGGGGGAAACATCGCCAACATCACCTTTATGACGACCGGTGAGGGGGTGATGCTGTTCGACACCGGGCCGAGCCGCATCTATGGCGAGGAATTGAAGGTGGCGATCGCCAGTGTCACTGACGAGCCGGTCGCCCGCGTGTTCGTCAGCCATGCACATCCCGATCATTATCTCGGCAGCCAGGTGTTCGAAGACCTGCCGATCGAGAGTCTTCCCGTGGTCCGGGACGTCATCGCCGACATCGGCGATCTGTTCACCGACAATATGTACCGGCTGGTCGATGTCTGGATGCGCGGTACGCGTACGGTGGTGCCAACGAAGGTGATTTCAGCGAGCCGCGAGAAGATGGGCAGGCGGGATCTGGAATTCATGGCGCTCGCCGGCCACAGCCAGGGGGATCTCGCGATCTACGATCATGGCGAGCAGCTGTTGCTCGCAGCCGATCTGGTCTTCATGGATCGCGCACCGACCACGCCCCATGCCGATCTGGATGTCTGGCGCGGATCGCTCGATCGCCTTCAGGACCTTCCGTTGAAGGTCGTCGTGCCCGGACATGGACCTGTCACCAAAGACACGAGCGCCATCGAGCAGACCCGTTCCTATCTCGATTGGCTTGAAACGGCGCTTAGGGATGCTGCCGAGCGCGGCCTCAGCGAAGCGGAGGCGATCGACCTGCCGATCGATCCGCAATTCGATGGAATGGCCGTCGTGCGCGAAGAATTCGTCCGCTCGATAAGCCATCTCTACGGCAAGCTCGTGCTTGAAAGCCTCGATCCGGTCAACTGAGCTGCTGGAAACCGAACATCCGGCCCGCTTGTGTATCATCAGACAATCTGCTTCAACAAAATGACGTGGCTGTAAATCGGGCGGAAACGGGGTGCTTTTTTGGGGCGATCCTGCATGAACCGCGCGAGGCCTGGGAGCTTCAACGACGACCTCTGGAGACATCGATGCATCCTGCTCGACATCTGTCACTCGGTTTGACGGCCTTGCTGCTGGCCAGCGTATCCAGCGCGGCGCTTGCCGTGACTGACGAAGATCTGGTCAAGGATCATGAAACGCCAGGCGATATTCTGACCTATGGCCTGGGTTACAGCGGCCAGCGCTACAGCACGCTCGACAGCATCAATAAGGACAACGTCAAGAGCCTCGTGCCGGCCTGGTCCTTTTCCTTCGGCGGTGAGAAGCAGCGTGGTCAGGAGAGCCAGCCACTGATCAGCGATGGTGTGATGTACGTCACCGGTTCCTATTCGCGCATGTGGGCGATCGACACGGCGACTGGCGAGGAAATCTGGCAGTATGACGCACGCCTGCCTGAAGGCATCCTTCCCTGCTGCGACGTCGTGAACCGCGGCGCCGCCATCTACGGTGACAAGATCTATTTCGGTACGCTGGATGCGAAACTGGTCGCGCTCGACAAGGCGACCGGCAAGACGGTCTGGCGCAAAACCATGAACGACTACAAGGCGGGCTACTCCTATACAGCCGCACCGCTGATCGTCGACGGCAAGGTAATCGTCGGCAATTCCGGCGGCGAGTTCGGCATCGTCGGCGCGGTCACGGCATACGATGCCGAAACGGGTGATGAGGTCTGGTACCGTCCCGTTCTCGAAGGCCATATGGGCCGCGTGAACGGCGAAGAAAGCACCATGACCGGCGAGAAGAACGCCACCTGGCCGGAGGACATGGCCACCTGGGGCGGCGGCGCCACCTGGCTTGGCGGGACCTATGATCCCGAACTCGGCCTTGCATACTTCGGAACAGGCAATCCTGCCCCCTGGAACAGCTGGCTGCGCCCCGGCGACAATCTCTACACCACGTCGACCCTCGCTCTCGACGTCGAGAGCGGCGAGATCAAGTGGCACTATCAGACCACGCCCCACGACGGCTGGGACTATGACGGCGTCAACGAGCTCGTCAATTTCGATATGGAAAAGGATGGCGAAACCATCAAGGCCGGCGCCAAGGCCGACCGTAACGGCTTCTTCTTCGTCCTGAACCGCGAGAATGGCGAGTTCATCAGCGCCACGCCCTTCGTGAACGAGCTCACCTGGGCCGAAGGCTTTGATGAGAACGGCCGCCCGATCTACAATGAGGACAACTATCCGAAGGATCCGACGGTCGTCGCCGAGAGCGGCAAGGAGCGGGATCCGGTGTTCGCGGCCCCGTCCTTCCTCGGCGGCAAGAACTGGATGCCGATGGCCTACAGCCAGAACACCAATCTGTTCTACGTGCCCTCCAATGAATGGGGCATGGACATCTGGAACGAGCCGATCACCTACAAGAAAGGTGCGGCCTATCTCGGCGCCGGCTTCAACATCAAGCCGTTGAACGACGACTATATCGGCGCGCTCCGGGCGATCGACCCGACCTCCGGCGAGATCAAGTTCGAGGTCAAGAACGAAGCCCCGCTCTGGAGCGGCGTTCTGACCACCGCGGGTGGCCTCGTTTTCTACGGCACGCCTGAAGGCTATCTGCAGGCGGTGGACGACGCGACCGGCGAGATCTTGTGGAAGTTCAACACCGGCACCGGCATCGTCGCCAGCCCCGTCACCTGGGAGCAGGACGGCGAGCAGTGGGTCGCCATCGTTACCGGCTGGGGCGGCGCTGTTCCGCTCTGGGGCGGCGACGTCGCGGCGATCGTCAAGGACTTCAACCAGGGCGGCTCCGTCTGGGCCTTCAAAATCCCCTGACCGCAGGTCCTTGCAGGACTTGCTTGACTTGACGGAGGAGGCCGGCGGTTGTCGGCCTCTTCTTTTTTGGTGGGAGGCAGTTTGATGTTGCGTGCGTTTGGCTGGTCGCTTGGCCTGCTATTCTTGTCAACGCTGGAGGCCGCTGCCTCCGAAAAAACTGTCTATGCGGAGCTTGTGGGCGGGAACCGAATCGCCATCGCAAGCGTCAAGTTGCCTGCGGGCGGGCAGGGAGCTTATGGCTTCGATCTCGACGAGAGCGTTCTCTCCGAACATTTCCTCTCCATGCGCCCGTTCAAATGCCTCGATCTTGAGAGACAGACCGTCTGTCATCTGCCTTATCCCTACGAACTTACGGGCGAGGTGCAAGCGCCTGACTGGCGGGATCTCGAATATCGCCTTCTGTTTCTGTTCAAGGACGCCGGTGACTACGGCATCAACTTCGAGAATGGCTATTATTTCCATCTCGAACAGGATGGTGAACGGCTGATCGGCACACGCCTCGAAACCAATATGGATCAGCTGGCGTCCCCGCCGGCGGACGGTGTGCGCTATCCCTTGGAGGAAGCCGAACTCTATGAGAGCGAGGGCGCGTCGCATCAGTTGCTACGTCTGGTGATCGAATAGGGGCATGCGATGGCTAAACTGCCAGGAGCCACGGAATGCCGATCAGATACGGTGCTCACCACCAATGACGTCTTGGTGGGCTCCGACCGAATTTGGAAGTAAGCGCCGTCAACCGGGCTTTCGTTCCGGCGCCATCACCAGGGCAACGCCGATCGCCGCGACAGCCATGCCGATGAGCGCCGTCAGCCCCACGGGTTCATCGAGGACGAGGTAAGCGAGCAAAGTCGCCGTCGGCGGCACCAGGAAAAACAGACTGGTCACGCGCGAAGCCTCGCCGCGCCTGATCATCATGGTCAGCAGGATCATCGAAATCAGAGACAGGAACACGGCGACATAGGCAAGCGAGGCAATGAAGGCCGGCGTCCAGTTGATCACGCCATCCTCGAAGAGCAGCGAAAGTGGGGTCAGCAGCAGTGCGGCTACGAAGAATTGCACGGCAGGGCCTGAACGGGAATCCATCTGAGCGCAGAACTTCTTCTGGTAGAGGGTTCCGAAGGTGATGCCGAGCAGCCCGATAAAGGCCCAGATCATGCCTTCGAAACTGCCAAGATCGAGCGCCAATCTGCGGGCCACGACGAGAGCGACGCCGGTGATCCCCAGCCCCAGACCGAGCCATTGGCGTGGAGACACCCGTTCGCCTAAGAAGGGCCCAACGAGAGCGGCGGTGATCACCGGCTGCAGGCAAACGATGAGCGCCGTGACACCGGCCCCGGCACCCTTGCCCAGAGCCATCCAGACGCCTCCGAAGTAGAGCGCCTGCAACATGATACCGGCAACGGCGATATGGCCGATTTCGCGCCAGCTTTCCGGCCAGGGGGCTCGCACCGCCAAGGCGACGCCAGTCATCAGCAGCGTGACAACGGTATAGCGCAGGCTGAGAAAGGTCAGGGTCTCGGCATGAGCGAGCCCGGCTTTGGCAGCGATGAAACCGCTGCTCCACAGCAACACGAACAGCACCGGTGCTGCGGTTTGCATGAGATCCTGGCGGGGCGCATCGAGGGATTTATCCATCAACAGCTAAGTTCTGGCGCCATCGATCCTGCAACCCGCTTTTTCCCGAAGTTTTATGTTGGGAATGGCCGCTTCTGATGGCCCATCCCGGTCATTACTCGACCGGCTCGCCTTTTGGTTTCGCGTTCGGATCACCGATCTGAACCATCTGCTTCTTCATCCGCTCGCGAATATCCCAGATACCTGTCCATCCCTTCGGCATGACAAAGGTGTCGCCCGCATTGAATTCGTGCTCCGTGCCGTCATCATTGGTAATGACGAGCCGTCCGCTGATCATCAGCACATATTCTGTGAACGGGTAGTCAATCAGCCTTGTCTTGCTGACGTCCGCTTCCCAGACGCCGATACGAGCCACGGTTTCACCGTCATGCATGTCATCGAACGTGATTTTCTGGCCCACATACACACCCGGCTTGAACGGAAGCTCCTCAGTTGGCGTAGCACTGTCGATGATCGCAATAGGCGGCGCATCCGCCGCAAATGCGGCCGTTCCCGACAGTAGCAAAAGGCTGGCGAGCCAAGATATCGTTCGCATGACGTTCCCCCCTGTATCTTCCAACGGACGTTTTCATTCATTCTCACGAGAGATGATCACAAACTCGCATGGTTCGCAACGTGATGGGACACGCCATGGTCGACCGAAATGGCCGCTCATCCGCACATCGTATCCTCGCCCCGACTTTGGCATTACCGAGGAGGTTCGAGTTTGGATCGAGGCAGCCTGCGCGTGCCGACGTTTGACGCTTTTTCCCTGTGATTGACTTGCTTCCACTTTCTTTCCTAGACTTCTCCCAGGAGCGACGGAAGCTCTGCCGGCGATCGGCATCGGCGTTCCGCCAATCATACAAGAGCAAACCGGCGACAAGACAGAAGCGGCCGGCAGCCAAAGATTGTCGAACGATCAGACAGGGAGGTAGTGATGAAGGTCCAGCTCTATCAACGATTCATGGCCATGCAGGCAAGTCGTCGCTCGGTTTTGAAGCGCGGGGCGGGGGCTGCTGCCGTTCTCGGATCGTCTGCGATGCTTGGCGGGTTGCCAAGATCCGTACTCGCTGACAGCCATGACAGCCTGCGTGCCGACATCTTGAAGATTCCCGGCGTCGGCGTGGGCTCGCCGACCGATGCGGAGTGGCAAAAGGTCGGCGAGATGTGCCTCGGCGGCACCAAGGAAACCGTCGCGGAGGGCGAATTCGCAGGCGTCGAGCTGACCTTCATGGGGCTCAACAATCAGAACCTCCATAACTTCCTGTTCCGTGGATTTCTCAAGCCTTGGGAAGCCTATACCGGAGCGACGATCAACTGGATCGACCTGGCGCAGGCCGACTACAACGCCCGGCTGCAGCAATCGATCGCGACAGGCACCGTCGATTTCGACATCATTGAGATGGGCGCTCCCTTCGAGGGCGATGTCTGCGGCAAGGGGCTCGCGTCCGAGATGCCGGACTGGGTCGCCGAGCTGATCGACATGAACGACTATGTCGACTATCTGAAGGCGCCGGTCGGCACCTGGGACGGCAAGACCTACCGCATCTCGATCGATGGCGATTGCCACACCTTCGCCTACCGCACCGACTATTACGACAATGAGGACTTCGCCGCCGCCTGGAAGGAAGCGGGCGGGGAAGGGGACTGGGCGCCGCCCAGGACCTGGGCTGAGGTCAATGCCCATGCGATGTTCCTGAAGGGCAAGACCGATCCGCTCACCGGCCTCGATGCCCATGGTTTTCTCGATCCGCTGAAGGGCTGGGGCGGCTTCGGCTTTTACTTCCTGGAAGACCGTGCGACTGCCTATGCCAAGCATCCGGACGATCCGGCTTGGCTGTTCGATCCGGAGACGATGACGCCGCGCGTCAACAACCCGGCCTTCGTGCGCGCGATCCAGGAAGTGATGGACATCATGGACACCTTCCCCCCGGATCAGATCAACGCCGATCCCGGCACGACCGCCTTCCAGCAGTTCCTGGCCGGCACCGGCTCGTCGCTCACCTGGTGGGGCGACGTCGGCTCGAACGCGCGTACCTCGGACACATCCGTGGTCGGCGACGTCGTCGGCTTCGACACCATACCGGGCTCGGACGAGGTCTATAATTCCAAGACCGGTGAATGGGAGCAGACGCCCAACGAAGCGCCGAACATGGCCTATATCGGCTGGGGCGTTTACGTCATGGCCAGGGTCGACGGCGATGAGAAAAAGCATAAAGCCGCCTGGTCGGCCGCGGCGCATCTCGGCGGCAAGGATCTGTCGCTCTGGGCATCCGCCTATCCCTCCGGCTTTCAGCCTTACCGCCAATCCCACTTCAATTTCGACGAGTGGGAAGAGGCGGGCTATGACCGGGCCTTTATCGAGGACTATCTCGGTTCGAATGCCGATAGCTACAACCATCCGAATGCGGCGATCGAACCGCGCATCCCCGGTATCTTTCAATATTACTCTGTCGCCGAGGACGAGCTGGCCAAGGGCTTTGCCGGTCAGTATGGATCCGCCCAGGAGACGGCAGATGCGATCGCGGCGGCCTGGGAGAAGATCACCGACCAGATCGGCCGCGACAGCCAGATCGCTCTCTACAAGGCGAGCATCGGCCTTTAGTGGTGTGGTGTGACCACGTCATTTGGTTTGAACCGCATGTGTAGAAAGCGCCAGGATATCGAGGGGTATGCGAGCTCTTCTCGGTGAAACCAAGGGGATCTTTCGTATCGAACATATCGCTGGACATCATACGAAGGTCACAGCCGGTTCCTCTGGACCGGCTGATCGGCCGTCGAGGTGATGTAAGCCGATGAGCGTCGCCGAGGGCGATCGTCTGCACACCGTCGATACCGGTACGATCGCTCCCAGCAGACGCATGGCCGGCCGGGCCATGCTCTGGGCGGCGAGTGCCGTTCTGATCCTGGCGTTTGTTGTGCAGACGCTCTTCGACGCTGGCGGCATCGGCTTTGGCTTCGAGAATTGGCGGCCGGTTCTCTACGCTTATTTCCTTTGGGCGTTCGCTCTTTGTGTTTCGCGGGTGATGATCCACGGAGAGCAGGGCAAGAAGGGGCTGTTCGTTCTGCCCGCTGTCCTCTTCGTGGTCTCGATGGTGGTGTTTCCACTGTTGTTCGGCCTCTGGATCGCCTTTTCCGATTGGAACCTCGCTTCGTTCACCGGCCGTGAGTTCAATGGCCTCGACAATATCAGACAGATGATGAGCGATCCGTTCTACTGGAATGCGCTCTACAACATGGTGATCTACACTGCCGTGATCCTGGTCGAATATGCTGTAGCCTTCGGTCTGGCGCTGCTGCTGAATGCCGATATCCGGGCGCGGAAATTCTGGCGGGTCGCCTTCCTGATGCCGCTGATGCTTTCGCCGGTTGCGGTGAGCTGGATGGTCGGCAAGTCCATGCTGGAGACACGCTTCGGACCGCTCGCCCGCCTTGGCCGCTGGCTCGGCTGGGAGCAGCCGTCCTTCTTCGGCTCGCCCGAGATCGCCAAGCTGACCATCATGGTCATGGACGCCTGGACGTTCATTCCGTTCATGATGATCATGATCCTCGCCGGCCTGCAGGCCATGCCCAAGGACATTCTCGAAGCCGCCGAGGTCGATGGCGCCACGCCCTGGCAGCGTTTCTGGGCCGTCACCTTTCCCCTGATGCTGCCGGTCTCGATCACCGCCATCATGATCCGTATCATCTTCAAGCTGAAGCTTGCCGACATCATCATCAACGTCACCTCAGGCGGCCCGGGCGGCGCCACCGATTCGGTCACCAGCTTCATCTTCCGCGAATATCGGGACCGCTCCAATGTCGGCTACGGTACGCTGCTGGCGATGGTCTATCTTGTGGTCATCGTGATCTTCATGACCGTCTTCTTGAAACTGTCCGAGCGCCTGACGCGCCGCATGACGGGTCCGGGATGACTGCGTCATTGGCCAAGGATGCTTTCGACCGCCGCCAGCGGCTCCGCTGGTGGGCGATGCGTCTTGTGGTTTACGGGCTGCTGATTACCTGGGCGGTCATCTGCATCTTTCCGATCTATTGGACGCTGACCACTTCCTTCAAGCTTGCGCCCAATGTCATGCAAGGCCATCTGATCCCGTTCATCGACTACATGCCAGCCTGGCGTGGTTGGAAATCTCTCGGTCTGTCGCCGGACACCCTGTTCAGCACGTCCACCGTTCGTGACGAGTTCATGAAACGCTTTGCGAACAGCGTGATCATATCGATTGCCGCATCACTGCTCGCGGTCAGTCTAGGCTCGCTCGCCGCCTACGGTCTCAGCCGTTTCTCCTACCGCTTCGGCTTCATGCGCAATTCGGATATTTCCTTCTTCTTCCTCTCGCAGCTGATCCTGCCGCCGGTGGTGCTCGCTCTGCCGTTCCTGGTGCTCTACAAGGAACTCGCCTTGCTCGACAGCCGGATCGGCATGATCGCGATCTACACGCTGATGGTTCTGCCGATCGTGATCTGGATCATGCGCGATCAGTTCGCCTCCGTGCCGGTGGAACTTGAAGAAGCAGCCCTGGTCGACGGCCTCTCGATTTGGGGCGCCTTCCTTCGGATCGTCCTCCCCCTGGTGCTGCCCGGCATCGTCGCCGCCTTCATCCTCTCTTTGGTCCTTTGCTGGAACGAGTATTTCTTCGCCGCCCTCCTGACCAGCACGGATGCCAAGACCCTCCCTGTGATGATCGCCAGCCAGACAGGCAGCCAGGGCATCAATTGGTGGTCCATGGCCGCGCTGTCTTCGGCAGGCATCCTTCCGCTGATCCTGATCGGCATCCTCCTGGAGAAACACATCATCAAGGGCATGACCGCAGGAGCGGTCAAGTAACGCCGGCGATCATGCTCAAAGCGAGGTGTAGCCGCCATCCAGCATGATGCTGTCACCGTTGATCATGTCCGAGGCGGAGGAAGCGAGGAACAGGATCAGGTCGGCGACCTCGACCGGATAGCCGAAACGTCCGGCGGGGATCTTGGCCTTCATCGGATCGCCCTTCGCGGGATCACCCCAGACCTTGTCACCCATCGGGGTCAGTATCACGGTGGGCAGCACCGCGTTGCACTGGATATTGTGTTTCGCCCATTCCGAGGTCATCACTTTGGTAAGTGCGTTCAAGCCATTTTTCGACGCGGCGTAGGCGGCGTGATCGTCCAGGGCGACAACGCTGGTCTGGGAGGACACGTTGATGACCTTACCAGATTTGCGTTCGATCATCTGCGGCGCGAGCGTACGGGCGAGGAGAAAGGGCGCCCTGAGATTGACCGCCATGATCGCGTCCCAATGCTCGACCGTGGCGTCCAGCAGTGATTCGACATAGGTGATGCCGGCATTGTTGACGAGAATGTCGACCTTGCCGAAATGGTCGAGCGCCACCTCCGCCGCCTTCACAGGTTCGTCCGAGGTCGTCAAGTCCGCTTCGATTGCGAGGGCCTTGCGGCCGGCCGCTTCGACTTTGCCCACCGCTTCTTCGAGCCCCGTCCGGTCGCGTGCGACGGCGGCGATATCAGCGCCAGCTTCGGCAAGCACCGCACAGGTCTCGATGCCGATGCCCTTCGAAGCTCCGGTCACCAGCGCTGTTTTTCCTGCAAGTGAAAAGCGCTCGATATAGCTGCTCATGTTTTTCTACTCCCTTTGAGGACGTGGAGGCACGATCGACGCCGATTACTACTCTACCTCGCCGACGAGATGATCCGTGAACGCCAAGGGCCATCTCCCTTGGGACGGTCGACTGATGACTATCCGTTGTCATGGGATTTGGGGGGATGGCAGCGTGAGTTTAGAGAGGCGCTGGCTCATCGAGTTGATGGAATTATGCAGCCTCGATTTGATGTTGCGAGCGTCTTTGCTGGAGGGTCTGTCGTTTGATCCTTTCACATTGCAGCAGGATGGTTTGCCACGTCCGAGGTCGACGTCGGCGGGTGTGAGGTTTTCGAGGCTCTCGACTTGGTTCTCGATAGCCGCCTAATCAACTCCGCATGCGCTGTTCGCGAGCGAGCACGTAGAGGCCGCTCGCCACGATGATCGCCGCCCCGATGACGGTGGGAAGGTCGGGCAAGTCGTCGAACACGACATAGCCGACCGCGATTGCGCCGACGAGGCCGGTATAGATGTAGGGCTGCAGCACCGAGGCTTCGGCGAGCTGGAATGCTTTGATCAGGCAGAAATGCCCGACGATTCCGAGGATTGCGACCAGGAGGAGCAGCATCCAATCCGCTGTATTGGTCGGTATGCGCCAGAAGAAGGGAACGGCGGCGCTCAAGACCACCAGCCCCGTGATCGCGACCCAGAACAGGGAAATTTCCGGTGGATCGGTTCGCCCGGCGAGGCGGGTCAGGATCAAATAGAACGCGCCCAGCAAAGCCGACAACAGCACGAGGAGCGTGATCGGCTGCAGGACGCCCAGGCCCGGCCGCAGGATCACCAGCATGCCGATGAAGGCGACACCGACCGCGGCCCAGCGCCGAACACCCACCCTTTCGCCGAGCAGCGGCACGGACAATGCCGTGACCACAAGCGGTGTGATCGCGAGGATGGCCTGGACATCGGCAAGGGCCATCTGACTGAAGGCGTAGACAAGGAGACCCATCTGAACGACCAGCAAGACCCCACGAGTGACTTGTAGCCAGGATGGGCGAAGATCCGCACTCTTGCCCAGGTGCCTTACCAGCCAATAGGCCACGACGATGAACAGCAGATAGCGAAACCAGAGGATCTGGATGACCGGATAGCTGGTGGCGAGGATCTTGCTGCCAGCATCCATGCAAGCCAGTGTCAGCCAGCCAATGACGGCGATCCCGATGCCGAGTGCATTGCGGCTCTGGACGGTCTCGGACGGCCGCGTTCGATCTATCGATGCTGGCATCAGAAGTATCGCAGTTGAGTTGTCGATCGCCTTTGCAAACCGATGAGCCGGTCCAAGGCTTGTCAGCTTGTTATGGTGATGGGTTCAGACAAGCCAAGCAAGCCGAACCAGCCAGATGCCTGCACGATTGCCGGCGTTCGATCGAGCGCTAGTTTCTTAGGAGACCGAAAGGGAAGGACCGGAATTCAGATGACCAATATCGACCTTGATATCCTGCGGCGTTGTTATGCCGAAGAATTGCGCTGCACGGCGCCCATCCTCCGAAATGATGCTGTCGCTCAGGCTTTTGCCACTGTTCCGAGAGAACAATTCCTGCCTTCTGGTCCCTGGCGAATTATTCCGCCCTGGCGCAAAGCTTACACGACTCCGGATGCTGATCCGCGATGGCTCTACCATAATGTGCTTGTGGCCATCGACGAAGCGCGCGACCTCAACAATGGCGAACCTCGCTTCTGGGCCTATCTGCTCGATCAACTGGACGTGCGTCCGGGCGACACCGTTCTCCATGTGGGTGCAGGCACTGGCTACTACAGTGCAATTTTCCAGGAAATCAGTGGTCGGGACGGCCGTGTCGTCGCCATCGAGTACGACGAGGAACTCGCGGCGACGGCCAAACGCAATCTCGAAGACCGTCACCGGATCGAGGTCATCCAGGGTGACGGCACGGCCTATGTGCCCGGGCCGGTGGATGTGATCATCGTCAATGCAGGCGTCACCCATCCAGCCCCCTCCTGGCTCGATGCGCTCAAACCCGGAGGGCGGCTGCTCCTGCCCTTGACCGCCGAGGACAGGAGCGGCTTCTACTTTCGAATCGAGCGGTGTGAAGACGGATATGCTGCCCGCGCCATCAGCCGTGTCGGCATTTTTCACTGCGGTGGCAGTGGTCGTGACGCCGCCCTGGCTGCGCGTCTCCAGCATCTCGTCAGACGAGGGCGAGGTAAGTTTCCTCCCGTTCGATCCTTGCATCGAGGCGCACCGCCGAAGGGCCGGTCGGTCTGGTATCACGGACCAGACTTCTGGCTGTCGAAAAAGCCTCTGGCCTCGTCAATGCATTGAAGAAGTGTCTCTAGTTCAGAGAAGCGGACTGATGCTCTTTAGCGAACCAAACACTCGAACCAGGTTCGTCAGCGCTTTGCTGCTTTCGTTGAACTATCACGCGCGTTCGACAGGCGATGATCACGTCTCGTCACCGTCGACCGAGCGGCCGGGGCTCCGGGCCGTGCTCGGTGTCGAGGTATGTTCGACGCCCTCACCCGAAATCTCGACCCAGGGGTGCTGGCGATGCTCATAGACCGAGAAATTCGGCGGCGGGAAGGCCGGGTCCGCGAAGGCGCCGAGCGGGATGGCGGTCACACCGGGCCAGCCTTCGATGATATAGGCAATTGTCGAACCGCAGGCGGGGCAGAAACGATAGGTCGCACGGTGGCCGCTGTCGGCGACACGCTCCCATGTCGCCGCATCGCCTTCGACGGTCACTTCGTCATCCCGCCATCTCGCTTGCGCAGCGAAGGCGGAACCGGTTCGCTTTTGGCAGTCGAGGCAGTGGCAGACGGAAACGCGTACCGGCTCTCCCTTGCACGTCGCACGCAGAGCACCGCAGCGGCAGGTTGCCATTCTCGTGATCATAGACCTCTCCTCGCCACAATGGCATCCAAGGCACTATCGCCTACTCTGGCCTAACGATAACACGTCCATCCCGGCTCCGATCAATGCTTGTGGCGCAAGCTGGCGGCTGGAGACGGCCCACTGCGGTCAGATCGTGATACTTATTCCGATGAACGCTGGCGGCTCAACCAGATGATGATCAAGATCTGGTGGTGATTGCTTGTTCATCGCCAAATGCGCGCCCGGCATGCTCCTGTAACGAAGCCATCATCGATCGGAACGGTGAAGGTCCATGGCTGACCCGCGCTACGCCCAGCTCGGCAAGACGCACGAGTGGCGGCGCAGTCTTGGTCATCATGATGTTGACTGGCAGCGGGGACGCCTCGCAGAGATCTGTGATCAGGGGTTCGTCCAGAAGGCCCGGCGCGAAGAAGCCGCTGGCGCCGGCATCGCGATAGGCCAGAGCTCGCTCTTTGGCAGCCGCCAGTATTTCGCCATGCTTTTCAGCCGGCGCCTGTAGGAAAAGATCGGTGCGAGCATTGATGAAAAAAGGCAGTTGTCGTTTATCGGCGCTTTGCCTGATCGCGGCGATCCGGGCTGTTTGCATATCAACATCGTAGAGGCCGTCACCGCCGACGATCCTGTCCTCGAAGTTGATGCCGATAGCACCTGCCTCCATGATCCGAGCGACATGGCGCGCAACGGTATCCGGCTCCGGGCCATAGCCGCCTTCGAAATCGATGGTGACCGGCAAGTCGACGACATCGACGATCCGCCGGACGATCGTCTCCAGCATGTCCAACGGGATGGCTTCGCCGTCGGGATAGCCTTGTGCACCGGCGACCGACCAGCTCCCGGTCGCGATCGCGTTGGCGCCTGCCTCGGCAACGGCTTTAGCGCTTCCCGCATCCCAGATGTTGTAAAGCACCAGGGGATCGCCTTTGACATGCAGCCTTTCGAAGAGACGTGCCTTCTCAGTTTGATCCACGATGATTTTCCTTTCTTCTGGTTTTTCCACACGTGATGATGAGAGGGACCGCTGTAGGGCTGTCGGAAGCAGGCCGGCCAGTCCAGTAGATTGCGACAGCAGTGATCTGCATCGTCGCTCCAATCACGAAGAACGCCGTTGTTTCGCCGGCCTTTTCACTCCCTCCGGGCCATTCCCGAGGGAGGCCGAAGACTGCTGGTGCGCAAGCATAACAAGCCTGGGCAATCGGCTGCGGCAATGATCGCGCCACCGCCCTGGAGCCTGTGTCGTTCCACGTTCCACGGCATGATGATCGCGCGCACCCCGGGGAGGGGAGCGTTTGAGGTCGAGAGACTTCGGGGCGCCTTCGGATCGCATACTCTCTCAGCGCGAAGCAACACCTCGTTGCAGGCGTGATCGACCTGATCCTTGAAAGGCGTCAGCGTATTTCTGGCATTCAGGTAATGCAGCGACCAGGATGACATTGGCATGATCAATCTCCGAAAAGAGGAAACTCATGCGCTCAGCGATCCGATATCGGTCTCGCAGGATTGCCGACGACCGTAACACCCGCCGGAACGTCTTTGGTGACGACCGCGCCGGCGCCGATGATGGCATTCTGGCCGATGGCGACGCCACCAAGGATGATCGCACCACCACCGATCCAGGCATTGTCGCCGATATCGACCGGTTTGGCGATCTCCAAGCCGGCCTTTCGTTTGACAGGTTCGTTGTGATGCTCGGCACAGTAGATTTGGACTGAAGGACCCAGCAGCGTTCCGTCACCGATCCGCACATCAGCCGTGTCGAGAATCGTACAGCCGGCATTGATATAGACCCTATTGCCGAGCGTGATGTTGAGGCCATAGGCGCAATGAAAGGGTGCTTCGATCATGGCATCGGCAGAGACCTCAGCGAGCAGATTTCGCAGGGCAGGGCCGATCGCCCCGCGCGTTCCGGGTGGCAGCGTGTTGTGCTTGTGAACGGCCTCTCTCGCTTGCATGCGCAAGGCATCAAGCTCTGGGTCAAGGCAGGAATACCATTCACCTGCCGCCATCTTTTCGCGCTCGCTCCTTGCCAAATCGGTTCCTTCCAAGCTGTTCACTCAGGCGCTGGGCCGGATCGGCCAGGCTTCCCGCCGCTCGAGCACAGTCACCTCGTCACCGATGCTGATCGCCCCTTCCATTCGCGCGAACATGTACCAGCCGAACAGGACACCTTTGACGCGCTCGTCGGCGGAGCGGCGGGTTTTGGTGAGGGCCCGGGTCGGCTGCTTGTCGGGCCTCGCCTCGCCGGTTGTCTGGTCAAGGGTTGGGACGATGCAGCGGGTACAGGGTTTGACCAGATCGAACAGTCGATCACCGATCTGGATAGCCGCCCAGCTATCTTCGTCCCAAGCCAAAGGACTATCCACCACGACATTCGGCCGAAATCGCTCCATGGGAACAGGTGCGCCGCCCTGATCCTGAATGGTGTCATTTAAGGCCGCGAGCGATGCGGTCGTGGTGAGCAGGATGGGGTAACCGTCTGCGAAACCGACGGGTGCTTCACCATCTGACCAGTCCGGGTTCGAGAAACGGCTCGCTTGGTCATCCATGAAGACGAGCTTGACGGCGCGGCCGAGAAAAATGCTCAAGCGGTCGCTGACCGCGTCGTCAGCGAGAGCGGCATCCACGACCGATCGCCAAACGCGGACCGACAGGCGTCTTGAACCCTCCGGCCTTGCAACTTGAATCGGCACTTCGCCTGGCAGCGCCACGATGAGGCCCCCTTCACAAGGCTCGGCCTTGATCATGCTGAGGCTCGGTTCATCCCGCTGCGTGATGAAGAGGTCGTCTGCGTCCACGACCATCCAGCGCCGGTCGCCCTTGAGGCCTCTGGTTTCGACGTCTGCCGTCTTCAGAGAAACGGCTTGAACGCCCTTGATCGGATAGATGGCGAGGGACGTTGTCTGCATGATCTCAATGTCCAGCAGTCTTGAAGGGTGATGACTAGCCGCCCGCCCGTATGATGGTCGACCCGTCGGCAGCACGATGATGCCAGTCATACTCCATATAGGTCGCCGTCTCGACAGCCTGTTCGAGGCCATGTAATTCGGCGACCGTGTACAGAGCCGCATCGATGCCGGCCGAGATGCCAGCGGACAGTACGACCTTGCCGTTGTCGACCACCCGAGCCTGATCCAACACGGTGGTGGAGGGCGCGTCTTCGCGCAATTCGGCCAGCGCACCGTGATGAGTCGTAGCACTCAAGCCGTCGAGCAGACCAGCCTTCGCCAGCAGCAGGGCGCCCGTGCAGACGGAAAGAACGCGATCGGCGGTAGCCGCCTGCCGCCTGATGAAATCGAGCGTGACGGCTTTGTTCTTCTGCCGACGCGTACCGAAGCCGCCGAGAATGACCAGAAGCTGGCATGGCGGACATTCGCCGAAACCATATGTCGGGTTGATGGAGAGGCCGTTCCGAGCCTGGACCGGTCGACGATCGGCAGCAACCGTAGAAACTTTGAATAGTTCCGAACCATCGCGCTCGCCGGTGATGCCGAAGACTTCGAACGGACCGGCAAAATCCAAAACCTCGACCTCGCCCGTTCCCATTTGGACCGCTACGGAAGCTGCATGGACGATGTCGCGAAGCGATCCGGTTTCGGCAACGCTCAGACCATGCGCCGGGCCTTCGTCAAGCACCTCGGCATCACCCCGCAGACCTATCGGGATCGTTTCTGGGCATGACAGCGATGCTCAGATGTCGACGGCGTTGCCTTCTTAGGTTGGTAAAAAAGGCCGTCCCGCGCCCTCATCGATAAGGGCTGGTCCGGATCGATATCCTGGTCACGTCAAGAATGCTCAGTACGCCTAGAAATATCGAAAGGTCTTCTCCTACGGCCTGATATAGAATTCAGGTGCCATTTGCTGGCCGAACGGTCATCGACCCATGATCTCGTATGGAGACTTTGAATGGACGCAAAAGAGGTTGGTCGGTATTGGAACGAGAACGCCGAAGCCTGGGTCAACCTCTCGCGACAGGGTTTTGATGTCTATCGAGACCTGGTCAATACGCCCGCATTTTTCCAGATGCTTCCCAAAATTTCGAACTTGGACGGTCTTGATATCGGCTGCGGAGAGGGGGCGAACACACGGTTGCTTGCCGACCGAGGTGCGAAGATGACGGCGCTCGACATCTCGGACGCCTTCATCAAACATGCCCGAACCGAAGAGAAGGCGAAGCCGCGTGACATCACCTATTTTCAAGGTAACGCTCTCAAATTGCCGTTCGACGATCGCAAATTTCACTTCGCCACGGCCTTTATGAGCCTGATGGATATCCCGGACAATGAGAAGGCGATCGCCGAAGCTTTTCGGGTGATCAAGCCGGGCGGTTTTTTCCAGTTCTCGATCACACATCCCTCGACTGCACTTTCCCATTTCAAAAAACTGCGGTCGAGCGATGGACGGGCTTATGCCTTTGAACTCGGTGGTTATTTTCAGCAGGAAGATGGCTGGATCGACGAGTGGACTTTTAAGGCTGCACCGGAAGACATGCGGTCCCGGTACGATAAGTTTCGCATTCCTCGGTTTTGTCGAACGCTGAGCGCGTGGATCAACGCTCTGATAGGTGCAGGCTTCATCATCGAAGAAATGGGTGAGCCCAAGGCTGGCGAGGAGGCACTGGCCATTCGCCCCAAGTTGGCGGACACGCACGTTTTTCCCTATTTCTTGCATATTCGAAGCCGTCGGCCTCGTGATCCTTAAAGCCAATCTGCACTTCGATGTTCAATCTTTCGCAAGCATATCGCCCAAGAGCCAAATACGCTGCTTTTCATCGTCTCAGGCTCCTGACAAGCTGTTACGTTCGAACTGTAAGTACGCTATCGGCTCTGTACATATCGACCCAGAAAGAGGCTTTGGGCCTAGGTGCGGACCGAAGAAGGCAAGCTGCAAAAAAGGGAGCTTTGACGAGGTTCAAGATGACTGTGAATCCGATATCAACGTGCTCGAAAAATACTTATGCCAGGGAGGCGGTCGCTGATGGGCGCAATCTTGTTCGGCGACATCATGGAGAAGGCGGTGGAGAGAGAGTCCGCCAGAATTGCGCTGCTGGCGATCACGCTGGTTGTTCTCGCTTTTGCCGATGGCCTGCCGGTTTTGGGTTCGAAGAGGTGATGAGTGTTTCGAGCGGCATCGAAGACGGTGTTTGCCGGACTTGATGTGGCGATGGCGCGGTCGATGAGATCGATGGTTTGATGGTCACTCCGGCCTTCGATCGCAACCCGCCATGGACGGCCGTTCGGGTTAGTTCCGATACTGCGGATTTCACCGAGATCAATCAGGGTTTGCTCGATGCCATGTGCGTGCAGGAGCTCGGCGACGCGGTCGGTGATGTAGCCCTGAGCAATGCCGTTCAGAGTGATCGCCATGTCGGCACGGCCGAAGCGGATTTTTGATGAGGCGATGTCGAGGGCGCGGTGATCGACCAGGCGTCTTGCAGACTCGATCGCCGCCGCGGGCGGGCCGTTGGGGTCAGCGCCGGGCTTGCTGAAGTGATTGGCGTAGACGCGCCACAGCGGCTGGACGGTGATGTCGAACGCGCCGTCGGTCAATTCGCTGACCTGACGGGCCGTCGAGAGGAGCGTGACCAGGTCGGGCGACGGAGTGTCGAGGTGGCCGTCGAGATTGAGGCGGGTGATTTCAGAGTTTTCGCGATACAAGCTGAAGATGTTCTCGAGCCGCTCGACCTCGTCGACGGCGAGGCGGATCAGTTTCTTCGCGGTGGCCTCGTCGGGATGCACCAAGGTCATCTCGGCCTTCGCACCGAGCGCATTCCCCCGCCATCTCCACCTCGGCAGCACCGCGGCGGTGCGGCCGATACTTGGTGCAAGTGCCATGCCGGCGGCGGCGCCCATGATGGTCAACAGGCGGCGGCGGGTGGGGGGGATCATCAGAGCTTGCCTCCGTTGTCGTCGGGATCGGGCTCGATCTCGGCGAAGACGAAGTCGGGTGAGACCTCGTCGAACGCGACGATTTCGCCGCCATGCTTCTCGGTGAAGGCGGCGGCCTGGTCCGGGTCCGCAAACGGCACGGCTTCGGGCAGGCCCATGCCGCCCTCGATCTCGCTGCCGAGCACGTAGAGGGCGTCTCGTGCTTCGATCCAGGCACCTTCGGCGACGTCGGCATAATCGTCGGCCGCACCGGTATCGCTGACGTAGATCGCGCGGATGTCCTGGTTTTCCTCGGGCAGCATAGTGTAGGCGAACATGTCGCGCACGGACGGGAACCAGAGCGGCACGGCCGCATCGGAGACAAAGACCTGTGCTTTTGGACCAGCGTGTTCGGAAACAGTCATGCTGCAATAGAAACCGGTAGCATCGCTGGTGAGTTCGGTTGGCGGTGGTGGTGGCGCCGCCACCTGGTCACTATCGCAAGCTGCGAGCAACAGGAGACAAGCTGGAGCAAGTCGGAAAAAAATCATGGCGATCTCCTTTGCAGGAGCCAGGCGGCGAGGCCGAGGGGTGCGGCGATCCAGAGGATCAACGTGAGAAGCGGCAGTAAAGCCGGAAGCGCCAGCTTCTCCATGAGGCCGGCCATGCCGGTGAGCATGGCGGTGTCGGGGAGGCTGACCAGGTTGTAGAGGCGGTAGCTGTCGGCTGGGTTGGCGAGTAGAAGTGCCGGCAGTGTATGCTGGCCGACCAAGCTGCCCTCGTCTGCCACAAGAAGGGCGAGCAGGGCGAGGTCGTAAAGCAGGACAAGGACGAGCCAGGCGGCGAGTGCGAGGCCGGCGGCGGCGCTGGTTTCGCTGCACCAGGCGCTGATCGCGTAGCCGATCGCGAGGAAGGCCATGGCGAGCAGGAGCGACGAGCCGAGCATGCGCAAGAAAATGCCGAGGCCGGTGGCGCTGCCGCCCCAGAGGGCGACGGCGGCGAGGCCGTATCCGACCCCGGTTGCCAGTGCCAGCACCAGGCTGTGGCCCAGAAACTTGCCGGCGATCAGCTGCCAGCGCGCCATTGGATAGGTCAGAAGGAGAAGCAGCGTGCCCCGTTCCTGTTCACCGGCGATGGAGTCGTGGGCCAGCAGAAGCGCGATCAGCGGCAGAAGATAGATGCTGAGGCTGGCGAGGCTGACCGAAGTCGCCGTTAAACTATCGACGCCGCTGGTGCCGGCGGGCGCGGTTCCGAGAAGAGCAAGCGCAAGTGCCAATCCACCCAGCAGGAGAATTGCCAGCGCCACCCAGCGATTGCGCAGCCCGAGCCGAAACTCATTGATGGCGAGTGCAGCGACGGCATTCATGACACGCTCCCGTCAACGCTGTTGCTCGTAGCAACATAGAGGTCGTCGAGGCTGGGCTGGATGATCTCGACGTCTTCGATGGCATCGCCGAAGGCGGCGATCTGGGCGAGGGTCTTCATCTTGTCGGCCATGAGGATGGTGAGGTTGACGGTCTGGCCGTTGATCGACTGGCCGTTCATGGCCGAAGCGATCCGGCTGCGGTCGGCGTCGCGCACCTGGAGGCGAATGCGCAGTGGAAGGGCGGCGTCCTCCCGAAGCTTGGCGAGTGGCGCACATGCGACCAGGCGGCCCTCGCTCATGATGGCGATGCGGTCGATGCGGGCTTCCAGTTCTGTCAGCAAATGCGACGACAAAAGGGCTGTGGCACCGGATGCGGCAAGCTCGTCGACCATGGCGTAGAAAGCCTGTCGAAGGTGAGGATCGAGACCGCTGGTAGGCTCGTCCAGAAGCAAAAGCTTCGGTTTGCCGAGGAGGGCCTGGGCGAGGCCGAGGCGCTGGCGCATGCCCTTGGAGTAGATGCGGACGCGTTGATCGGCGGCATCAGCGAGGCCCACGCGTTCGAGCAGCCTGTCGACCTGATCGGCGGCTGCCGACTTCAGGCGGGCGAGCAGTGTCAGCACTTCCCGGCCGGTCATCGAGCGGTGGAAGGCGATGTTCTCCGGCAGGAACGCGATGTTCTTTCGCGCGTGGTCGCCTCCTGGCTTGTCACCGAGGACCGCAACGTTGCCAGCTGTCGGCGGCAGCAGCCCGAGGATCATTTTCATCAGCGTGGTCTTGCCGGCGCCGTTATGGCCGATCAGGGCGACACGCTCGCCGGCGTTCAGCCCGAGCGTCACATCATCGACGGCGGCTTTCCTACCGAAGCGCTTGGTGACGTGGTCGAGAGAGAGGACACCGTTGCTCATCACCTAGCTCCCGTAAACGGAGTCGACGTTCGACAGAGGAGAGGTGTCGATGACGCCACCGGGGTAGAGGGCGGGGAATTGGGTTTGCACCCAGCGGAGCAGCTGGACGGCGGGACTGTTGATCAGGAGCTTGGCGAGCGGGTGGGTCCAGAGCACCTGATCCATCATGTCGTTCGGGCGATAGGCGCTGTCCGCGATGCCATCGCCGTCGAGATCGAAGGCCGCGTGGTCGCTCCAGTAGTTGCCGCGGCCGTCGGTGGCCCAGTCGAGCCAGCGCGTGCCGACATATTTGACTTGGGTCTCGTTGGCGATGAAGGCGTTCTCGGTGAACTGATTGTCGGCGGAGCCGCCGGTGAAATGCACGCCGATCGGGCAGCCCTCGAACCGGTTCTTTTCGAACCTGTTGCGGTTGGCATTGTAGATGAACACGCATTTCTCGCCGCCGCCCTCGACGACGTTACCGGTGATCTCGCTGTAATTGGCGTAGTTCAGCATGATGCCGTGGTCGCGATCGCCAATCGATATGTTGTCCCGAGCAATCAGGCGATCGGAATACATCAGCGCGAAGCCGATATGGTTGCCGATCGAGACGTTGCCGGAGACCTCGCTCCGGTTGGTGTACATGTAGTGGATAGCAAAGCGTAATTCTTCAAAGTGATTGCTGCGGAACACATTCCGCTTGCTGGTGTTGACGAAGATGCCGTCGCGGCCATGGCGAAAGTGGTTGTTCTCGACCACCGAGCCAGGCGTGTTCCAGAGATGCACGCCGTTGCCGCGCTCGTTCGGGCGAAGATCCTGTCGTCCGACGATCTCGTTGCCGCGGATCAAAGCATCATCCGGACCTTTGACGTTGACGCCGATCAGGTTGTCGACGAGGCGGCTGTCCTCGATGCGCGCACGGTCGCCTTCGGTGGTGATCAGCACGCCGGCGTCCATGGTCTCCAGCAACAGACCGGAACCGGTGATCGTCACGCCTGAAATGACGACATCCGGGGCGTCGACGGTGATGGCGGTGCCTTTGCCGTCACCTTGGATCACCGTGCCGTCGACGCCCCGGATGGTCAGCGGCTTGTCGATGACGACAGAACCGGCATAAACGCCGCCTTGAAGTTGGAGGGCAGCGCCCTCCACGGCTTGACTTAGGGCCTTGCCTAGCGTGCCGACGCCCGGCGCCACGTCAACAGGCTCAACGCCAAACGCCAGTGAGGGCTGGCTCAAAAGCAACCAGCCCAGCACCAAAGCCAAAGTTCGGCCCGACATCGCCGATGTCAGGTGGAGCGGGGTTCGACGAACATGCGGCCGCGCATTTCCATGTGGAGTGCGTGACAGAACCACTGGCAATAGTACCAATGGACGCCTGGGCGATCGGCGGTGAAGGTTACCGAGGCGGTGGCCTGCGGGCCGACCTCCATGGCGATGCCGTAGTTCGCGAGCGTGAGGCCGTGGGTGAGATCGTCGATGTCGTCCATGTTGGTAACGTAGAGGGTGACCTCGTCGCCTTGTTTTACCTGGAAGCTTTCGAGCGAGAAAGTCGGCGCGACCGAGTGCATGTAGACACGGACCTTGCTGCCGTCGCGGATGACGTCCTCGCCCCAGTCGAGATCGACACCGTCGGCTTCGGCCTGGGCGCGTGCGTCTTCCCAGGTGGGATCGTCGCGCTGCCAGATGCTGGCCGGGTTGACCACGTCGCGCCGGACGATGATGCAGTCATGAGGCTCGGCGAAGGTCGGGCCGTCATGTACCAGCTTCATCTCGTCGCCGGAAATGTCGATGAGCTGCTCGTTCTCGGGTTTCAGCGGGCCGACATTGATGTAGCGGTCCTTCGAGAACTTGTTGAGCGAGACGAGCCACTTGCCGTCCGCCTCCTTGGTCTCTCCCATGGAAGTGTGGTTGTGGCCGGGCTGGTAGTGGACATCGATCTTCTGGAGGATCGGATCGACGTCTTCGCCAGCATATTGCCTGACCGCAGCCTCGATGTTCCATTTGGCAACCTG
>JBPCVQ010000528.1:0-2970 GCA_051010395.1 Geminicoccaceae bacterium | reverse complement strand
TGCGCGAGATCACCGGCGTGTCGGAGGGGCTGATAAGACTGTCGATCGGGCTTGAACATCCGGAAGATCTGATCTTGGATCTCGATCAGGCCTTTGCCCAAGCCGTGGCTTGACGGGCGACGGTATCAAACAAGCTTCATTGAACGGGGCAAACGAGAGGGAACGAACCATGTGCGACGCTTGTGTGATCGACGCGGTCAAGGACCGGATGCTGTCACGCCGACACCTCTTCAAGGGCACGGCAGCAGTGGCGGCCGCAGCGACCGTGGGTACGGCCGCGGCGCCGTCGGCGCTGAGCGCCGGACATGGGGCGGTTCACGACATGACACACGAGCTGCACGAAACCTTTCCGACCTATTTCGGCGAGCAGCAATTTTTTGCCGAGCAGAAGTTCAACTATGCCGAGCACAAGTTCAACCTGTTCGAGCTTCGCCTGAGCGAGCATGTCGGCACCCACATGGACGCACCGCTGCACTTCTCGGAAAACGGCCAGAGCGTCGCCGAGATTCCCACCGAGCACCTGATGGTGCCGCTTTGCGTGATCGATATTCGCGCCAAGGCCGGCGACAATGCCGATGCCGAAGTCACGCCCGAAGACGTCAAGGCCTGGATCGACGCCAATGGTCCGATCCCCGAGAAAGCCTGCATTGCGATGAACTCAGGCTGGGACAAGCATGTGGCCACCGACAGGTTCAGGAATGTCGGCGATGACGAGAAGATGCATTTCCCGGGCTTTCATGTTGAAGCGGCCACCATGCTGATCGAGCAGTCTGATGCGGTCGGCCTTGCCGTCGACACGCTGTCGCTCGACTTCGGCATGTCCGGCGACTTCGCGACCCACTATGCCTGGCTGCCGACCAACCGCTGGGGCCTGGAATGCCTCGCCAACCTCGACAGCCTGCCCGCCAAGGGCGCGACCCTGATGGTCGGCGCCCCGAAACATCGCGGCGGGACCGGCGGCCCTGCTCGTGTCTTCGCCATGGTCTGACGATCGCCCATCAGTCCGAAGAGTCTTGGAAGAGCGATCTCATTCGGCCTGAACGCGATCTGTCATGGCCAAAATAACGGCTTCGTCCCTCGACGCCTGCGGTGCAATTTGCCGCAAGCGCTGAGGGGCTGAGAAAAACAACGCACTGAAATCACACGATAATTTAAAGAGAGACCCGCAGTTCAGGACCCTCCGCTGTCTTTGATGTAGTCCTGAAAAACTTCGTAAAGCATTTCCTGATAGGTGGCCTGATATTGCACCACCGTCCGGTCGATGAGACCGATCGCGCTCTGGCGGTCGCGATAGCTGTCGATCAGGTGCATATATTTCTTTCGATTGAAGTCCTGGAAGGTCTGGCTCTCAAAGCCGGCGCGAAAAACGTTCTCCAGATAGCTGACGATTTCGGGATCGGTGCCGCTTTTCACGTAAAAGCCGCGAAACCGCAGCAGCGAATTGAAATCAGCACCGATTTCGGTATGGGTCGGGACGTCGGCAAAAGCGTCCGGCCGCTCCGAAAAGAAGGTGAGAATCGGCTTCATCTCACCAGAATCCAGATATTGGCCGACATCGCCCGGCTGCTCGAAGAGGACGTCCACGCGGCCATAGAGCAGGGCTTCGTAGCGCTCCTTCGGCTTGTCGAAACTTACTTGCCGCACCTGAAAGCCGAGCGCCTGCTCCAGGCGCTGCATGTTCACCCGCTCCATCGATCCGTCATAGGACACATTGGCGATCACCAGCTCTTTGGGATTGGCCTTTGCATAGGCGAGAAAGCTGGCCCAATCGCTGAAACGGGTTTCATCGCCGCGGATATAAAGCTGCGAGAAGGTGATCTGGACCATGGCCAGCGGAATCCAGTCCTTGGCCGGGTTTTCCGGAACACTGCCGGCGGCATAGGCGGACACCGCATCGTCGATATGCTGAATGACGGTATAGCCGTCCGCCTTCGTACCCATGAATTCCGGAATGACCTTCTGACCAGCCTGGCCCGGCCGGTTCTGAATGTCGAACGCAATCGGCTCAATCGTCTGAATGCTTTCCGCCATGGTTCGGCTCAGCTGATCCGAGCCGCCACCTTCTCCATAGGGAACGAAAAGCGTGATCGGACCCTCGGGAAATCCGCCTGGACCTTTGGCCTCCAAAGGCTCGTTCACGAACATCGCCAGCAAGGCAAGACCACCCGCCAGAAACCAAGACGGACTCCTCCAAGACATGAGCTTGCCTGAACAATTCTTTTTCATAGTTTCGCCCCCACTCATCGTTTCATCGTTGCATCTTTGGTAAAATTCGGACCACCGCATGACGTCCACCATTCGCGATCAGGCCACATGATGGGCCTCAGCAGCAAAAGGTGCCAAAGGCCAAGCAGCCAACTGATCGACGTCAATAGGTCAGGTGTTTGTCGATGCCATCGCTGGCTGCGAAGTCCGGGTCAAAATGTCGGCGTTCTCGCCTGACCTCGTTTTTCGAGTGTTCGCTGACGCTGCCAGACGATGAACCGCTCGAAGAGTTCTTCCGAATCGAGCCGGCTCAGCGAGGCCGCATCGACTTCGGCTGCCTGTTGGCTCAGAAATTCGCGAAAGTCACGCCGAAGGCTCGGATTTTGCGCCAACGCCGCCTGCTGAGCCTCTGCGCCCGATGCCGGCGCATTGGCGACCGCTGTCGATGGTGATGCGATATTGTCTTTCAGCCAGTTGTCGACCGGCGGAAAACGATCCCAGCCGTCAAGCGTCGCCGCAATGTCGACCTCGCCCCATTTGCCGTCACGCGGTTGTTGAAGAAGCTCATCGAACCGACCGAGAAACGCGTCGACGAACCGTGCAACCTTGGCATAGCGCCAGTGATCACTCTGCCAATTGTAGACCATCAGAACCGAATCGACGGCGATCGTCTCGATCGAGCGCCCGGGATCGATCAAATTCGGATAGTCGGTCGCTGCCAGTTCTGCCTGTCGGTAAGGCGCATTGAGCTCGGTCGTTCGGACC
>JBPCVQ010000527.1:0-3125 GCA_051010395.1 Geminicoccaceae bacterium | reverse complement strand
CTCCGTTCGGATGCTCAGGCAATATTCGGTCGACGGCGTTATCGTCGCCTCATCGACCCTGCCGCTTAGCTTCGCCCGTGCCTTCCGCGATGCCGGTATGCCGGTCGTCCACTCTTTCGGGCGGCATGCAGCCTCGCCGAACGTGCATGTCGTCGGCATCGACAATGTCGCCTGTGGCGAGATGGCGGTGCGGACTCTCGTCGAGCACGGGTATCGTAGAATAGCCTTTCTGGGCGGGCCGGAGGAGGCGACATCGACCCAAGATCGTCTCACTGGTTTCTTGAATGGGGTGCAAAAGCACGAGGATGTTGAAGCGAGCTACAGCTTCGCTGACGCCTACTCCTTCGAGGCGGGCCGCGTCGAAATGACGAGGCTGCTGGAAGCAGCGCCAGCCCATGCATACTTCTGCGGCGACGATGTGCTGTCGATCGGCGCGATGTCCGCGGTCTCGTCGAAGGGGCTCCGCGTGCCGGACGACATCGGCCTGATCGGCCTGAACGACATGGAAATCGCCGGCTGGCAGAACATCAACCTCACCACCATTCACCAGCCAATCCGCCAGATTATCGAGGCCTCGATCGAGCTGATCATGACCATGCTGGCCAATCCCGAACGGTCTCCGGAAGCTCGCCTTTTCCCGTGCAAGGTGGTGGAGCGAGGAACGCTCATGCCGAAGCTTGTGGTATGACCACTTCATTTGGTTCCCACCGCCGTCGAAGAGAGAACCAGGGGACCCAAGGGTATGCGGCCCTTTGTCGATAGGCCATCTGGCCTCTCACCTATCGAATAACCCTAAGGCGTCCTCAATTCGACGTTTGTTGGTTTAAGATTATCATACCAACCTCGCCAGGACAGACACGGCATAACCCCCTTTTTTTGATCAAAACCCAGGCCGCATACCATCGTTCAGCCAAGCACGTTCATCTCACCCGCCCACAAGTCACCGAGGTGGCCGCGCCACCGCCACTAGGGGACGAATTGTTCGTTGAGGATGCGTTCTTCGAGGTCGTGCTCGGGGTCAAAGAGGAGGGTCAGTTTTTCGGTTTGGTCTTCCCAGACCTCGACGCTCACGACGCCGCGGATCTCGGTGTAGTCGGCGACGGCGCTGACCGGGCGTTTGTCCGGGTCCATCACGTCGAAGCGAAAATGGCTGCTGCTCGGCAGGAGGGCGCCGCGCCAACGTCTCGGGCGGAAGGCATTGATGGGGGTTAGTGCCAGGAGTTTCGAGCCGGTTGGCAGGATCGGGCCATGGGCGGAGAGGTTGTAGGCGGTGCTGCCGGCAGGGGTGGCGACCAGAACGCCGTCGCACACCAGCTCCTCCATGCGGATGACGCCGTCGATCGAGATCCTGATCTGGGCCGCCTGGCGGGTTTCACGGAATAGCGAGACCTCATTGATGGCGAGGCCGTGCAGGATCGTGCCATCCCGCCCCACGGCGCGCATACGGAGCGGATGCAGGCCGACGGCGACGGCGTCGGCCAGCCGCTGGATCAGCTGGTCACTTTGAAACTCGTTGAGAAGAAAGCCGACCGTGCCGAGATTCATGCCGTAGATCGGCACCGGCCGCTCCATGATGGCGTGCAGTGTTTCCAGCATGAAGCCATCGCCGCCGAGCGCCACCAGAACATCAGCCTCGTTGTTATCGGCATCGCCGTAGCGGTCGCGCAATTGCGCGCGGGCAGCCTGCGCCTCTTCGGTCTCAGCCGCACGAAAACCGATCCGCATGTCGGCGGCCTTCGTATCGGGTCCGCCCGCGTCCCTCAGCTTCTCCTGTGCGATTTTGCTCAAGCCTCTGCCTTTCTGAAGATGATGTCTCTCCATGTCTTCACTCGAGAGGTTCGCCCTCAGGACAGCAGGCTCTTCGACGCCGCCAATCCGGGTACCTTTGTGCGAGTGTTCCCTGATCGTCAAGGAAATGCCGATGATCGAAAAGGCTGGACATTCACATGCGCTATGATCAGTCCTACATTAAACGGCAACGAGGCCCCCTCGGGACCGGGTGACTATGCCTGAGCGATGGCTGGAGCGGGCATTTTTAATCAAGGGAGCGGATCCGCCCATGATGATCGACCCCTTCGATCGAATAGTGAACTACATACGCATCTCGGTGACGGATCGCTGTGACTTCCGCTGCGTCTACTGCATGGCGGAAAACATGACGTTTCTGCCGAAGAAAGATCTTCTGACACTGGAGGAACTCGATCGGCTCTCTACCGCCTTCATCGAGCTTGGCGTCAAGAAAATCCGATTGACCGGCGGCGAACCCCTGGTGCGGCGGGATATCATGACGCTGTTTCGCTCGCTTGGACGGTATCTGGATACCGGCGCTCTCGAAGAGCTCACGGTCACCACCAATGGCAGCCAGCTCGAGCGTTTTGCCGACGAACTGGTGGATGCCGGCGTTCGTCGCGTCAATGTCTCGGTCGATACGCTGGATAAGGAAAACTTCGAAAAAATCACGCGCTGGGGCAAATATGACAAGGTGATGGCCGGCATCCGCGCGGCCAAAGCAGCAGGGTTGGCCGTCAAGATCAATGCGGTCGCGCTCAAGGGCGTGAACGATAGCGAATTCGACCACATGATCCGCTGGTGCGGCGAGCAGGGTTTCGACCTCACCTTGATCGAGACCATGCCGCTCGGTGAGATCGATGGCGATCGTACCGACCAGTATCTGCCGCTTTCCAAAGTGCGCGCGGACCTGGAAAGCCGCTGGCGCCTGATCGATCTGCCCGATCGGACAGGTGGGCCGGCACGCTATGTCCGCATTGAAGAAACCGGCGGGCGGCTCGGCTTTATAACGCCGCTCACCCATAATTTCTGTGAGAGCTGTAATCGGGTACGCGTAACCTGCACCGGCAAGATGTATATGTGTCTCGGACAGGATGATGAGGCCGACCTCTGCACGGCGCTTAGAGCATCCGAGGGCAATGATCTGGTGAAGCAGGCGATCCTCGAAGGCATCTCCAGAAAACCCAAGGGCCACGATTTCGTCATCGACCGCGATCACAACGGTCCCGCCGTCAGCCGCCACATGAGCGTCACCGGCGGCTAGGCGCACAGCGGGTCGCGCGGCGACCTCGTTGGTTTGGCCGAGCTGGGGACGAGCTTCTAGTATGGTTTCCACC
>JBPCVQ010000526.1:0-2771 GCA_051010395.1 Geminicoccaceae bacterium | reverse complement strand
AGGTCGCGTTCGGACAGCTGCCGCAGATCGAAGCCGATCCGACGCAGTTACGTCAGCTCTTCCAGAATCTTATCGCCAATGCGCTGAAGTTTCATCGTGCGAACGAGCGGCCAATTGTCGTGATTCGGGCCCAGATCGTCGATCTGGGTAGGAATGTCAGTCAACGCTGCTGCCGGATCGAGATTGTCGATAACGGCATTGGCTTTGACATGAAGTATGCCGATCGAATCTTCGGCATTTTCCAACGACTTCACAGCCGTGCGGAATTCGAAGGCACCGGAATAGGGCTGGCAACCTGCCGCAAGATCACGGAGCGCCATCAGGGCGAGATCAGTGTCGAAAGCTCCAGTGGTGAGGGCACATCCTTTACGGTCGAGCTGCCGCTTCGGCAGCATAATACCGAAACACGGGGAGAATGGAGATGACGGAGCGGCCGATTTCCATTCTCGTCGCCGATGATGATCCAGACGATCGTATGATGATCCAAGAGGCATTCACCGAGAACCGCATCGCCAATCAGGTCGTCTTTGTGGAAGACGGTGAGCAACTCATGGCCTATCTCCGTCGAGAGGGATTGTTTGCAGAGCATAAGGATGAACCCTTTCCCGGCGTCATTCTGCTCGACCTCAACATGCCAAAGAAGGACGGTAGGGAAGCGCTCAAAGAGTTGAAGGCGGATCCGGAACTCTGCCGAATCCCGATTATCGTCCTCACCACATCGCAGGCGGAGGAAGATATCGTCCGTACTTACGGATTGGGAGTCAGTTCCTTCATTACCAAGCCGGTGAGCTTTGAGGGGCTCGTCGACGCAGTCCGCGTGATCTGCCAATACTGGATCCAGATTGTTGTGCTTCCGCCGGAATGTTCGGCGCGGCGTTCGTGATCATCAGCTCGATGAGACTCCGTGTTCTTCTGGTCGAGGATGACGATGAGGACTATCTTCTCATCCAAGAACTGGCGGCCGAAATTCAAGATCTCGAGATCGAGCTGATCCGCGAGTCCAGCTACGACAATGCACTGAAGACTCTGCTTGACGCCGATATCCAGATTTGCCTTGTCGACTTTCACGTAGGTGGCGCCTCCGGCGTTGAATTCGTGCGCAAGCTTAAGGCGATCGGTTGTGATTTACCGATGATCATCCTGACTGGTGCAGACAGTTCTGGCGTTGACCATCAAGCTCTGGCTGCAGGTGCAGCGAACTTTCTCGATAAGTCAGGGTTGAATGCTGAGCGGCTGGGACGCGTTTTGCGTTACACTACCTGCCATCCACGATCTTGCAATTCCAGAATATTCGACTTACCGCAGATGGAGGCGCGACCTGTACCATCTGCCACTGATCAAACCGCACAAATGCGCGTGCTGATGGTCGAAGATGACGAAGACGACTACTTTCTGACCAAGGAGCTGCTTGACGACGTATTCGGCCGGGATTTATCGTTGGACTGGGCTTTCGATTGGCAGTCGGCCCTGGAGGTGGTGCTGGAAGATCGCCATGACGTGGTCATCGTCGACTATCGTCTTGGCGCCCGCAATGGATTGGAGTTGGTTCGAGAAGCCGTTCATCTCGGCTGCTGCATGCCATTTATCGTGCTCACTGGCGAGGGCAATCGTGAAATCGACCTTGAAGCGATGCGTGCTGGCGCTACCGATTATCTAGTCAAAGGCGAGATCACGGCACCCTTGCTCGATCGGTCCATTCGCTATGCCATCGAGCGGCGAAAATCGGAGCGACGACTTGCTCAGCTTGCTCAGATAGACCAGCTGACGGGGCTTGCTAACCGTTACCGCTTTCGCGATTTTCTGGACCGCAATATCGCTCTGGCCACCCGGCAATGCAGTACTGTCGCTCTTATGTTAATCGATCTGAACCGCTTCAAAGCGATCAACGACACCTATGGTCATGCAGCCGGTGATCTGCTGCTCAAGCAGATCGCCGAACGATTGCAACGGTGTGTCCGCCCTTCCGATCTGGTGGCTCGGTTAGGCGGCGATGAGTTCACGATCATCATGCCGGACGTTGAGGATCCGACAACGCTCGACGCGACAGCCCGACGCCTGCTGGCTGAGGTTCGCCAACCGGTGTGTATCGGTAGCTGCGAGGTCGAGGTGGGCGCCAGCATTGGTATTGCCTATTATCCTGACGATGCCGGCTGCGCAGACTCGATCATCGTAAGCGCCGATACAGCGATGTATGCCAGCAAGGTTCAGCAGGGCGACAGCTTCCAATTCTACACGTCGGAGATGCATCAGCGCGCAACCTACCGGCTCGAGCTCGAGCGAAATCTCCGTCGGGCGATCCCTCAGCAAGAGTTCGAGCTCTTCTTCCAGCCCCAGGTCGATCTCCGTACCGGCCGTCTCCTCGGCTTCGAGGCTTTGCTTCGCTGGCACCACCCAGACCTTGGACTCGTAGCGCCGAGCGAGTTCATCGAACTCGCCGAGGAAAGCAGCCTGATCCTGCCAATCGGCGAATGGGTGCTGGAGGCGACCTGTGCGCAGCTTGCCACTTGGCGGAAGGCTGGATTGCCCGAGGTTCATGTGGCGGTCAATTTCTCCGCCCGCCAATTCCAGGACGATGGTCTGGTGGATCTGGTCAGCACGACACTCGCGCGCCATGACCTGCCGGTGCACTTGCTTGAAATCGAGATCACGGAGAGTGACATCCTGCAAAGCCCGACCGAGGCTAATCGGCTTTTGACATCCTTTTCAGAGCTCGGCATCCGGGTCGCGCTGGACGATTTTGGCACCGGCTATTCATCGCTCAACCATCTTCG
>JBPCVQ010000525.1:0-10297 GCA_051010395.1 Geminicoccaceae bacterium | reverse complement strand
AATCATAAAATAACTGCTCAGGCGCTGCCTGCCTGCCCATCATCGAACCGCTCTCCCACTCACTCTATTGAAGAGAACGAATCACGACGTCGTCGATCAGTCAACAACAGCCTTTTTCATCAAAATCGGCACTGACCGCCATCGCGGCAGAGATAGCCGTTGCGTCCAAAGCTGCTGGAAAGAGCGGACAGAAACGCCATCAAAAATGAAAGCTCTCATCGGGTGGCAGCTTCCTGACTCTTCGGCCCAATCAACAGCTCCGATTGCTTTTGCTAACCGCCGAACACGACGTTGGGAGATGGGGTGATTTGGGGCTGCGAAAGCGAAAAGGAAGACTTTCTTGCTCGGAGAAAGTTAGCCACTGGATTGTTATCCATGCAGATGAGATGAGCGTTATTGGTTAATATGGACCAGCCTGTCGAATTGATGTGGCGATCGCGTGTTAGCTAAATTCCGACCATTCCAAGACCCTTTTCACAAGCCCTCAGGTTTTCCATCGATGCTTTTACTCGTCGCCTCCCTTCGCTCGTGCCCTCCCTACTATCTCGGCGTTGTCATCTGCTTGTCACAGATGCTCGCGAGCAATCCCCTCGAAGCAGCGGAACCGCTCTTTCCTCAAAACCAGCTATGCCCGACGCCTCCGCAATCAGCGGATGGCGCTCCTGAGGCGGCGGGGGCACCATCGCTCGCTGAGGTAGCCGGCGAGGATATGGTAGCGCCTCAGGCTATCGTTGCCTGGCTGCTTGACGAAAACCCGGTTCGTGACAGCGCGCTCGATGCCGATGGCGATGGCAATACGCTGATTGATGAGAAGATTCTTGCGCTTGCCGATGACGACTATTGCGCGCAGGCGTCGGCGACATGCTCAGCGGACGATGAGGCTGCGCTCGCGAAAGCTAGAGAGCATCTTCGAGCATTCGCCGATCAGGGCGGCGGACCCGGCTATGTTATCGAGCCGGCGAACCGGGCGGGCGCTGCGCTGCCGGTGGATCTCGGACCGATCGATCTTCACGACCTTTTGGATCCCGTTGGGCGGACAGTTCAAGTCCGTTGTGTCGCCCTGCCCGAGGAAGCCGAAGAGAAAGAAGCCGAAGAGAAAGATGAGCCCTACTGGCGAGAAAATGGAGATGGCGGCTTTCGTCTCTCTGGCGACATCGACAATTTGAGCAAGAACCGTGGATCGTTGGGGGCCGTCAAAGCAGCGGAACTCAGCATTACCAGCGACCTGATCGAGGATGAAACCGCTTATCGGGTGAACGCCGTGGCAGGCTACGCCTTCGATGTCACGGGCGGCGATGACATTCAGACCTCCTTCATTCCTTTTCTCGAGGCTGAACGGGTCACCAGTGGAAATGAGACGCAGATCGACACGCTTGGGGCCGGCTTTCAGCTGGCGGCAACCGTGAACTGGCCGGGCACGCTGATCTCCGAATTCGCGGTGACACCCATCTACAACACCGATAGTGATTTCGAGAGCCAGACCGGCACGCTCAAGTTCCGTTGGACGCCGTCTCTGGCACCAGGCGCCGGGTTTCCGCTTGGGCCGCCGCAAGTCTACGGTCCAATCGAGCTAAGGCTGGGCCTGGACCTTCTCGCAGATGCCGGCCGTGTGTTCTATGAAGGTGATCAGGATAACCTTGATGACGAAGGCAACTTCCTCAGACTTGGCAGCCGAGCCTCAATGCAAGTCCGAGGAGCGCAAAGCATTATGTTTCGACAATTCGAACTCCAGATCGCCAATCGCTACCTCTACAACGTCGACACGGCATTCGAGCACATCAACCAATTCGATGCAGCACTCGCCTATCTCTTTCCAGGCAATGAGAACTACCAACTGTCGTTCGCCTATAGCAACGGCCGCGACGAGAACTCTCTTGAGCTCTACGAATTTTGGCAGACCCAGTTCGGCATTCGATTTTAGTCAATACGTCGATGAGGAATGCCCTTATGGCTATCTGCGGGCCCCGGTGTCCGGTTATGGCAATTGAATGGACGTTCAACGAATAGTGAGTGGCGCCAAACGCACCGGAACCCTATGTATTCTCCCTTGTTGACACAAAGAGTGTTTCACAATGATGCCTCAGAAAAGCAAATGGAAAACGTGGGATCTCATAAAAATCGATCAAGAATCTCATCTTGATTCGCCCCGTTTTCTTAACTCATCACTTTACAAGCGGGAGCCAGCCATAAGAGATGGGATGTGCCTAGGTGCGTCAATCCAATGGTGCCGGAGGCTGCTCACCCACCCCGGTGAATCACCGCTTGAGCGTATGAGCCAACTTGAGACCAACTTAGAAGATGTGGCAAGCACACAATTCTTGCATATGGAGACGATCGACTACATCCCTGAACGATTGTGGTGGCCACAGCATTATGGTGAATATCTTGAGGCAATGTGTCGAGTGTCACAGCTAAAATTCAACTATGCATTCGAGATCGCCCAACCTTGTTCACCCTACGGCATCACGAAGCTCATAGGATCTGTTAAAAGCAACTGTCTCTACAAACTCAAGCCTACGCTTCCTGATGGTCTAGCGCATGCCGTGACGCTGGTGACAAGTGATATTGGGCCAGTAAAGGTTTTTGATGTCCTGTTTGGTGAGTTTGAATTCGATCAAAGTAGGCTTGAGCAGTTCCTTCAAGACTACTGGAAATCTTGGACGGATGATGACTATGCTTTTGACCAACTTCTAGGCTATGAAGTGAGCAAGAGTCATTAGGTCCCTTGCCATCGCTGTTGTCGATGCAAGTCACTCGCCAGCGGGGATCCCCTTTTTTCCCAGCTCTCCCAGCGACCAAAGTATAGATCTGAACTTGCGCTGACACCCTCTTGAATGACGTCGGGACGCCAGGTCGGATGACGGCATGCATCCGAAGCCAGGCCGCCCAGTTCAGCGTCTCCTGGCCGACAGAGTCTTGTCCTTGCTCTCGCGAACGAATACGTGCGATCCGCACTGGGTCGGCGCAATCGAGCAGGCAATAGGCGAGACCGTCGATTTCGGGAATAGACGGGCACGCCCGGAAGACAGCTCGTCTTGCCAGAACCGCTGGCGCCGCCGATGATGAAAAGCATTGTAGGCTCCAGGAGCAGATGCATCGTCTCGCAAACAGTCTCGAGCATCGAAGCATCGTCTATGGACCAGGCTATGATGTCGGCAGGCGAACGTCATCGAGACCATAGCCCTCAAGCCTTTGGATCATGCGATGATTGTCGAACCCGATCCGTCTGTTCTCAAGGCATTTTGGCAAGAAGCCACGGACGGTCTTGGACTGAAGCAGGCCAAACCTGCCGGCCATTTCCACTTCGGCGATACGGCCGAGCTTGCAAGCGATCTCGTCGACGAGATGCTGAACGGCACCAAGCGGGCAACGGCCGGCCTGGTTGCGGAGATGGAAGCCGATGGCGACAAACTGCCTGAGGAAGGTGATCTTTGGACCGTCGTCGATGGCGGCGGCGAACCGCGCCTCGTGATCCGTACTTTGGAAATACGACGAGCGCCCTTCCGTAAGGTGGATGAGGCCTTCGCCTGGGATGAAGGCGAAGGTGATCGAAGCCTCGCCTGGTGGCGAGAGGCGCATCTCGATTGCTTCCGGAGAAGCTGCCGGCGGATCAGCATCCGCTTTTCGGAGGATCTCGAGGTGCTGTTCGAGCGCTTCGATGTCTTGTGGCCGAAGGATGCCGCCGAGCGCCTGCTTCTCCGACGTCCTTGCACGGAAAGCCAATGGTCCGTCTATCATCGGCTTCGCCGAAACCTGTTCGAGCGCTACTTGCCCGATCTTACCTACGACCCGGATTTTCCTGATAACTGGACGAAGGACGTCTTCCATTTCGGGATGGTATCGGCAGACGAAATGTTGGGCTGCCTTCAGATCAGGTGGCTCTCGGCGACCGAAGCCTCGCTCCATCTCGTTGCGATAGAGGAGCGGCGACGCGGACAGGGCATCGGCCGAAGGATGCTTCTCGAAGGCGAGGCCTTCGTGCGCACCAACGAACGACGGTTGATCAGGGTCTTCGCCGAACCCGAAGCAGAGGGTTTTTACCGCCGCCTGGGTTTCGAAAATGGTGCCGACTGGACGCTGAAACCGCTTGGTGCCGGGGCGGCCCCTTTGAAAAAAACACTGACGACTTAGCACCGGCGAAATGAGGCCGCCATGACGACGATAGCCATCAGACCGGCCATGATTGCGGATGCCCGAGCCATCGCCGAGATCCACGTCCAGGCGTGGCGAGAGACCTATGCAGGGCTGCTGCCGAAAACGCTGCTCGACAGGCTTTCGGTCGAGCGCCGCGCTACCTGGTGGCGCGGTCTGCTGGATGGGACGAACAATCCGGGCGGTACGGCGGCCTTCATCGCCGTCGATGCCCATGACGAAGCCGTTGGTTTCAGCTCCTTCGGGCGGCAGCGCGATGCCGAGCTTGGGGCTGCGGGCTTCGATGGCGAGTTCGAGACGATCTATCTGCTGGATCACGCCAAACGGCAAGGCATCGGCCGGCGGCTGATGACCACCACGGCGGTCGCCATGCTCACCGGCGGCTATTGCGGCGCTGCTCTTTGGGTGCTTCGGGAGAACGACCCCGCGCGTCGCTTCTATGAGGCTATGGGTGCAGCGATCGTCGGCGAACGCGAGGAGCGGCGAAGCGACGATCTCGTGATGCGAGAGATCGCCTATGGCTGGCGGGATCTCGGCTCGCTGTCGGCGCTCAGCTGCTCGTCGACGAACGCGTGATCATAAGCGATAGCTCCACTATGCGCTTGCAACCCTGACCGATCGCCCTTGGTAAATCGCCCGAAGACACCACGCTGGACGGGACCGAGCATTTCGTCGAGCGAGACGTGATCGTCGAGGATATCGTCCTCTCGACCCGGAAAATGCGCAAAGGCCAGGCACTGCGTACGGTATTTCAAGCCCTCAAGCGGCTGAGCTCGATCAGCACGCTTGCGTTAGTGCCTTGCTAAAACAACCCAAGGGACGACAACGGCCTGAGCGCTATCCACCATTACTGGATTGGTGATGCTGGCAGCTACGTTTGAGGTTGAAACCTCCGCGGATTTCTATCGAACACTTAAAGAGGCCGAGGAAGACTTTCGGAATGAACTGACATCGAGCAGAAAGGCAATCGTGAAGAAAGGAGCGGAAATGACAGCGCGAATCACTCCCATCGTGTATCCGGCGTTCGTCTTACTTCTCCCAATGTGGAACCCAGTCTCCATCCATCCGCAGAGAGACGCCAGCAGCATCTTCTTCTAGCTTCACGACATGAAGCTCGCCCTTTTCGCCTCCATATCTATTTTTCGCCAGGTCGAATCGATCGCGCACTAAACGTGTTATGGGTGCTTCAGTCTCAGCAATGTCGCAAGCTTCGACAATGAGTCCCAGGTCTTTTTCGCACAGATCCAGCGAGAACGAAGGATCGTAATGACCGGCAAAGACGGAGGGTGCATCGTGATGCATGCACCAACTATCGCCCGCGCCAATTTTAAGTGCCTCCCATGCGCGCGGCAGTTCGACCCCGGATTTGAATGCCATCACGAGGGCTTCCCCCATCGCGGTCGCATGTATCGCCCATAACTGGTTACTGGCCAGTTTCGTGACCGAACCGCTTCCGGACGGACCCATATAGTGAAGGGGTCCCATCAGTTCCATGATCGGACGGATGCGCTCCACAGCCGTCTCATCACCGCCAGCGAATTGGGTCATTTTGCCGTTGCGGGCCCCATCGACGGCCCCCGTCACAGGCGCATCGATAGCCTCTGCCCCGACCCGCGAAACGTCATTTGCGAGACTCCGGGCCAATTCAGGATGATTGGTCGTCATATCAACCCAGACCTGGCCGGGCCCAAGCGCTGAAAGAAGGCCGTTTTCACCATGCACCACGTTCTCGATCTGTTTGGGGCCGAAAACCATGGTGAAAACTATATCCACATCTTTGGCAGCGTCGCCTGGCGTATCCGCCCAGATGGCGCCAAGCTTCATATGCTCTGCACCACGCTCGCGGTCCAGATCACATACGACAAGTTGATGGCCTCCCCGGATGAGATTGAGGGATGCCGCACCACCCATCGTACCAAGACCTACGAACCCTATACGCATCGTTGTTTTCCTTCCTCCATGTCGACTTGGCGGCCAGGTGGAATTGTCCTGCCTCGAAAGTCATGGCTCAGATCTTCAACTATGCCGTCCTCCTTCTTGTTAACCGGCGAGACGGTCGAGAACCTCTGAAACGGACAGAACGGTGGCGAATTCGCCCTGGAGGTTGCTCAATGTCACCGAGTGAATTTCATCCGGACTATGCTCCGTGCCATCCGGTCCGACGGCGCCATAGGCCCAAACCGCATCGGACACGTAAAGCGGCTCAAAGTTAAGGTCCCTCGCCATGCGCGTGGTCGACTCCACGCAGTGATTGGCCGTTGCGCCACAAAGCACCAAACGGCCAATCCCCGCTTCACGCAAGTCAGCCTCCAGCGACGTGCCGACAAAGCCGCTGCTGCCATGTTTGATCACGACGGTTTCGCCGTCGACAGGTTCTGCGACCTGCTGTACGGCGGAACCCGGCGCATCGGGGTGGAAGGGATCATCCGGATCGAGCGCATGGTGATGAAGATGAATGATCATGTCTTCACGCTTGCGAAACGCAGCCAGCAAGGCAGCAATATTTTGCTCAGCTTCCGGACAGGATCTTGGAACTCCGTCGGAGTCGTCGTGGGCCAGAGCCATTTGCACATCAATGACCAACAGCGCCGTTTTCATGAGTCCGCATTCCCGCTGCTATACATGCTCAGCGTGCAACGGCTTTTTGGCCGCCAATATTGTCTTCACGCGCTCGCCATAGATACGGATATTGATGTCATCGGCAATTACCCGACCCGGCTGCTCGTCATAGGTCAATATCGCGGTAATGCGCGGGCAGCCGCCTTCGACCTTGGTCACCCCATGCAGCGAATACCCTCCACGAAACAGCGTGAATGTGCCGGCGCCTCGAGAAAATGTCCTGGCCTCAGAAAGATCTCCGGCGAGCAGCCGGTCAACGGCCTCACGATCTTCCGCGTCATCGTCGCGTGAGTTAGGCAGGAAGGTGAATTCGCCCCCGCTCTCGGCGGCCTGAAGCAGCAACGTCACCGTGCATTCGGTGGTATCATAATGCCAGGCGTGCCAGCTCTCCGGCTGCAGCGCCACGATATTGAGCGCCTGAAACTCATCGGCGCAGCGATAAAGCCGCGGCTTCATTTGCGCACGGCGCACGAATTCCGTGAGGATGTCGGAGTGGTAGAGCTGCTTGATCAGCGTATCGCCTGGGATCTGATCATCAGCGAGCTGAACCGCGACATGCATGAATTCGCGGCGGCGCGGATCGTCCTCGGGCAAGGAGGAATCAATCGCGCCCTGATAGATGTTCCGCTTGATGGTGAGGACTTCGGCGGTCGGCAACAGACGGGTGGACTCGATCGCCAATCTGGCCAGCGCATCGGGACGGATGAAGCCATCCAGATTGCACCATCCATTCACTTCCATGCTCTGCTGGCACGCTTCGAGAAAGCCTGCACCGGCACCATCGTCCAGATCATGGATGGGATATCGCTCCAGATCCACGAGTTCGAGTGCCGTGTCGGCAGTTGACAGCCTTGCTCTTCCAGTCATGGCTTGCCCTCCCCGATGATCATGTTTCAGAGGTCCGGCGACGTCTGATTGATTTCAGACATCATTATGCGAGTGGAGCATGGGCAAATAAAATGAAATATTATTCGCCCATGAACATAAAAAACTTTTGAATGCCACCATGCGTCATCATCTCAATCTGAACTGGCTGCGTAGCTTTGAGGCAGCGGCACGCCTCTTGAGTTTCACCACGGCCAGCCGGGAGCTTGGCCTGACCCAGACAGCCGTCAGTCAGCATATCAAGTCGTTGGAGCTGAAATTGGGCCAGACATTGTTTGTCCGCCGCCCGAAGAGTCTGCAGCTCACGGATGTCGGCAAGGCCTATCTCATATCCGTCCGGGAAGCGCTTGAGACCATCGAGATGTCGACCTATGGGTTGTTCGGCCCGAACCTGAAAAGCACGGTTGTCGTGCGCGCCTCGATGGCGTTCATCGTCTGGATCTCTCCAAGGCTGGGGGCATTTCAAGTGCAGCATCCGGATGTCGGGATCAAACTGGTCACGTCACTCTGGGACAGCAAGACTGATCATCAACCGCGTGACATCGACATCATTCTCGCCCCGCAAGAGCATGCGAGACCTCATCAGAAAAAGCTCTCGGACGAGTTCATCCTGCCCATTTGTGGGACAACAGCTGCCGCAAGTGTAAGGACACCGCGGGATCTGTTGCACCTCAACCCGATCCATATCCTTGGGTTCGACGACCATTGGGCGCGATATCTTTCTGCGTTTGGCCTGTCGTATGATGTCTCCTCGGTTCGCCTAACCGCGGACACATCCGTTGCCGCCACTGAGATGGTTGCCGCCGAACTCGGCTGCGCGATCGTTCTGGAAAGATTTGCAAAGCAAGCCCTGCGGACGGGCCGCGCCATACGAATCACAGGAGATCCGGTCGCACTGGGACAGTCCTATTTTCTATCACGGGCTGAGCCGCATAAGAAAGTCACACCGGCCGCCGAAGCATTCGCCGAGTGGTTGCGGACGCAATTCTGAATGCAGGTTTCCTAGGAAATGTCTGCATGAGGCCCTTTTTCGATCACCAACATGTTTGGCTACGATAACCATTTCGGGTCAAAAACGATTTATTGAAGCACCATCACCGGGTGCGGGCTATCCGCCCCAAAGCGGCCTCTGCAGCAAAATTTGGCTTGGCGTTCACGCTTTCAGGCGGTTTTCTGCCGCAAGCTCTTTGGCGAGGTCGTGCCATAAAGAGACGCTAGCTTTTCGCGGCAAGATTAGTTCGCCTCATAGGCTCTAATCCTATCGACACAACTAACTATCGGTGGAATTCTGGTTCAGCTTTGATTCAATTGAAACGCTTGGTTCGAGTTCGGCTGAAAGGAGATTACGTTCGATGGGTGACCAGGAAGTCCACTCAACGGAGAACTATCCTTCAGAACAGTCCGAAATTAGAATGTTGTTTGACGCACTCCTCGAAGAATACAAACAATTGCACGATGATAGTCAAAGCGGTCTTCAAAGAGCAACATCAAGGGCCAATGTCTCTGTCACAATCTCTTTTGCAATACTGGCTTATACCATTGGCAATGATATAAATACAGACGACCTGCTTGTTGCAGCAATTGCGTCGGTTTTTCTATATTTCTTAGCGCTTTTTGATTTTGAAAGAGCAATATTTTACAAGTCGCTTATCCCTTTCGATCAGCAGGTTCAAGATGTAGAATTCGGCATCATGTTTAAAGGATGCCAAGATGAGCGATTATCCGAGTTCATTGCGCGAGTTTGAAGCCAGTTTTCCCGATGACGAAGCCTGCGCACGCTGGCTGTCGGCGAAGCGCTGGCCGGATGGCTTTACCTGTCCGGCCTGTGGTCATGGCAAGGGTTTCGAACTCGAACGCGGCGTGCTGACTTATCAGTGTGCCGGGTGCCGCAAACAGACTTCCGTCACCGCCGGCACAGTGCTTCATGGCAGTCACCTGCCGTTGAGAGTCTGGTTCCTGGCGGCTTGGTTGGTGGCCACCCACAGGAACGGCATTTCAGCCCGTCAGCTTTGGCTGCAGCTCGGTCTTGGATCTTACAAGACCGCATGGTTGCTGTTGCAGAAGTTGCGTCGTGCCATGATCGCTCCGGACCGGTCGCCACTCTCCGGCTTGGTGGAGGTGGACGAAACCAGCATGCCTTTTCGCACGAAGGACACGCCAATCAACCCGAAACCCGGCCGATCGCATGAAGGCAAGATGATGATCGCAGGCGCTGTCGAGATCCACGAGAAGGCGCCTGGCCGCCTCCGGCTCAAGGTTATCGGTGACTATTCGGCCAAGACACTCGGCGCTTTTGTCCACACCAGCCTTGTGCCGGGCAGCACGGCGATCAGCGATGGCTGGTCGGGCTATCTCAAGCTGAAGGAGGTGAAGCACGAGCCGAAAGTCGTAGGCCCGATGGCGGCGCATGTCCTATTGCCCTGGATCCACCGGGTTTTCGGCAACGCCAAACGCTGGGCCATGGGCGTCTATCACGGTCTCCGCGAAACCCATCTGCAGCGCTATCTCGATGAGTTCGTGTTCCGCTTCAATCGACGAAAAACACCACAAGCGGCCTTCGCCTCACTCCTCGGCATCGCCGTCAAACGTGACCATGCTTCATACCAAATGTTGATCCAGCGGAGCTAAAGGGATAAGCGAC
>JBPCVQ010000524.1:0-50636 GCA_051010395.1 Geminicoccaceae bacterium | reverse complement strand
GGCACGGGGAAACTTCTGAGCCCGTCGCGCCGCCGTGCCTGCATCGACCAGGTTCGCTGTCAGTTTCGTGTTGCGGAGAGGCGGGTTTGCCATGTGCTGGGCCAGCATCGTTCCACGCAACGATATCGCCCACGCGGACGAGCTGACGAAGACCGGCTGGTGGCTGATATGATCGAGTTGGCTCGGCAATATGGTCGCTACGGCTATCGGCGGATCGCAGCTCTGTTGAGAGATGCGGGATGGCAGGTCAGCGATGGCCGGATCGAACGGCTATGGCGGCGCGAGGGGCTGAAGGTGCCTTCCAGGCAACCGAAGAAAGGCCGGCTCTGGCTGAATGACGGATCCTGCGTTCGTCTGCGGCCAGGCTATCGGAACCATGTCTGGTCGTATGACTTCGTGCCCCAAAAGACTGATGATGGGTCGGACAGACGATGGGCGAGCTTTCAGCACATTGAACATTCTGGACGAGTTCAGCCGAGAATGCCTGACGATCCGGGTGAAGCGAAAGCTGAACTCGACCGACGTGATCGATGTCCTGACCGACCTCTTCATCCTGCGTGGGCCGCCCGCCTTCATCGAGCCAGGAAGTCCTTGGGAGAACGGCTACGTCGAGAGCTTCAATGCCCGGCTGCGAGACGAGCTGCTCGATGGAGAGATCTTCTATTCACTGAAAGAGGCTCAGATCATCATCGAAGGCTGGCGCAAACACGACAACACCAAGCGGCCTCACAGCCCCTTGGGATACAGACCTCCAGCACCTGAAACCATCGTCCCACTGGAGCAAAGGCCAACAAGGCACTAACAATCACACCGGACCTGTCTGATAGGGCTGCTCAGGGCACCTCCTCAGTGAATGAGACGCAAACGAGGCTCCGAGTCCATTTGCGATCCTCATTCATGGGACCATTGGCTTGCTCTCGTCATTAGTGCCATCCGTGGGAAAGAAGCATCAAGACGAGATAATAAAAGACGAGCGACCTTCGATATCGTCAAGAACGATCTCGACATCCGAAGGCTCAACGCCGAATTCTTCCAGGGATTCTCTCAGGAGGGCTTTGGCCTCGTCATAGACTTCTCTGTCGATTTTCATATCGGCGTGGACACGCTGTAAAACGTCGTTATTGTATTCCGCGGGACCACCCATCACCTGAGCGACAAACTTTATTTGATGATCGATGAGTGATTTCATATCAACGTCGTCGAAATATGGACCTATGGTATCTGAATCGAGCACCTTATTGTAAAACTTGGTGACGATATTACTGACGCTGGTGAAACCACCATAGCGTTCGAACATACTGGACATCTTTTATTTCCTCCCATGCAACGAACAAATTGGCATCGTTCCGCGTAGACCATGCAATCAACTAGCACGAATCTGACCTCATTTCGTGCATATAGGGGATTTGGTGCATCGGACCGTATGTCTTGAAAGCTTCTCTCTCCAGGGCCTGGCCAGTCAACGCAACCAGGTACTTCTAACTATTCTTCGCTTACAGCATGATGAATGGCTTGTGCGAGTTCCTGGCTTGCTATGGGTTTGGTGAGAAGCTTGCTGCCTAAATCGAGCATTTCGTCATGCTCGGCTATGCCGGCCGTGTATCCGGACATGAAGATCGCCTTCAGCTTCGGGCATTTCTTGTTAACTCTCTTGAAGAACTCAGGCCCGCTTGTCCCTCCCGGTAGGATAACATCGGACAAGACAAGATCGATGTTTTTCGCCTCCTCCAGAGCCGTCCAGGCACTCGCAGCATCCCCTGCCGAGATCACCGAGTAGCCCAATGTCCTCAACAGATAGGACACGGCATTGCGGAAGGCGGCATCATCCTCGATCACCAGAATCGACTCGCCATTTCCCTGCATCAGGGCTTCTGTCTGGCCGCTGGCCGTGGCCTCGGTTCGATTGACCTTGTCACGTGGGAGATAGAGTTTGGCCGCCGTTCCCTTGCCGTCCTCGCTTTCAATTGTGACATGTCCGCCCGATTGCTTGACGAACCCATGGATTACCGGGAGTCCGAGACCGCTTCCCTTACCGACTTCCTTGGTGGTGAAGAAAGGTTCGAAAATACGATTCCTGACTTCAGGAGACATGCCCGAGCCATTGTCGGTGACGGCCAGCACCGTGAAGTCTCCGGCGGACGCTTCCGGATGCTTGGCGGCGTCTTTCTCATTCAGATGGATGTTGGTGCAGGTGATCGTCAGCTTGCCGCCATTGGGCATGGCATCGCGCGCATTGATCGCGAGATTTAAAAGTGCGCTCTCCAGCTGGCCCGGATCGGCGAGGGTATTCCAAAGGCCTGGCTGCATTTCCGTAGCGATTTCTATCGTTTCACCGAGAGTCCGCTGAAGTAACGTCATCATCTCTCGAACGAGATGCTTCAGGCTTATCGTTGTTGAATGAAGAGTTTTCTCCCGAGAGAATGTCAGCAATCGCTCGGTCATCTCCGTGCCCCGCGCAGCCGCTCGCAGGATCTCCTGCGTGAGAGGGCAATAATCTGCAAGTTCGCCGACGAGCATCTCCGCATTCAGCTTGATGACCGCCAGGATATTGTTGAAGTCGTGGGCTACACCACCCGTCAGCTGCCCCAGCGCTTCAATTTTCTGAGCCTGAAGAAGCTGCCTCTCGGATTCTTTGACATCAGTAATATCTCGGATGAATCCGGTGATGATGCGACTGGAGCCCATAAGCTGCGAGGTTATGGTAAGTTCGATCGGGAACTCGTCCCCATTAGCACGGATGGCGCTAAGCTCGAGCCGCTTGCTTAGGATATTTTCGTCTTTGTTCTGACAGTAGCGTTCAAAGCTGGACATATGCCTTTGGCGCAGATGATAGGGAATGATGAGGTCGGTCATCGGTTTGCCCAGTACATCATCTCGCAGATAGCCGAACGTTCGTTCTGCTGCAGCATTCCATTCGATAATATTGCCATGAAGATCGATCGATACGATGCAGTCCTGAGCAGATTCCAAGATTGTTTCTTTGAGTATTTTTTCCCGATTTAGCTTTCTATTTTGAGTCTCAAGCAATTTTGCATAAGATTCGACCATATATTCCAGTTCTTTTGTCTTTGAAATATTTTTACATTCAACGACGACGACATCTTGGTTGTTGTGATTATGTCGATAGAATTGGCATTCCAGGGTTATTGGTCGACGCTTGATCTTGATCGGAATTTCGATATTCAATTGTTGATCTTCGGTGACCTGCGCTGCCAAATTGTCGAGGTCCTGTCGATTGAAAATTTGTCCAAGCGTTTGATTCTCATTGCTCTTCTTAGGAAACCAGGTGGCAAACAGGCGATTGCTGAAGAGAATGTTGTCGGTGGATGGGTCGATGATTGCCAAACCCACGCCGATGGATTCAAGCAGTGTTTCGGTGAAGTCATCCATATTCACTACGTTTCTCCACCTGTTCTGGGGCTATGTTTTAGCCAAGTCATTTCTACACAAGAGCAATGAAGCTTTAGGGTTTGACGATATCCAACCGACATATCGTCCGAAGCAAACTGATCGGGAATGTTCGGAAACCTGAAGGATCTCCAAAGACGTCATGCATCTCCATAGTAGTTGCGAGGGTGTCATGGCCTGCCAGCTAGCAGCATGACCACATCGGGCAATTCATTTGGCGAGGGAGGTAACATTTTGATTGCAGACCCACCTGTACTCCCACGTACGAAGCAAATGAAGTAGTCAAACCATGAGATGGAGAAACGCCAGGACTTCGCCTCGTAGCTCCAGATAAGATAACCTCAGCTTGATGTCCCGAACTCGGCTCCTGCCATTTGTTCTCCACTTCTAGATCGCTTACACCACTTATGGCCAATCCGACTTTCCCAGAGAGCCACCCAATCAAGAATCACAACCATGAACCGAAAACCCTCGGAACCCTAGTAGCAGCATCCGATGGAATCTCTGTCAATTGGTGTCTCTGCCTAGGCGAGCACACCAATATACCGAGGTCGCACAATCATCTATTTGAATGTAGGAGCATCCATAAATAGGGAGATCCGTCTATCACCGTCGCATCAACGTCCTGTGAATTTCTGCGTGTATCCGGTAGCTGTTCATATGCCTCCGGGCACAAAAGGGTCTATGGTGTCGAAACGGCCCCACGCCTCGAAGAGGATGCCGATGCAGCCTTGTGAGATCCGCGGAGTCAATTACGGACATCTCGCCAGGATCGACGTCACGAAACACGGAACGAATGCAAGCCCCAGTTGGTCGCAAAGACTGGTCGACTTTGAACTCTCGTCACAGCGTTCAATTCAGCAGAGGGAGAAGAATTGTTGGGCCAATCAAATAGTCCATGATTCTTGCGGCACATGAGCAAAACGGAAACGCCGATCACGAGCAATACCAAGCGAATAGACAATCTATTCAGGATGGCGGTATTTGCTCATGTCGTCGCTGCCGGAAGCTTCACGGCAGCAGCCGATGAACTCGATCTGTCCAGATCGGCGATCAGCAAGGCTGTTTCGATACTCGAGGAATGGCTGGGCGTCCGGCTCCTCTATCGAACGACGCGCCGTCTGGCGCTGACCGAAGAAGGGCGGATCTTCAATGAGCATTGCAAGCGCATTCTTGCCGAAGCCGAAGCGGCCGAGCTTGCTACCACGCATCTGCAGTCAGTGCCTCATGGAACGGTTAGGATCAGTGCCCCAGTAAGCTTTGGCCAGATGCAGCTGAACCGCATTCTCCCAGCCTTCATGGAGCGCTATCCGGATCTGAATGTCGAGATCGACTACAGCGATCATTTCGTCGATGTCATTGATGCCGGTTATGACGTCGTTATCCGGGTGACGCCGGAGCTCCAGGACTCGTCTCTCGTGGCCAGGCGCATTGCCACAAGCGAGCGGTTCGTGGTCGCTGCGCCGCGCTATATCGCCGTGCATGGCTACCCAAAGACACCGGACGAAGTCGTTGATCACAACTGCATTATCTACAGCCTGAGCCCTAAACCCAAGATCTGGACGATGATCGATACCGAGGGCAATTGCCAACAGATCTGTATCAGCGGCAACTTGACGGTCAACAAGGGAGAGGCAGTGCTGAAAGCTGCCGTCGAGGGGCTCGGCATTGCCCGTCTGCCTAGCTTCATGTGCACGAAAGAGATCGCCGATGGCAGGCTGGTCCGTCTGCTCACCGACATCACGTTACCGCCCCTCGGCATTTACACGATCTATCCACACAAACAATATCTAGCCAATAAAGTCCGCATTTTCGTCGACTTTCTGGTCGAGCATTTCACGGTCATCCATCGTCCCCCCTACTGTGATCGGGAACAGAAACTTAATCGCGCCGCCGAGAGTTGATCAACGCCTGGCCTCCATGCCGAACTCCTGGTGTTGCACATCCCTATAGGAAACAGAGCGACATTGGATCACGGAATTGGCTTCTCGTCAGTTGGGGATCGACCAGATCCTATTGGACGATAAGAGTCGCTTGACGAAGCAGCCTGACACATCGAAGCCAGAGGCAGGCTAAGACCATGAGGGTCACGTTCGGCCTTCCCAGACGATAATCGACATCGTCTCAATCCGGTCGATGATCGGCAAGTTGATACCCTGCCCCAGCCGTTGAGGCGAAACGAGCTCTATATTGGAAGAAGGAGAGTGACGCAGTCCTGTTTGATCGCCTCAAACGTGCCATGTACGGCCGAGCCGGCGCAGAACTCTTGCGGGCAAGGATGTTGCCAAGCCTTGGCGTCGATCTCCACACAAAGTGAGAAAGACCCCAATTAAGTGCCTCATTCTTGATGGGAGAGCGAGATCGACATCTCGCCTTCACTAACGATCTCACCGCCGCATTAGTCGGGCCGAAAGCGCGTTTTTCAGGCTGACACCATCAAGTTGACGAGCCCCCATATCCAAAGACGCGCAGATCGAGATGCATTTCGTTCGACCGGGCGAGCACATTCCTCGCTTTACATCACTGTCAAACGCTTATCCGGAAGACCTGGCGTCAGTGGAGGCAGAGAGATGCTGAATTCGGCGCTAGGGCGCCTGGAGTCCTTCTTCGACGCCGCCGGCTCTACGACTGGAGACCCATCGATCTTCTTTGGATTTGGGGATATCGATGCCAGTATGACTAGAAGGGCTACAGCCCCAAAAAACAGCGCGGGGTGCAGAACTGCCGCGCCGCGCCGCGCAAAGAGACCTACGTCGAAACTGATCCTAAAACCGGACCGAATGTCTCGAAGAGCAATTCGTCTCGGAAACCTCGCTAAGAAGGTGATCCGTGTTCTCTTCAGAAAGAGGGCGATAGAATTGGATGATATCAGGTAGAACCGTCGCAGGCTCTTACTGCTCCGTGAATACTTGTTTCGCCCGACAGATATCGCCATTCGCACAGCGAGGCGAAACACTAGAAGAGTTATTTTGAGCTTCTTAGACAAAGCTCGATCAGATCGATAGAAGCCCAATACTGTGCTTAGCGTCACCAAATCCTTCTTCCTTCATGCTGTCTGATCTTAAAATTTACCCCAAGGTTTTGTTAATTTTTGGGTAATTGACGCTTTATTCTAGGCCAAGGGAATGCCTGCCAAGGAAACACATTGTTGACCTGTCTTTACAATTTCATGGCGGATCGTCAATTTAACTTCCGGCCGGCATGATCTTCTACGGGCAGCGGCTTGGCCTCATTTGGAGATCCGCGGGAAGGTCCGGCGAGAGATCGCGCGAGCCGGAGGCTATCCGCCATTTTTCTGCCGCAACGCTCGTTCAGGATACAGACTCAAGCGATGTTGGCCCGACAGGCAAAAAGGCGGACCAAAGCCATCATACAGCTTAATGTCTCAGCACTCCCCACGTTGGAGCGCGCTGAGTATCTCCCGATAAGCCTCAAGAGCAAGGTTGGGAAGCTTCTTTGCCTCATCGAAATCAAGCTTGCCCAGTCCTCGTTGGCAAGCCTCTTGCCCGATCTCGCCTTGTCCAGCCCCTGCTCGCCCAGACGCATCAACACCCAGGCGAACACTGCCTCGTGCCCTTCCAGCGGCAGGCGCAAGCGTTTTCGACAGCCAGGAATGATCCGGCACGTTCGCGCCTCGGCGGCAGCGAAGGGCGATCGTGCAGCGTGGATAAATGGCTGTCAAACCAACACCTAAGGCAGACTTGGTCAACGGGCTGGTAGGGGAAGCTGGGTGGCGGCCAGTGACAAACCGACAGGATCAGGGCAATCGATTACCGTTCGACGAGCTTATGGTTCCAGCGCCGTCGACATCTGCTTACGCAGCCGCAGCCTTGCCGCGTTGACCTCGGCACCGAAAATGAAAATGAGGGCTGAGATGTAGAGAAACAGCAGGGTTGCGACGACCCCGCCGAGGCTGCCATAGGTCACAGTAAAGCGGCCGAGATTAAGTAGATACCAGGAATAGGCGCTGGCGCCGACGATCAGCATCAGCACGGCGAGCACAGCGCCCGGCAGCACGTCGAGAGCGCTTAGTCGGCGGTTGGGCAGCCAGATATAAAGTGGCAAAAGCAGGGCAAGGAGCAGGGTCGACGAGAATATCAGGCGAATGGCTCCGTAGCGCAGGCGCCACTCGATCGGAGCGAAATCGAAAAGATCAACCAAGGTCCAGACGATCGGAGCGGCAACCACCGTCATCATGACGATGATGATGCCAACAGCGAACAGGAGGACCATCAACAAGCTCTGCAGGCGCTGCCACCAGATCGCCCGGGTCTGCTTGACCTCATAGGCGAGGTTGAGTGCATAGCGCGCCGCTTCGAATGCTGACGACACGGCCCAGAGCGAGGCAATGATGCTAAGCGTCATCAGGCCTTGGCGGCCACCTCTGAGCACCTCGCGCACCGCAGGCTCGATCGCCCGGCGTACTTCGTCCGGCAAAGCACCGAGGCCGAGTTCGACAAAATCCTGTGCCGCTGCGCTCTGCCCCACCTCGCCTGCCAGCGTAGTCAGAAAGATGATGAACGGGAACAGCGCGAACATGCCGGCAAAGGCGATGTGTCCGGCAAGCAGCGTACCGCCGTCGTCCAGCATGTGCAGGAGCCCTCGCCAATAGGGTTCGAAGGCTCGTTGCAAGCCGGTCCAAAGAGAGACATTCGACAATGTCGGTTGCAGACAATCGACTTCTTGCTCGCGGTCGGCCAACGTTCAGGCCTCGTGCGGACGGGCTGAGAATATCGCGGGTTGTTGAAAGAGCATAGACAATCCTAAACAATCGTCAAAAGACATCGGCGAAGGTCGCCACTCTCTTAAGAACCTGTGAGGTGAGTGGTGCCTGGTCTGGTGCAGGCGTTGGTTGTCGATCCACTCATCGATGAGACAATTAATGACCTCCGCCGATATTACCATCCACGACCAAACCGCCGCCACTATTGATTTTGCCACGCTTTTTGTTTCGCTGGAACTGAGCCTGGCCAAATGGCTGGCGACGTCGCTATCGACTGAGCCCAAATTCGCCGGCTTCCTTTGGTTGGAAGGATTTTACCGTCGCTTCAACAATCGTCGTCAACTGCCGGCCCATGCCGGTTTTGCTCCCAGCCCCTGGCGAAGTGGTAAGATCAACCGCGACAAAAAAATCATGTGAAGGACTGTGTGGCATTCTCACGGAAAATCGGAACCGATGAGGCTCCGAGACCATCAGCGGCACAGTTGCAGCATCGACACCTTGCCGACATTGACCTCACGCACCTACCTTAGGGGAGTGAGCGCGCAGTCGACGGGGAGGTCAGGCCATGCCCGAACGATCCACGATCCGAGATCGCCAAAAGCACAAGCTCATCGCCATCCTCGTCGGCTTGGTGTTGCCCATGCTGCTTACAGCTACGGAAGCTTCCGCCGAACAAAGTGGCCAAGCCGACGCAGCCTCGGCGGACGTCATCGCGCGCGACTACATGGTGACGATCGTCGAGGAGGAAGTACGTCTCCTGAGTGACGAGACCGGCATCCGGACGATCGATCCAAGGATCCTGGAGGCCATGCGCATGGTGCCGCGCCATGATTTCGTACCAGGGGACATCAAGGCCTACGCCTATAACAACCACCCCCTGCCGATTGGCCACGGTCAGAACCTCGCTGCCCCGCTGCTCATCGCTCTGATGACCCATCTCGCCGAGCTCGACCCTGATGATACCGTCTTCGAGACGGGCACCGGCGCCGGCTATCACGCGGCGCTGCTCTCCCGCCTGGTGAAGGACGTCTACAGCGTCGAGGTGATCGAACCGCTTGCCCATCAAGCCGCACGCATGCTGAAGGACCGAAGCGACAAGAACGTCATGATCCAGGCAGGCGACGGTTATGAAGGCTGGCCGGCACACGCACCTTTCGATGCGATTATCCTCAAGGAATCACTCGATCACATCCCCATTCCACTGCTCCGCCAGCTGAAGCCCGGTGGCCGCCTGGTCATGCCGCTAGGCCCTGCCGACGGCGCCCAGGACCTCACCGTCATCCGCCGCACCACCGATGGCCGCCTCACCCAGAAGCGCATCATGCCCGTCCGCTTCTCACCGATGCAAGGCGGCGAGCGGCTCTAGTGGCGTGACCACCACATTTGGTTCCCTCCGCGTTCGCCTAGGCCCAGGGTATGCGGCCAGGTTTTGATGATCCCAGAGAGAATCATTCCTATCGAACCTACCACCAATCACGGGCTGACCTGGGCTGATTTTCGCCGGATAATAGATCGGCGGCGCTCAACGGCCAGCCGAAAGTTCGATCAACTCGAATGATGTCTCCGAAACAAAGAGCACTGCAGGCTCCTCGGCGAAGCCTGCAAATCCGGTGATCGTTTGGGCGGAAGGATCGGGCACCGTTGGGTTGCTCGGCGTTTCGACCAGCGCCGCTTCCACGATCGCACCATCACGTTCGAACGCGACCAGCGCTATCACCTTCCCGCTGGAAGCCCGCAATTGTGCCTCTTTGAGCTTCACCGCCAGCCGGCCTTCGGGCAGGCGGTTCGAGAGCGCTCGAAGGGATGGTGGCGCCCTCTCTTCGTCAACCAGCAGGATGGCTTTCAAATCGGCAAGAAGCTCCAAAAGCACGGCTGGGTCAGATGGTGGATCCTGCAAACTTGGGGCGTCCGCCGCCATCGGCTGCGCTAGCACCGATCTTTGTGCCAAGGCCGTCTCCGTGCTCCCGCCTTCCTCGAATTCTGGCCGCGATGCGGGGAGCGGCGGACCCTGAAGTCTCTTCGCCTTCGACGTCGCCATCCCCGATGACAGATCGAGTTCCGCTTCCTCTCTTGGAACCAGTTCCCGGCTTTCAGGAAGTGGTTGCGCTCGCTTCTCGTTGAGACTTTGGACGGCTCGGTTACCCGCCTCCGGTACGTCGGCAAAATCGGCCAGTTCGGCCGAATTTCGCGCATTCCCAGCAGATGCCTTTTCATGAAGCCGGGAAAGCTCCGGCAACGGGGTCTGCGAAGAGGGCAGGATATCCACATCAGCGCTTTGGGCATCCGGAGCGACGGGCGGCCTGGCCTCGATCGAGGCCGGAGGAACATCCGCCTGCTCCAACCGATCCGGACGAACGGTGATGAACAGCAGGACTGAGGCGGCGATACCGATCAGCGAGCCCCCTAAGCCCAATCTCGACAACCGCCGCCTGGCACGGATCGGCACGACCTTCGCCTCAGCTTGCCCGGATGATGCATGATCGGAGTGCTGCGGCCGACCGACGCCAAGCGGCAGAGCTGCCCTGACCTCGTCGATCTCAGCCTCTTCGAGGGCAGTGATCTCGGCATCATCAGCCTCAGACCGCTCGATCCGTTGCAAGAGCCTGGCCGATGGGTCGCCCGCGGCGCTGCGACGCGCCAGTTTCTGCGCAAGCTTGATCGATGCCGTGGGATCAATCCCCTGGTCCGCAAGCGCCGCCCGCACCTCCTCGATCGACCGGTTCTCGATCGCCTCGGCATCGTCAAGTGCAGCCGCCAGGCGTGCCTTGATTTCTCTTCGATCCTCCCTCATGACCCGCCCTCATCATTCGCCAGAAGGAAGGCGCGGGTCGCCCGCTTCATGCGTTTTCTGAGGTTGGCGATATCACTCACGGCGACATCGAGACGGCTGGCAAGCTCCGCTGACGCGTCGATGTCCTCGACCAGGATCAGCTCAGCCATCCGGCCAAGCATCGGATCGATAGCCGCGAGATAACCGAGAAGCCGGCGCTGTTCCGAACGCCACAACGCCTCTCCCTCCTGTCCAGGACGATCGTCCGCACGATCCGGCGGCCAGCCGCCTGGCTGGTGACCGTCGTCGGCGAGTGTCAGGCGATTTTCAGCCGCGGTGGCGGCATGTGAGATATCCGAGACCACGATCCCGGCCAGATGCTGAAAAAGTGTACAGTTCGCCTCGCGCCAGACACGCACGCCAGACAAGGTCTTGGCGATCGCATCATTGACGAAATCTTCGGCGTCAGCCGCCCCGGGCGGCACCGAACCCCGCCTGCCCTGCCAGGTCATCCGGCTCAACCTGGACATCGCAAGCAGAAGAAGCCGCGGCACCACATCCTCCCAGGTGGCAGCGGCCACCTCGTCGACTTGGACCTCGTCAACCCTTGCGGCGTCGGAGGCCTTTGTCGGGACGATCCGGAGCTCTGGCTTTGCCTCGATCATCCGCGCGCCGGTATCAGCGCCCGCGCACTTTTGGCGAGTCTGACCAGCTGGAGGAATTCGGCACGATAGCCGAACGGATCGTCGCCACGCGCCGATTTTGCGATCTCCAGAACCGCTTCCATGTCGATATCCTCGATATGCGGGCTCTGACGAAGGATCTGCCCGAAGGCGGCAACGGCCGCAGCGAAACGCGCTTCCTCCGGCGCCTGATCGAACTCGGTCGCAGCATTGGCCATCACCGGCTGCTCGATCAACTGGCTCTCATCCTCGCCCGGCCGCTTGTAGCGAAGCCGCAGCCAGGCAATTTCGTCGGCGTCGGCAGCGCCGACGGGCTTGACGGCTGTCGCCGGCACTACGTAGCGGAGGTCATCGACCAGGCGAGAAGCACTGTCGACCGGTGTGATCTCGTATAACGCGGTCACCGTGTGACCGCTGCCGATCTCGCCGGCATCGACCTGGTCGTTGTTGAAATCTTCTCGCGCGAGCATGCGGGTTTCATAGCCGATCAACCGATATTCGGCGACCTTTTCCGGATTGAACTCGATCTGGATCTTCACGTCATCGGCGATCGGAAACAGGGTTGAGCCCGCCTCGTCCACCAGCACTTTTCTCGCTTCCATCAGGCTGTCGATATAGCTGGCATTGCCGCTACCGGCCTGGGCGAGTTTCTGCATGAGATGATCGTTCAGATTGCCGCGACCAAAGCCCAGGATCGAGAGATAGACACCGCTCTCGCGCTCGCCGGCGATGAAATCTTCGAGCCGGCCGGGATCGCTGATCCCGACATTGAAATCACCGTCGGTCGCAAGGATCACGCGGTTGACCGCCCCTTCGTCGAAATTGGCTTCCGCCAGCCGGTAGGCGAGATCGATTCCCTTGCCGCCTGCCGTGCTGCCGCCCGCCTGAAATCCATCGATGGCGCGCATAATCTTGGCTCTTTCTTTGCCCGGCGTCGGCTCGAGCACCACGCCGGCGCTGCCGGCATAGGCGACTATCGCGATCTTATCTTCCGGGCGCATCTCATCGACCAGCATGCCGAGCGAGCGCTGCAGGAGCGGCAACTTGTCCGAGCTCGACATGGAACCGGATGTGTCCACCAGAAAAACCAGGTTAGCCTGCGGCCGCTCGTCCTCCTCGATCTCAACTCCCTTGATGCCGATGCGCAAAAGCTGGCTGCCAGCATCCCAGGGCGACGTGAAAAGCGCCACGTCAGTGGCAAACGGCTGGTCCGCGTCAGCGGACGGCGGATATTGATAATCGAAATAATTGATCATCTCCTCGATCCGCACCGCGTCCAGAGGCGGCAGCGCGCCATCCTCCAGGAAACGCCTGACATTGGCGTAGGATGCTGTGTCGACGTCGATCGAGAAGGTCGAGACCGGCTCGGCGCTCACCAGCTTCACCGGATTGGGATCGACGTCGTCATAGCGCTCGCGATCCTCCGCTTGCGGAAGATGGCGAGAAAGAAAGTGCTCCGCACTCGAAATCGCCCCTGGAGCATGAGCTCGACCCAAGGCGACATCAGCCACCGACATGGTCGAGAGCGGCTGAACAGCCTTTGGAGAGAGGAGCGTCTGATCGACAAGAGCTGAAAAATCCTGCTCCAGCCGCTCCTCAGTCGGCACGGTCGGTGCGACCGACGGCGATGTCGGTGCGACCGACGGCGATGTCGGTACGACCGATGCCGATGTCGGCGCGACCGACGGCCGCCGTGTTTCTGCGGCATGTTTGTCTGGGGACTTGGGCTTTTCGGCTTCGGCAACGGATTTGTCCGAGTGCTCGGCAGGAGAACAGGCGACGGCGAGGCCCAACAGGCTCACGGCACTCAAGGTGGCAACGGTCCGTTTCATCGGCTCTTCCTTTCAACAGGTATCCGGGTTCAAACCTGTTTGCCGACGAGCGGGCATCAAAATGCCACAGAGGTTCGAATTTTTTACTGAAAGAGAAAAATAACGTGAATTTTCAAAATATTATGCGAACTATTTAAACTAGGAAATTTCCTCCAATATGGGTGTCGATCTGGAGTTCTCGGCTTCCTTGGCGATGGTAACCGCGGCTCTTAGCCGATCGATCGCGCGTTCAGCGTCCGCCTCACTGCGCGCATGCACGACCGCGAACGGACAATCCTTCTCGACCTTGTCACCAATGCTGAGAACATCGGAAAGCCCGACGCACGGATCGATATCATCGCCAGGCCGCGTTCTCCCGCCGCCGAGCTCGATGATGGCAAGGCCAAGCAATCGAGCATCAATCGCGGTAACAAAGCCATCACCGATGACGGCCGGACGCTGGACCGGCGCCGTCGGCAGGTGTTTTCCTGGATGATCGATCAGATCGCTCGGGCCGCCGAGCGCGGTTACCATCCTCTGGAAACGCTCCGCTGCCCTGCCCTCCTCCAGCGCCTTGGTCAGCGTCGCTTTCGCCTCATCGGCGCTCTCGGCAAGACCACCAAGCTCCGCAAGCCGAGCCGCAAGCGCAATAGTGACGACCGCGAGGCGCGGCTCCCTTGACCTGCCAGTGAGGAATTCAATAGCCTCGAACACTTCCAGAGCGTTGCCTGCGGCCTGGCCGAGGCATTGGTTCATGTCGGTCAGGACGGCGCGGCAGGGAAGTCCCGCGCCCTCAGCAACCGTGACCAAATCGCTGGCGAGCGACCGCGCATCTTCGATCGATGGCAAAAACGCACCGGAGCCGACTTTCACATCCATCACCAGGCCGGAAAGGCCGGCAGCCAGTTTCTTCGATAGAATGGACGCGACAATCATCGGCGCAATGTCTACGGTCGCCGTAACATCCCGGATTGCATAAAGCCGACCGTCAGCCGGAGCCAACTCCGCCGTCTGCCCGACGATCGCACAGCCAGCCTCATGCACCGCGAAGCGTAACCGCTCCAGGGCGACCCTGGTGGTATAGCCGGGGATGCTGTCGAGTTTGTCGAGGGTGCCGCCGGTGTGGCCGAGGCCGCGACCGGAGATCATCGGGACATAGCCGCCGATCGCCGCGATCAGGGGCGCCAGGATCAGGCTCACCTTGTCGCCGATACCGCCGGTCGAGTGCTTGTCCAGCACCGGCCCATCCAGGTCCTGGTCCTTCCAGGACAGGGTTGACCCGCTGTCACGCATGGCGAGCGTCAGCGCGATAGTTTCCTCGGACTGCATGCCATTGAAGAAAACGGCCATGGCGAAGGCGGCGGCCTGGCCATCGGTCACTTCACCTGCGGTCAGGCCTTCGATGAAGGCTGAGATCTCGGCCGGATCGAGCGCCTCACCGTCACGCTTCTTTCTTATCACTTCTTGAGGAAACATCGCCTCGATGCCTCAGTCGTCTTCGGCTTGCGGCTGGGCCAACACCTTCTCCAGATCGTCGAGCAGACTTGAAGCGCCGAAGCGGACGGTCCGTGGCGACACCCAGCCGGACGTCATGAAATGCTCGATCAGATGCAGATAACCAGCTGCCTGGTTGGCAGTGCGAATGCCGCCGGAGAGTTTGAGGCCGACACGACCCTCGGCTTCCTCAAGCACAGCCAGGAGCACCGCCGCATCTTGTAAACGGGCGCCCGTCGGCGCCTTGCCGGTGGAGGTTTTCAGCATATCGGCGCCGACCATCACGGCGGCGCGCGCAGCTGACGTGATGCGGGCCGGGTCCTGGAGGCGGCCGGTCTCGAGAATCACCTTGACCATGCGACCATCCGCGACGTCCTTCACCGCCTCGACCATCTCACTGACCAGCCCGACATCGCCCTCCATGATCGCATCGAGCGGCGCCACCATATCGATTTCATCAGCACCGTCGGCGATGATCGCTTTCGTTTCCTCGACCGCCCGAAGAATATCGTCGCTGCCATCCGGAAAGTTGACCACCGAAGCCAAACGGACTGGGTCCGTGCCGAGACGCTGGCGCGAGGCTGCCACGAACTGCGGGTAAACACAGATGGCAGCTACACCCTTGGCCATGCCACGGTCGACCAGCGCCTCGATATCGGCCTCCGTCTCCTCGCCGCTGAGTGACGTGAGATCGACCAGCGGAAGTATGCGGGCCGCCGCTGCGGACGTAGCGCTTACGCTCTCTGCGGTTCGAATGAGGTCGTCGTCATTCTTGGCCATGTCAGGCCAGCTCCTTGAAAAGGGCGCGCAGCAGACGCTCAAGCTTTGTGCCGGCGGCACCTGCTTCACTCAGGGTTTCGTCGTGGCTCAAAGCGTTGCCGCTCATGCCGGCCGCGAGGTTGGTGACGATCGAAAAGCCGATCACCTCCAGGCCTGCATGGCGGGCGGCAATGACCTCGGGGACCGTGGACATGCCCACCAGATCGGCGCCCAGCGCTTTGAACGCCCGGATTTCGGCTGGTGTTTCGAAGCTTGGGCCAGGCGTTGCGAGATAAACACCTGTCTCGATCGGAATATCTTCTCGTACCGCAACAGCGTGAACCATCTCGCGGCAGCGAACGCTATAAGCCTCGCTCATATCAATAAACCGCTGCGCCACGTTGGCGCCCATCAGCGGGTTCTGACCGAGCATGTTGATGTGGTCTTCGATCAGGACCAGGGAACCGGGACCGACACCCGCTCGCAGCGAACCGGCGGCGTTGGTGACGATCAGGGTTTCGCAGCCGAGTGTGCGCAAGGTGCGGATCATGATGTTGGTCGCGGAGGCGGGCTTGCCCTCATAGAGATGGACGCGCCCCTGCAGACATGCGATGGGGAGGCCGCTCACGGTCCCGAGCACCAATCGGCCGCTATGCCCCTCGACACTCGGACGGGGAAAACCTGGAAGATCCGCATAATCGATTGAGGTGGCATCTTCGACACTGTCGACGAAGCCGCCAAGCCCAGACCCAAGAATCAGCCCCAGGCGTGGGGCGGCGTTGACTTTATGTTGGCGAATGATGTTGACGGCCTCGTCAACGGGATCGGTTTTCGAGCCCGATAGGGCTGCGGGACCCCCGCGCAGTTCAAATGCATGCGGCAGCAGCTCGCCGAGCGTCAGCGTCCTGCGATGAGCCGCAGGACTGCAGATGTGGATTTGCAGATCCGGCCCGGCGAACTCGGCGAGGCGCTGGCGGCAGCCGCCGCAGGGCGTGCAAAGCCGGTCGCCCTCGGCGACGATGAGGCATTCTTCGATGACGCGCTCGCCCGCAGCGACCATGGCGGCAATGGCGCTGGCCTCGGCGCAATTGCCAAGCGGATAGGCCGCGTTCTCGACATTGGCACCGCTATAGATAGCGCCCGACGACGCACGCAGCGCCACGCCGACATGGAAATTCGAATAGGGGGCGTAGGCGCGCTCAAAAGCTCGGCGCGCCGCATTGATGAGGTCGTTCATCGCTCTTTGACGTAGGGTTGGCCGATGGCCTTGGGCGCGATCGCGCGGCCGACGAAGCCGGCGAGCAGCAGCACGGTCGCGATATAGGGCAAGGCCTGGATGGCCTGGGTCGGGATCTCACCGACGATCGGCAGGGGAATGCCTTGGAGACGAACCTGGATGGCGTCGGTGAAAGCGAAAAGCAGGCAGGCGAAGAGGGCTGGAACCGGTCGCCATTTCGCGAAGATCAACGCAGCAAGCGCAAGGTATCCCTTGCCGGCAGTCATGTCTCTTATGAAGGAGGAGCCATGCGCCGTCGAGAGATAGGTGCCAGCAATGCCGCAGAGCACGCCGGTGAACAGCAGCGCCTTGTAGCGCATGGCGGTGACGCTGATGCCTGCCGTATCGACCGCACTCGGGTTCTCGCCGACGGCGCGCAGGCGCAGGCCGAAGCGGGTCTTGTAGACGATCCAGGCGACCAGCGGGACGATGACGGCGGTGAGGTAGACAAGGATGTTGTGACCGCTGATCAGTTCCGAATAGATCAGCCCTATAATCGGCACATCCCGCATCGCCTCCGCGAAAGGCAGTGTGATGCTCTTAAAGCGCGCTTCGGCCCCGATGCCGGGGGTGCGGCCGCCCTGACGAAACCAGGCCTCGGCGAGGGTTGGCCCTAGGCCCGCGACCATGATGTTGAGGGCCATGCCGGAGACGACCTGATCGCCACGATGGGTGATGCAGGCAAAACCGTGGATCATCGAGAGCGCCACGGAAACCAGAATGCCCGTGGCCAGGCCCGCCAAAGCCGAACCTGTCACGAAGGCGGCCGACGCCGCCGCGAAGGCAGCGCCCAGCATCTTGCCTTCAAGGCCGATATCGACGACGCCGGAGCGCTCGGCGAAAAGGCCAGCAAGCGAGGCCAGGATGAGAGGCACAGCAAGCCGTATGGTGCTGTCCGATAGCAAAATGGCCTGCAGAAAAAAATCCATCAGGCGCTCGCCTCCGCCCGATCGGGCTTGGCGAACATCGCGACGAGCGAAGGTCGGAACATATGCTCGAGCGCGCCCGCGAACAGGATGACCAGGCCCTGGATCACCACCACGATGTCCCGACTGATGGTCGGCATGTCGAAGGAAAGCTCGGAGCCGCCCTGGTAGAGTGCTCCGAACAGGAGTGCGGCCAGGATGATGCCGACCGGGTGATTCCGGCCCATGAGCGCGACCGCGATGCCGACGAAGCCGAAACCGCTCGGGAAATTCAGAATCAAGCGATGCTGCGAGCCCAGCAACTCATTGAGGGCGACGCCTGCGGCAAGCGCACCTGAAATGGTCATCGCGATCATGATCTGCTTCGCCGGCGAAATGCCGCCATAAACAGCCGCACTCTCGTTCTGTCCGACCACCCGAAGCGCATAGCCCCACTTCGTCTTCCAGATAAACACCCAAAAGGCCGCGGCGGTGGCCAGCGCGATGATGAAGGCGAGGTTGAGGGGCGAGGAACTGATCGTCACGCCGATTGCTGCGAGCAGTTCATGCAACTTGGGAAGTACGGTGCTCGCGGCGTACCGACCGCTTTCGGGGATCTGGGAGCCGGGTTTGATCAGGACGTTGACCACCATGTAGGTCATCAACGCCGCGGCAATGAAGTTGAACATGATGGTGGTGATGACGACGTGGCTGCCGCGTTTCGCCTGCAGCCAGCCGGGAATGAAAGCCCAAAACCCGCCGAAGGCCGCAGCGGCGGCCACCGCGATCGGGAGCACGATGAAGAAGGGTAGAAACCCCAGATACAAGCCGACGAAGGTGACGCCGAGGCCGGCGACATAAGCCTGCCCCTCACCGCCGATATTGAAGAGGCCGCAATGAAAGGCAATGGCGACCGCAAGCCCGGTAAAGATGAAGTTCGTGGCGTAGAAGAGCGTGTAGCCGATCGCCTCGCCATAGCCGAACGCGCCGAAGATCAGAAGGCGGACGGCTTCGATCGGGTTCTCGCCGAGCGCCAGGACGATCAGGCCCGAAACCAGGAACGCGGCCGTCAGATTGAGCAGCGGCAAAAGACCGAGATTGACCCAGGCCGGAAGCTCACCGCGTGCCGCCATCAGGCAGCCTCTTCCGTGACGCCGGCCATCAAGAGGCCGATCTTTTGTTCATCCGCCTCGCTGGCAGCGAGCTCGCCGGTAAAATGGCCGTCGAACATGACGAGGATACGGTCCGCCAGCGACAGGATCTCGTCGAGCTCCACCGAGACCAGCAGCACAGCCTTGCCAGCATCGCGCATGGCGATGATGCGCTTGTGGATGAACTCGATCGCCCCGATGTCGACACCGCGGGTCGGCTGGCCGACCACCAGAAGATCCGGGTCGTGCTCCATCTCACGCGCGAGCACCAGCTTTTGCTGATTACCACCGGAGAAAGCTGCCGCTTTCAGGGCGGGGTTATCGGGTCTGACATCGTAGGATTTCATCCAGGCGCGGGTCGTGCTGATGATGCCGAGCCGCTCCAGAATGCCCTTCTTGCAGTAGGCCTCCTCATCGTGATGACCGAGGATCGCGTTTTCATGGGCGGTGAAGGTGCGAATAAGGCCCATGCGCAGGCGGTCTTCCGGCACATGGCCCAGGCTTTCCGGACGACCATCCGCGACCTCGACCGGTTTCCCGCAAATAGTGACCTCGCCTCGATCGAAGGAAGTGATGCCGGTGAGCGCTTCGAGAAGGGCGGATTGGCCATTACCGGCAACGCCAGCGATGCCGACGATCTCGCCAACGCGCACGTCGAAGCTCACACCCTTAACTCTCTGGATGCCACCAGCATCACGGACAACAAGATCTTTGACCGCCAGCACCTTATCGCCTGGACGTGCAACGTCCTTATCGACCCGGAGCAGAACCTTCCTACCGACCATGAGCTCGGCGAGTTCTTCGGTGGAAGTCTCCGCCGTCTTTCGATGGGCGACCATCTGCCCCTGACGCATCACCGAAACATTGTCGGTCGCCGCCATGATCTCCCGAAGTTTGTGGGTGATCAGAACGACGGTGCGCCCCTGCTCCTTCAGGTTCTGCAGGATACGAAAGAGATGATCCGCCTCCTGCGGCGTCAGTACACCCGTAGGCTCGTCCAGAATAAGAATCCGAGCCCCACGAAACAGCGCCTTAAGAATCTCCACCCTCTGTTGCACACCCACAGGCAAGTCAGCGACCCTCGCGTCGAGGTCGACTTCGAGGCCGTAGTCCCGCTCGAGTTCGATGATCTTTTGGCGGGCCTTTTCGATGCCGGCTTCAAGCGTGAAACCACCTTCGGCGCCGAGCAACAGGTTTTCCAGCGCCGTGAACGTCTCCACCAGCATGAAATGCTGATGCACCATACCGATGCCCGCCTCGATCGCGTCATCAGGCCCGCGAATCTTCTGCACCGCGCCGTCGACCCTGATGGTCCCGCTATCGGCTTGATAGAAGCCGTAGAGGATGTTCATCAGGGTCGACTTGCCGGCACCGTTCTCGCCGATGATCCCGTGGATCGAGCCTTTGGGGATCGCAAGATCGATGCCCCGGTTCGCATGCACCGGCCCAAAGCTCTTGTTCACCCCCTCAAGCTCAATAGCGAAGGTAGCACCTTCAGGCGTTACTGAACCTCGCGCAGGCGATGTTGCATCGGCGCTCATATGAGGCGGCCCGCCTCGGGCTTATTGGGTGGAGTAGTAGTCGGTGACTTCGATCTCGCCGGCGACGATTTTGGCTTTGGCGCCTTCGAGCTCGGCGGTGATGGCGTCGTCGATCAATGCGTCATTGTGCTCGTCGACGGAGTAGCCGACCCCCTCTTCGGCAAGACCGAGGCTCTGTGCGCCTGCCTGCCAGCTGTCATCCATCGCCGACTTGAAAGCGTTGTAAACGGCGACATCGACGCGCTTCAGCATCGAGGTGAGGACGGAGCCTGGATGCAGGTAGTTCTGGTTGCTGTCCACACCGATCGAGTATTTGCCGCTGTCGGCCGCGGTCTGCAACACACCGAGGCCGGTGCCGCCGGCCGCAGCGTAGACCACATCGGCACCCCGATCGAACTGGCTCTGTGCGAGCTCCGCGCCCTTGGCAGGATCGTTCCAGGCAGCGGGCGTGGTGCCGGTCATGTTGACGAACACCTCGGCTTCGGGATTGACGTGTTTCACGCCCTGCTCATAGCCGTGGGCGAAATTGCGGATCAGCGGAATGTCCATGCCGCCGATGAAACCGACCTTGCCGGTCTCGGACTTGAGCGCTGCCGCCATGCCGACCAGGAAGGAGCCCTCATGCTCCTTGAAGACGACGGACTGCACATTGGGCTGCTCGACCACGCTGTCGATGATCGTGAATTTGGTATCCGGGAATTCGGCTGCGATCGTCTCGAGCGGCGTCGCATAGGAGAAGCCGACCGCAACTACGACGGTAGCGCCTCGGCGCGCCATGCGCCTGAGTGCCTGATCACGCTGTGATTCGTTGGTAACCTCGAATTCCAGATATTCGACGCCAGCTTCTTCCTTGAAGCGCTCCGCCCCGTTATAGGCGGCTTCGTTGAAGGATTTGTCGAACTTGCCGCCGAGATCATAGATGATCGCCGGCTGGAAATCCTCCGCCAGCACCAAGCTTGTACCAAGAGCTGCAAAAGCGGCGGCGGCTATTGCGCCCAGGATTGACTGTTTCATCCTTATCTCCCTGATAGATCTATCTGTGGATCAGCCTAGGCGACGTGCCTCGAAATGCAACAGGAACGCTTGGAAAATCAATAGCATTGCCTGCCCCCACCGGCAGGGCTATGCATCCAGGGCAATGCAGAATGAATGGAAAGGTTTTTTTCATGGCGGAGCAGCTCCTCCATCTGGTCTTCGGCGGTGAACTCACGGATCTGGACGGCGTCGAATTCGACGACGTCGAGAAGCTGGATATCGTCGGTATCTACCCGAACTACAAAGAGGCGTGCGAGGCTTGGCGAGGCGTTGCGCAGCGCACGGTCGACAACGCGCAAATGCGCTATTTCGTCGTGCATCTGCATCGCCTGCTCGATCCCGATCAGGACGAGGATTTAACGCCTCAGAACTGATAGGTCGCAAGAGACCGGCTTTTCCTAGGAGTGCATCATGCCGACGCTGTCGAATGACGAATTGAAACGCCAGGTGGAGGCGGTGTTCGGAACGACACTTACCGACGCTGAGATCGAAGCCGGCAAGGGCCGCCTGCCGACCATGGTGGACAACGCCCGCCTGCTCGCTGGCTGGGCCGGGCGATTCGGCACGATGGGTCCAGCACAGGTGCTGCAGGTCACCGAAGCATCGGGCCAAAAGGCCGGCGCGGATGACTGACCAGGATCTCGCCTATAAGACGATCTCGGCCCTGGCACCGCTTATCGAATCGAAAACGATCTCGCCGATGGAGCTTACCGACCTCGCCCTTGCCCGTATCGAGCGTTATGACGGCCCACTCAACAGCTTCATCACCGTGATGGCTGACAGCGCCCGGGGTGAGGCGAAAGCGGCGGAACGAGCCATTGCCGCCGGCAACTACCTTGGCCCACTACACGGCATCCCGATTGCGGCGAAGGACCTCTACGCCACCGCAGGCACGCTCACGACCTTCGGCTCCCTGTTGTTCGCGGACTGGGTGCCTGATCATGACGCTGCGGTGGTCGAGCGCCTCAGAGCGGCAGGGGCCATCATCCTTGGCAAAACAAACCTCCAGGAACTCGCCTACGGCACCACTTCAGCCAATCCCCATTACGGCCAAGTCTACAATCCCTGGAAACCGGGTTACCACCCCGGCGGCTCCAGCGGCGGATCGGCAGCAGCACTTGCTGCGGGTTTCACCTGGATGGCGCTCGGCAGTGACACCGGTGCCTCGATCCGCCAGCCGGCCGCCTGCTGCGGCGTCGTCGGCATCAAGCCGACCTTCGGGCGCGTCTCCAAACATGGGTGCCTGCCGCTTGCCTGGTCCATGGATCACGCCGGACCCATGACCCGTGGCGTTGGGGATGCCGCCCTGACAATGAACCTTCTCGCCGGCCACGATCCGCGCGATCCCTGTTCGGTCGATCGCCCAGTCCCCGACTTCACGACTGGGCTGGGTGGGGGCATCAAAGGCCGAAAAATCGCCGTCGTCCGAAAATTCTTTATGGAAGACGGCGATCCCGAAGTGATGGCTGCGATCGAGGCCACTCTCCCCGTCCTCGAAGACCTGGGCGCCGAAATCCTGGAGGTGGAGCTTCCGCATATCGAGGATGCGTTCAAAGCCGGAACGCTCACCATCCTCTCCGAAGGTGCGACCTACCATGCCGATCATCTAAGAACCCGGCTGGAAGCCTTCAGCCCGCAATGCCGCGCCGATTTCGAGCTGGGTCGTCTCTACAAGGCAACTGATTACATCCAGGCCCAGCGACTTCGCCGTCACCTCATGAACGAGGCCGCCAAGGTCATGGCGCCTCTCGATGCCCTGGTGATGCCGACCAGTCCGATTACAGCAACGCCGGCCGAAGGCAATCCGCCGGATCACCCCATCTATCGCGTGCGCAACACCATCCCCTTCAACTTCCTGGGCCTGCCCGCGATGTCACTGCCCGCAGGCTTTACACTCGACGGTCTGCCGATCGGCCTGCAGATCGTCGGCAAGGCCTTCGACGAAGCCGGCATCCTGGAAATCGCCCATGCCTTTGAGCAAGCAACCGACTGGGACGCACGGCGTCCACCGCTGACTAAGGACGTGCGACGTCCACCGGTAACTTAACGCCGTTCACGCCCCGTTTCTCCGCCTCCGCCAGCGGTGCGACAGCCGGGCACCGACCCAGCCATAAGGCGCCGTCGAGATCAGGGAACCGGCCCCGCCGGCCGGCGGGTTCGTTTAATGGCTTGGATGGTGGTATCGAGGGTTTGCAGGAACCGGGAGCGGTCCTGCTTGGTGAAGGGGTGCCCGGTGCCGCGGATCTCACCGGTCTCGCGCAGCTCGGTCATCAGATTGCGTGTGGCCAGCACGTCGCCGATGCTGTCTTCGGTGAAGGGCCGGCCGCTCGGGCCGATCGCGCGAGAACCGTTCTTGACGCAACGCGCGGCGAGCGGAATGTCGGCGGTAATCGCGATGTCGCCCTCCCCTGCGCGCTCGGCAATCCAATCATCGGCGACATCGAGCCCGTCAGCGACCGTGACAAGCTCGATCATGGGATGATCGGGCACACGCATCCACATATTGGCGACCACGAAAACCTTCAGGCCGTAGCGCTCAGCGACCCGGTAGATTTCATCCTTCACCGGGCAGGCATCGGCATCAACATAAAGATCGAGCATCGGGTTTCCTCACGGGATCGCGCCTCACCTGCCCAGGCATCAAGGTAGGTCGACCGGGCGCTGAACCGGGCGAACATAGCGGCTCACAGGCACGACCGCATCATCGCTCAGCCGTGGCGGCTGATTTTGCAGCTCGACGGCGATAGCCGCCAGCGCTTCCTCGCCCGCTTCGCCTACAAGGAAAAAGGCATGCCGCTCCTCTCGCCAGTCAAGAAGGTCGAGCCCGCCCTCTTTCCTGACCTCGAGCGACCGCTCGCCGGTACTATCCTTGATGATCGTGAGACTTGCCGGATGTTCCTCGGCATCGGCGTAAAGGAGCATGGCCATCGGCAGGCCATCAGACGATCCAAGCAGCCTTGCCCCCTCATAGGACCAACCATGGGCCGAAAGGTCCGGCACGGCCATCGGCCGGCGCAGCTGCAAGGCCAGCCAGCTTTCGATCATGCCCCATCCCCCTGGCCCGACCTCGGTGATATAGGGCTTCACCTTGCCGAGACTGGCTTGATGGCCGCGGATGATCTGACGCTGACGTTCGCTTTGCCGCCTCTGAGCAAGCTCTTGTTCAAGGCGTTCACGCTCCTGTTCGAGAACTGATCTTGCCTCTTCAAGATCGGCCTTTTGGGCGCGCACCTCCTCAATCCGTTCATCTTTCGTCAGCAAGTTTTCCACCAACTCGACACGCTTCAGTTCCACCTCGCCGAATGCCGCTTCCAGTTCCGAAAAATCACTGCGCTTCGCCTCGAGATCTCGATCGAGCCGATCACGTTCACGCTGTAGCTGCTCCCAAGCCTCGGATCGATCGGCATCATCTGCTTGGCCGTTCGTCTGGCGCTCGCTTCGGGCGAGGTTCTGGGTCAGTCTCAAGACGTCACCCTGCAACTGCCGGCGCTGGTTTTCCAACACTTCGAGACGCACTCGATCCTGCTCGTACGCAGCCTCCAAAGTCGAGAGCGTCACTTCCCGCTCCCGGACCTTTTGCAAGATCTCATCCCGATCGAAACGCAGCATCTCCTGCCCGATCGTGAGCTGTTCGGCGGCTGATCGCCATTCTTTGACCTGCTGATACAAATACGCGGCATAAATCGCTGTTGCGATGAGAAGGACGGCACCGATCAAGACGACATACCAGATGCTGGGCGCACCCTCCTCGGCGACCGGGCTGGCGAACGGCTGGCAAGGGGACGAGGATGGCATCGGCCGGGTCCCGGGCCGTCGTCTGGTCATGATATCGAAAGCATATAATTATTGAGGCATAAGATGCGGGAAAGCCGGGGGAAAAGCCGCCGGTCATCATGATCAAAGGCGGCCATCGATTTATCGCCCCTTCTTAATCTATCCTTTTGTAAAGTCGCTCTATTTTAGAGAGTTCGGATGAAGAAGGCAATCTACGCCTCACCGCTTCAGCGGCTGCCACCGAAGTCCGTACAGACAATTGCCGAGTTCTGATGCGGCGTGATGGCCAGATGCCAAAACGGTGCCATGGACAAGATCGCCACCAGGCCGAGATAGCCAAGCGCCATGCCAAGCATCGAGAGCGGGCCTTTGATTTGAGAAAGGCCGCTGACCGGTAGAACCGATCTCTTGCTGGGGTGACGATCCCCATGCCCATCACGATCGATGCCTTGCCTTACCAGGATCCTGTCATCACGCTGTCTGGTCATCTCTTGTCCTCCAGCGCCGCCGACGACCATCCAGCCATCTTTTGGCGAACGCATGACCTACCAGGACACCCGAGGGGTTGCGTTTATTGCGAAAAATTTAACTTTTTTTTATCAATGTCATCTGCTGCTAAAAAGAAAATGGTAAATAGAGGCCTCCGCGATTCCACCCATCACAGCCACGAACGGTCAGCCTTCCCCGCTTTTGCTGAAAGAAATTCCAAAGATCGCAATAAAGCATGAAGGTCGGGTGTTCATGAGGTCATGGCGGCTACGGCTTCGACAAATTGCGGTAAATACGCTATGATCATGTGGTTAAATGCTTTTCAATCGATTTCGGGATGGATCGTCGATCAAAAGCGGATGATGTCCGCACCGATCATGGGTGAGCGAAGACGAGTGTCCGCGCTTGCTTCCCGTTCCGGCTCGACATTTGAAACCACCGCCACGATTTTCCGATCGAAAGGCGACCGCCATAAGCGTGATGCAAAGCTCAGCCAGCAACGGAACTTCCGGAATCGAAGAAGAACTGGTCGGTATCTTGCCCAAACTCAAGATGCATGCACTCTATCTGACCCGATCCGGCGACAAGGCGGACGATCTTCTGCAGCGCACATGCCTGCGCGCGCTTTCCCGCTCGCATCAATGGCAGGTGGGCACCCGGCTCGATCGCTGGGTATCCACGATCATGAACAGCATATGGTTCAACGAGCTTCGCCAAAAGCGTCAGCGTCAGGAGCAGGAACTGCCCGAGCCGGACATGGTCGCGGACCGTGGTTTCGAAAACCAGATGGAAGCCCAGTTGATGGTATCCGAACTCCGGCGCGCCTGCGCAAAGCTCAGCGATGAGGATTTCGCTCTCGTGACGAAGATCCACAGCTATGGTTATACGTATAAGGAAGTTGCCGACGAGCTCGGTGTGCCGATCGGGACGGTGCTCTCGCGGGTATCGAGGGCGAAAGCAATGATCAAGCGCACTGCAGAAGAGCTCAGGCAGGGAGGCGGATCCTGACCATGTTCGCGGATAGCGGCCTTTCCGACGAGATGGCGGAGAAAATCGTCGCCTTCGTCGACCGTGAGGCCGGACGTGACGCACCGCTCACCGCCGATGATGAGGCATTGGTGCGTCGCTTGATTGCCGAAGATCCAGCCATGCGCGCCCTGGCCGATGAGCTGCGCGCCACCAATACCGGGCTGGACACGCTCCTGGACGACGTCGCGGCGGTTGAGGTGCCCGGTCGGCTGGTAACGTTGATCCAGGGCCATAGGGCGAGCGACGTTGCTGTCGTCGAACCAACGTCATCCGAAAAGGATAGCACGGCAGCCGATGAGGCGCCGGACGACGGCGATGTGATCGCCTTGCGTCAGCCTGTCCCTGTCCCTAGGCGCGTCAGCTACGGACCGCTTGCAGCAGCCGCATCGATCGCGCTCCTGATCAGTAGCGGTGCCCTTTTTCATCTCTATAACACCTCCAATAGCGAGCGCACCCGAATGCAGGCGGTGCTGGCGACGGCAAAAGAGGAAGTCGAAAGTCGCGGGCGGGCGCTCGCCGACGCCAATGCTGAGCTCAGCCGCCTCGCCGGCCTTGCCGAGCAGGCATCGAGCCAGCGCCGGGAAACCGCCGATCGGCTAATAGCGAACGAAGAAAGCGCTCAGCAACTCGAGGTCGAACGCGCGGCTCTCGAAGGCCGATATGCAGCCCTGGAAAGTCAGAACGAGCGCCTGAACCAAAGGCTTACTCGCCGGCGCGCCGAAGTCGCCGAGAGCGAGACCGCCCGAGATCAGATATCCGCAGATCTTGCCGATGCAAGACAGGCGCTGGCTGAGATGGAGACCGAGGCGGGCAGCACTCGACAGGCTCTGACGGCCGAGGTTCAGGATCTCACCGCGAAGCTCGATCTACACAAAAACCAGATGGCCTCACTCGCTGAAGAACTGGAGGCCGGCGAGAAGCGTTCGGAAACTGCAAACACAAATCTCGCCAAGATCCGAAGTGAGCAAACGGCATTGCAACGCCAGCTTGCGGCTGCAGAGCTAGAAAGAGAGCAATTGCAGGCTGAACGCCAGGCAGCCGAGCAGGCGGCTGATGATGCCAGCCGGGAGTTGGCGGCACTCGAGGCGGATGTCCAGGATGCGGAAAGCCGCCTTGCAACCGTCGCCAGAGGGTTAACCGCCGCCGAGGCCGGTCGCCTCGAGGCGCTTCAGCAATTGGTTGGCCTGGAAGCTGATCTGGCGGCCAGCAAAAACTGGCTTGGACAGATCGCCCAATACCACCGGGTCTATGCCTCGACCGCCAGGCGACATCTGGTTGAGGTCGGCGCAGATGAACTCGACCATATCCAGGACTGGATGACCGGCATGCTCGGCCGCCCGATCTCCGTGCCCGATCTCACCGCCTACGGCGTCACCTTCGCCGGCGCGCGTCTCCTGGGCATCAACGAAAAACCGGTCGCACAACTGGTCTATCTCGATGCCGACGACCAACCGCTGGCGCTCTGCATCATCCCGTCGACCAACGAGGCCAAAACCCCAACCCAATCGACGAATGGTGAACTCAACCTGGTGGACTGGCGAGACGGCAACCACGGCTACGCCGTCGTCGGCTGGTCCCCGCCCGAACTCCTAAACACACTCACCGAAGCCATTCAACCCCTCTACGACCTCTAGTGGCGTGGCCACCTCATTCACTTTGGGGGCGCTGGTGATGAACGCGTCCGGATTCCGAAGGTATGCCGGCAGGATGTTCGACAAGTGAATGCCTGTATGGCCATCATATGGATTTGGGTCCGCCAGCATCGACCCTACTCGGCTGACTACCCAATATCGGCACAGCCTCCAGCAAATGAATCAACTGGCGATGCCAGAGCGGAAGGTGTTTAGAGCTGCGCGGAGGGCATTGGAGTAGGCAGGCATCGCGTAGATGTCGGCATGGCCGCTACCTTCGATCGTCTGATCGAACACAAGATTTTCGATCGCACTGCGTAGAATTGTCGTTCTCTCAGGCTTGATCACCTGGTCCTGCTCAGCGGCGATGATCGCAACCGGCGTCGAATTGCCATCCATGGCATCAACCGTGTTGAAGCGGTGCTTCAGCAACAGACCGACGGGCAGCCAAGGATAGGCCTCCTTTGCCACGGCCTCGATCGAATCGTAGGGCGTCACCAAAATTGCGCCGTCGAGCGATCGCTCCTTCGAGAGATAGCCAGCGACACCGGATCCAAGCGAGGTGCCGAGTGCGTAGACCATCTTGGGCGACAGATCGGAAACTAGGCGATCATGGATCGCAAGTGCGTCGGCGAAAAGGGCGGCCTCACCGGGTTGACCAGTGCTTTCGCCATAGCCGCGATAGTGGAAGACGGCGACATTCATATCCGCAAAAGTCGAGGCCAGCTCTTGCCCCAGGACCTCCGCGTCTTGCGCATTGCCACCAAACCCAATCAACAATTCCTCCGACGGCCGGTTTCCTTTCGGCGCGAACAGCATGCCAGCAAGGCTGACGTCGCTCTCCGGCTGGATCACCATCCGCTTTGGCAGGGAGGGATGATCTAGCGGACGGCTGGGCAGCTTCGTTCCGGGGAAGATCAGCTGGTTTTGGGCACCATACATCAAGGCGACGATGACGCCGTAGCCGAGAACCAAAAAAAGCAGAGCTTTCATCTTACCTTGCCGAGAAAAACAAGATCATACCTAGCCCGCTGCCTTCGCTTGACGACGATACCGTCCCAGCCGTCCTGTCCCTGGGAATAAAACATCGAGGTAAACAGGGAGTTAACCAGCGACAAAAAATACAAAACGGCGATGATGCCCCCAAGCCGCCCGGACGATGCTCATCCATCGCTTCATTTCAGATCCTTGGGCCGGACAAAGGCCTGGAGATAGCCGGACCCAGGGGTTGTCGCCTTCCAGGATTTGACATCGAGATCGAGCACCGCCAATGCCGCCGTCGGAAATTTCGCAGCCATGGTCTTCATGCCTCTGGGATCGCCCTTGACCGCGAGCAGGCCAGCCAACATCGCCATGCCGGGATTATGGCCGATGATCATGACGCAATCGATATCGTCATCCAGCCTTCTGATCGCTGCCAGAAGTTCGCCGGGCGGGCTGAGGTAGAGGGAGGCGCGCATCTCCACCTTGGCGCCCTCGCCGGCCGGGCGCTCCCATTCCGCTATCACCAGCTCCAAGGTTCGTCGCGCGCGTTCAGCCGTCGAGCAGAGCACAAGGTCCGGCACCAGGTCTCGTCCGCTGATATGGCGGCCGATCAGCGGCGCGGCTCTTCTGCCTCGTGGCGAAAGCGGCCGCGACACATCGTCGAGCCCACCGTGATCCCAGCTTGATTTGGCGTGCCGAAGCAGCAGCAACCTGCGCATCGACCTACATCTCCCTTCGGATCATGCAGCGATCCAGTCACATTCGTGGTAATCTCCTTGACCCGAAGCGTAGCCCATGGTGCCCTTTGGGGCGACCCTAAGTCAGAAAGCAAATGCTCGGTGTCAGGGACCGATATCGCCATGGTGGATCATGACGTCGGCCAAGACGCAGAGCATGCCGATCAGGCAACCAATACCAACGACACGGCCATCGCGCCTCAGTCTCCAAAGCGATTTTTCAACCGTGAAGCCTCTTGGCTGGCTTTCAATGAACGGGTGTTCGAAGAGGCGAACAATTACCAATATCCTCTACTCGAACGCCTGCGGTTTCTCGGCATCTCCGCGGCAATTCTCGACGAATTCACCATGGTGCGAATCGCCGGTCTCTTGGGCCAGGTCTGGGCAGGCGTCAGCACGATCAGCCCAGACGGTCTCAGCCCGGCGGAGCAGCTACGGCTGACCGATGGTCAGGTCAGCCGGCTGACTGATGACCAGCAGCGCTGCTGGCGCGCCCTGCGTACGGAACTGCACGATGCCGGCATCGCCGTGATCACCGCCACCGAGCTCACCAGCCGCGAACATCGCTGGTTGGATCGCCATTTCGCCGAGCACATCTTCCCGCTGCTCACCCCGATCGCCGTCGAGCCGCCCAATCCGTTCCCGTTCGTCCCCAATCTCGGGCTCAGCATGGTACTCGATCTCTGGCGCGAGCGGGACGACAAGCGCATCCATGGCCTGGTCCCGATCGCGACACCTATCGACCGTTTCGTTCGCCTGCCGGGCGTCGCGTTGCGTTTCATAACGATCGAAGAGATCCTGCCGCTGTTCCTGGATCGGCTGTTCCCCGGCTTCAATGTCGAAGGCCATGGCGCCTTCCGCGTGATCCGCGACAGCGATCTCGAGATCGAGGAGGAAGCGGAAGACCTGGTGCGTCAGTTCGAGAGTGCGATCAGGCGTCGAAAGCGCGGTTCGGTGGTCAGGCTGGCGATCGCTGGACGCATGCCTGGCGAACTCGAGAATTTCCTGATCCGCCAACTGCAGGCCGCCCCTGAGAATGTCGTGCGCATGCAAGGCATGATCGGCCTTGCCGACGTGCAGAAACTGATCGGCGAGCACCGCCCGGACCTGCAGTTCTCCCCCTTCAGCGCCAGGTTCCCAGAGCGCATCCGTGATTTCGGCGGGGATTGCTTCGCCTCTATTCGCAATAAGGACATCCTCGTTCACCACCCCTATGAGAGCTTCGACGTGGTGGTGCAGTTCCTGCGTCAGGCAGCCCACGACGACGATGTCGTCGCGATCAAGCAGACCCTCTATCGCACCAGCAACAATTCACCAATCGTCCAGGCACTCTGTCAGGCGGCCGAGGCCGGCAAGTCGGTGACGGCGCTGGTGGAGATCAAGGCGCGTTTCGACGAGGAGGCCAATCTCCGCTGGGCGCGGGATCTGGAACGAAGCGGCGCTCAGGTCGCCTACGGCTTTGCCGATCTTAAGACCCATGCCAAGATCTCGCTGGTGGTCAGGCGTGAGAACCAGAGCCTGCGCTCCTACGTCCATTTCGGTACCGGCAACTACCACCCGATCACCGCCAAAATCTATACCGATCTCTCATTCTTCACTTGCAACCAAGCACTCTGCCAGGATGCAGCACGCGCCTTCAACTACATGACCGGTTTTGCACCGCCGGATCGGCTCGAAGCCTTGGCCTTGGCGCCGGTGACACTCCGTGAAAAACTGCTACAGCTTATCGATGGCGAGATCGCCCACGCCGAGGCCGGGCGACCGGCGGCGATCTGGGCCAAGATGAACTCCCTCCTCGATCCCGATATTATCGATGCACTCTATAGGGCCTCACAGGCCGGGGTGGACATCGAGTTGATCATCCGGGGCATCTGTTGCCTGCGCCCTCAGGTTCCTGGGCTTTCCGAGCGCATCTGGATAAAGAGCATCGTCGGACGCTTTCTCGAGCACAGCCGTATCGTCTGCTTTGGCGCCGGCCACGGGCTGCCGTCTCGCGACGCCAAGATCTACATCTCGTCCGCGGACTGGATGACTCGCAATTTCGACCGGCGCATCGAAACCCTGGTGCCGATTGAGAATCCGACGGTGCACCGCCAGGTGCTCGATCAGATCATGATCGCTAATCTGAAGGACCAGACCAATAGCTGGGAACTCATGGCCGACGGCACCTATCGCCGGCTCGCAGCCGACGCAGAGGCCTTCAGCGCGCATGCCTATTTCATGACCAACCCCAGCCTCTCCGGCCGCGGCAGCGCCATGAAATGCACACCCATGCCGCCGAAACTGACCGTCAACGACAGCGATATCTAGTGATGTGACCACTACAATTGCTTCCCCCCGCATTTGCTGAAAGCACAAGGAAGTCCAAAGGGTTGTGCGATTTTTTCTGTGAAGCCTCGGAGATCTTTCTTAGCCCCACACTCCAGGGTTGAATACCTAAAACCAGCCGACCTCCTTTTTTCCTGATTTCGCACAGTCTCGATGATTCCAATGCGGTGCCAGGAGGCAAGATCAGGCACCGAATAGGGCCATTTGATGTCGGGCCTAACCGTATATCTATCCCGGTCGGATACAATCCCACATGGTCATGACAGGCCTGCTCCAAGCATCGCTTGTCGCAATGGCACTATGGGGACTTGTCCAAGGCTGGTTTTGCCGTTGAGCTGCTCGAGACGCGTCATGCCTGTGATGCGTTCGAGGCGATGCCGGTCAAGACTGATCGCGAGGACGCGTGTGGTATCAAGTCACTGCCGGCACAGAGAGTGCGAGTGATGCTGCCGGCGTGCAAGCTGGTGCAGGCCAAGCTTCACGATGTGGAGATGAGCCTTCGCGGGATCCTCCGCGGTTTCGGTCTGCAGATCGGGCGCACCATGCCCCACGCCTTCGAGGGGCGTGTTCGCGAGTTGGTCGAGGGCCATCCGGCGCTGACGGCGATCGCAGACGCGCTTTTGGCGGCAATGTCGGTGCTGCATCAGGAGTTTCAGGTTTTCGAGCGCAAGATACGGTCGTTGGCCAGACGCGATGATCGGGCCAAGTTGTTGATGTCGGCGGCTGGCGTCGGTGTGCTGGTCTCATTGACCTTTGCTTCGGCGATTGACGATCCGGAGCGTTTCAGGCGCTCCAAGCAGGTCAGCGGCCATTTCGGCATGACGCCGAAGCACCACCAGTCCGGGGAATCGATGAAACGGGCGCATCGACCGGGATGGCCAGACGGTGTGGGCGGGCGTTGCGAGGCGAACGCTGCCGGGCCTCAGTGCTACATGACCACTGGAAAACCACGACCTTCGTCGGTGCGCTCAGGCTGGAGGGCATGACGGCGCCCATGGTCTTCGATGGCGCCATGCACGGCGCGGCCTTCCGCGCTCCTATCGAACAGGTCCCGGCTCCCACGCTCTCACCGGAGCCGAACTTCAGTTTCTGCCTCCCTACAGCCAGGATTTCAATCCCATAGAAATGGCCTTCGCCAAGTTCAAAGCCTTTCTCAAAAAGACGGCTGCACGCACCGTCGACAACCTCTGGAACGCCATCGCCGAGGCCATCGACGTGTTCAACTCCGACAGAATGCGAAAATTACCTCGCCCATGCAGAATATGACCGTGAATGATCGGAATCTGATGTCAGCTTTTTGCTTTTCGGCTCTGACGTAGTCGGGTAGCTCTCGCCGTTCATTTCGAGGATGTGCAGACCAAGCATCTGACGAAAGTTCTGCGCGTCGGAAGGCGGCGCTTTGATCCTGCCGGGCGGTGCGGCTCGTGTGTTTGTCGCGACGAAGCCCGTCAGCTTCTGGAAAAGCCTGGACCGCCTGTCCGCTGTAGTCCAGGAGCAACTGAAGCTCGGTCTGTTCGGCAGCGGCGTCTTTGTCTTCCGAGCCAAGAGAGCTGACCAGATTGACGACTGCAAGGCGCTGCCCTGCTATGTTAGCAGGTTGAAGGCGCTGGTTCATACAGAGCAGGCTGAGAATGGTCGGCTTCGTACGATCATCAAAGAATTTCAGCACGCCCAGTTTGGCCATCATTCAGAGAAAATCGATCCCAAACAATTGAGGGCCGCCGATCAGGAGAACCTGGTGAACGCCGTCTGATCAGCCGGCGCTTAAGCGTGCCACATTAACTTCGACCGCCTCACTGGTATCGGCGTTGTGGCGTGAATACCACTGATCGCCGCCAGCAGGACCACCAACGTCAGCACAAACCTGACGTGGACTTCAGAGACAGCCCTAACAAAATATCTCTCGGGGAGGCCAGGAAACCAGTCTTTTGCCGGTTTCTTCAATACAAGCGCCCGGGGCACTCCCTCCGTTGGACAAACGGTGAGATGTTCCGACGTCGATAATCGATGATGACTTCACGCACGTTTCAAGGTTTTGTCCCTAGACAAAAAAACGCCCGGCGAGCCTGCCGGGCGTTCCGAGTTTGTGTGGTGTGAACGGATTGGTTAGTTGGAAGCGCGATATTCCTCTGGCAGGAAAAACAGATAGTCCTGATCTTCGGCAACCGCGGCATGGCACTCATTGCAGAACTGTACCGAAGCATCGCCGGCCCCGCCGGTGGTGCCGAAGGTGCTGCCGTCGGGCATGATCATAGTGTATTTCCAGTCACCGCTGGCCTCGCTGAAGCCGGGCGCCATCTTCTCCATGAGGAACAACGGACCAAGCGTCACCTTGCCATCGCCGCCGACCGAAAAGCTGTCCTTGGCGATCGCAGAACCGACGGGCATCACGCCTGCATCTTCGTAGTTGATGTAGTCGGCACCCGCTCGGTTCCCCCAATTCATGACATAGCGGCCGCCATGGGTGCCAGATGGGTAAGGCCCACTGCTGTAACGCCACCAGCCCAGATATTTGCCGGCGATCGGATCGTCGGCAACGCCATAGGCAGCCTGCATCGCCTTCTTGACGCAGTCATAAACCTCAGCAGCTTCCGCATCGGTGATTTCAGCAGCTCCGCCAGCGGCGCAGGGATTGCACGGACCGCAGGGGCCGCAGGGATTACAGGGGTTCGCCGCGGCACAGGGGTTGCACGGGTTGCAAGGATTAGCTGCCGCACAAGGGTTGCAGGGATTGGCTGCCGCACAAGGGTTGCACGGATTGGCTGCCGCACAGGGATTGCAAGGGTTTGCAGCAGCCAAACGCGGCACGACACACTCGGTGGCACCGGCACCGCTTCCCCCTGCCGCGCAGGGGTTGCAGGGGTTGCAGGGGTTGCAAGGATTAGCCGCCGCGCAGGGGTTAGCCGGAGCACAGGGATTGCAAGGGTTGCACGGATTACAGGGGTTACAAGCAATGGTTCGAACCCCATCAGGCAGGGCATCTCGGCTGACGGCATCAGGCAGAATGGCTGACGCCGCTGGCGCGGCTTTGGCCGGACGAACGACGCAGAGGCCAAGGCCGAGGCCGGAAGCGGCAACGCCAAGCCCCATGACTACAGGCAGCACAGTGCTTGATCGAAGTTGTCGCTTCAGCCGTCGGCACGAGTTCATCATTTCGGGTGTCATCATCATTGGGCTTCCTTGCGTTAGCATCTGCCTGATCCCACGATCTACCCGCATATCAACGCCAAGAATGCCGACGCCGTACGGTTATCGCATGCCCCCATCTGGCGCTGATACGGAGATCACGGTCAAATGACCCACTTTCACAAGTTGGTGATGACCATCAAAGGAAGGTTATACGGCCAGTGGCAAAAAAGACGGATCGCGTCCGTTCCAGCCGGGCTCAGCACTCGACGATATTGACGGGCACCGCGACGACGTTGACCGCGAGGCCGCCCCGCGCCGTTTCCTTGTATTTGAGCTTCATATCGGCGCCGGTATCGCGCATCGTGCGGATCACTCGGTCGAGAGAAACGAAGTGGCTGCCATCGCCTCGAAGCGCCATGCGCGCGGCATTGATCGCCTTGACCGAGGCGATGGCGTTACGCTCGATGCATGGCACCTGCACCAGACCGCCGACAGGATCACAGGTGAGGCCGAGATTGTGCTCCATGGCGATTTCGGCGGCATTTTCCACCTGGGCAGGTGTTCCGCCAAGCACCTCGCAGAGGCCGGCCGCCGCCATGGAACAGGCCGAGCCCACTTCACCCTGACAACCAACCTCGGCGCCGGAGATTGAAGCGTTCTCTTTGCAGAGTATACCGATTGCAGCGGCGGTCAGGAGGAATCTGACGACGCCATCGTCGTCGCCACCGGCATGTCGGGTATAGTAATGCAATACGGCCGGGATGATGCCGGCAGCCCCATTGGTGGGTGCGGTGACCACCCGCCCGCCGGCTGCATTCTCCTCATTGACCGCAAGCGCATAGAGATTGACCCAATCCATCACCTCGAATGGATCGCTGGTATCTTTGCCGGCGCAGAGTTTTTGATGATAGAGCGGGGCACGACGCTTAATATTCAGCCCGCCGGGAAGAATCCCTTCATGGCTACAACCTTTGGTAACGCAATCCTGCATGACCTGCCAGATCGCCAACAACTCATGGCGGATCTCACCCTCATCCCGCCAGGCCATCTCATTCTCAAGCATCAGCTGGCTGATCGAGGTGCCGTGCTCCAACGTCAGCCGTAGCAAGGTTTCACCCGTGGTGAACGGGAAGGACAAGATGGCGTCATCCTGCTTTATCCGATCTTTACCCATCGCCTCCTCGTCGACCACGAATCCGCCGCCGATCGAAAAGTAGACTGTCCGAAGCAGAATTTCGCCGCCCCGATCGAACGCTGAAAAGCGCATGCCATTGGGATGACCAGGTAGGGATTTTCGCCGATGCAACACGAGATGCTCGCCGTCGATAAAGGGAATCGCATGCTTGGCGAGGAGGTGAAGCTGACGCTCGGATCGTATCTTTTCGATTCGCATCGACACCTTATCGGTGTCGACGGTTTCGGGCCATTCACCCTCGAGGCCGAGCATCGTGGCCTTGGGGCTCCCATGGCCAACGCCGGTGGCTCCGAGCGAGCCGAAAAGCTCGACTTTGACAGAGGCAACGTCGTTCAGCTTTCCTTGATCGTCGATTTGACGAACGAACAGGCCGGCGGCCCGCATCGGTCCTACCGTGTGTGAACTCGACGGTCCGATACCAATCTTGAAAAGGTCGAAAACGCTGATCGCCATGATATCACCCGCAAGCCCCATCGGCCGACCTTTGCCGACCGCGTAGACCGACAATTTAGCAAGGGTTTACGGCCAGACTATCTAGAATCCGGCATGCTCGATCGTCTCTGCTCATCGAGACTGTGCCGAAGATGCAAGATACGCCAAAACGAACATCGACCGGTACAATATACAGATCGTGAACAGGCTGATAGCCGGGCCGGATTTAAGCATCAATGGCTGGGATAGCCGCCATAGACATACTCTTCAGGAACGCTGCCCTTCACCCTGGAGAGCACAACGCCAGCAATCGGTCGTCCGGCGACCGAGATGCGCTTCAACGCCTCTTGGATCATCTTGACCCGAGTCACACGCCAAGCTGCGAGGAAGACAATGGCGTCACTGGTGTCGGCTAGATTAATGGCATCGGGAACGCGCAGCACCGGCGGCGAGTCGACGATTACCAAATCATAATGCTCACGCGCTTCAGCGATCAGCACGCGCAACCGGGTCGAGGAGACGAACTCACGCATTTCCGAATGCGTCGCCTTGGACATCAGCATATCCATGCCGGACACCGGATCCTTGACCACGGCATCCTGCCCCCAGTCCAGCGAACCGCTCAAGAAGTCATTGAGGCTGGCATCGGGATGCAGCTTGGTCTGAGCTGGGAAGGACGGCCGCCTGAAATCACAGTCGACCACAAGACAGCGCAAGCCATCCTGTGCTGCCGTTCGTCCAAGCGCGATACAAAAGCTAGTCTTGCCCTCGGCAGGCTCGGACGAAGTCACCAGGATGACCTTCTTGGGATCCTCGACGGCGCTCAGATTGAGGCGCAGAAGGATGCCGCGCAGCGTCTCGGTGATACCGCTATTGGGAAAGTCTGCGACATAGCTCGCCAGATTCTGCTTCGGCTTTAACCAGCTCGCCACTGTGGGAATGGCACCGATGCCGGGAATGCCGCTGATCTCTGAGAGCTGATCCAGGGTTTCGACGCCGGAACTCAGATAGCGCCGACCGATGATCGACCCCGCGGAGAGAAGGAAGCCGGCGAACATGCCGACAACGGTCAGGAGGCCGGGCCCTGGACTGGACGGCTTGATCGGCGGCACGGCGACCGAGGCGATACGCACGTCGGCACCATTCATGTCGATGTTGGTGAGTGTCGACAAAGTCTGTTCGTAAAAGCCACGATAGCGTGTGTAGAGATCCTGCTTGATCTCGACTTCATCCTGGAGTTGAGCAAGACGTGTCCGCTCTTTTGCGACCTCAGCAGCATTGCCTTGGCCTGCCTCTATCTGCAGGCGAAGCTGACGGTCCTGATTGTCGAGGCTGGCGATGCGCTGCTCAAGGCTTTTGGCGATGCCATTGGCTTCACCCTGGATCTGTTCCTGCAGGCTCTGCAGCTCACGCTGCAACGCAATGCGCCTGGGATGGCGCTCGCCAAGATCGAGCGAAGCTTCCGACAGACGCCGGCGTCCAGCAGCCTCGTCCTGCCACAAGCCTTCAAGCCTCGGCGTTACCAGACGGGCATCCAGGGCGGTCAGCGCTCCTCCAGCGATCGCCGCCACCAGCTGCCCAAGATCAGCAGCGAGCTGATCGCGTTGGGCGCGAAGCGTACGGCGCTGCTTGACCAGATCGGCGAGATCCCGTGAAACGATCGTGCCTTCCGGCGTATTGAGAAGGCTGGCATTGCCTTCTTCCTCACGCACCTTGGCCTGAGCGACGGCAAGTTCGTCTTTCAGCTCCTCAAGTTTCGCTTTCAAGCCTTGGCTCGACTGCTGCGTAGCCGCCCGTTTCTCCTCGACCTGACGGCCGATATAGAGCTCCATCAGCGTGTTCACCAGCCGTGCACTTTTCTCGGGATCACGGCCGCTGAATTCCAATTCGATGGCGTAGCTGCGCTCCTCACTGAAGGCATTCAGCGACTCACCGATGTCACGAGCAATTTCCCGTTCTATCTCACGATCGAAGCGTGGTTCCACCGACTCGCCAAATTGCACAAGCCAACTGCCGACAAGTCCCGGCAGCCAGGATGCACCGGCGAGCGCCTGCAGCCCGCTTGGACGAAGGGTTTCGTTGAACTCCGGATCCCGGACCAGGTCCATGTCCTTCACCAGCTGGTCGATAGTCTGCTGCGAAGTCAGGACCCGGGCTTCACTCCGCCCGCCCCAAGGTTCGACAGTCCGGTTCGATGTCAACGTGTCGAGTTCGGGAATGTTGGACTTCAGCGTGTCGACGACCAACAGGCCACTTGCCGTATACCAAGGTGGCAGCGCCTTCGAAGCATGATATGCGATCAGCCCACCAACGACCATGGCGAGGAGGATAAATCCCTTGCGCCTGAACAGCCCATCAAGCAGTTCTTGGGAGGTCACGCCTGCCGTTGGTTGCGCCCGGCCGGGAAGCTGGCCAATAAAGGGGCGCGACGGAGATCCCGGTCCACCACCAAAGTTTGAATGGGTCAGGTCGGTCATGCGTACACCAATTTCGAGAAGCCACAAGGCATCAGCATAGAAAAGCCAGAAAAGCAGCCCCTCCAAAGACAGCCGGGGCCATCTATATGGTAGCGCAAATCAGCCTGCTGCACACGGGCCGAACGCCAGCTGACCATAGATTTTTCACAAATATGTATCATTACCCGATATTTGCCCTAACTGTGCAACATCTCCGCGAAACTACCACAGATTTCCTTAACGTCCTCATAAGACAGCAGCAGCATTACGACCACAAATGTTCCTCCGCCTGCAACCACGCGCCCAGCAAGCTCGGCAACATCGCCGACCACGCCGCTCATGAGATGCGACCAGATCAGGACGACACTCACCATCATGCCTACTGCTGTCCAAATCGGCCACTGGTCGAGGGCAATGCTGACAAGATCGAGCCCCAATGTTCGTCGCAGCGCAAATGCATAAACCGGTACTGCAAGCATGTTCGCGATACCGCCGGCGATTGCGGCTTCAACTAGGCCGTAAGGTGCCGCGAGTGTCACGGCTGTTAGAAACATGACGACATTGACAACGGAAAGCCGAACGAAAAGGCCGACGAAACCAGCAGATAGCAAGATTTGCCCGGATATCAAGGAGAGAGCGAAGAAGATCCCAAAGCCACTCAGGGCCTGAAACGGCCTGACACTGCCCTGCCACTTTTCACCCAGAGCAAGCGGAATCATGATATCGGCGACCAGGGCAAGGCCAACCAGGACCGGCAGGCAGAAAAGACTGACCAGACGGAGCGTCCGACCGATCGCCAAAAGATGCGCTTCCCGATCATGGCTCAGTCTTGAGAGCACCGGCAGACCGATCTGCTGGATGGAATAGTAGGTGAGCATGCCCGCTGATAGCATCAGGCGGTTGGCGACCGAGAAAAAGCCGACTTGAGCCGAAGGTAGAAAGATGCCAAGGATCATGAGATCAAGACGGCGCATGGCAAACTGTAGAAATGCGGAGATCGTTGCCAGGCCGCCGAAAGCACCGAGGCTCCGGACATGGCTCCATTGGATGGCTGGTGTCGGCAACCAACCGCTACTCAAGGCGAATATCGCCAGGCTGACCGCTGCGTAAGTCCATTGCTGCGCAACCAAGCTCCAGACACCATGGCCAGTCCAGGCAAGCGATACAGCGACGAGACCTCCGGTGAATGACGCCGATACCGATGCAAACGCGAAACCACGCAGCAACAGTTCCCGCCGAAGCTTGGCTTGATAAATGCCGCTCGCTGCAAACAGGAGCAGCGTGGGTGCCAGCGCCTGTAGAACCGGCGGCAGATCGGGCTCACCCAGAAGATGACCGATGAGGTCCGCAGCCGCGATCAGGATCAGACACGCTATCGTGCCGATCGCAAGGTTGAGCCAGAAAGCCGAGGAAAAATGCGCAAGGCCAGTCTCGTCCGACTGGATCAAAGCTTCACCTAGCCCCTGATGCAGTATCAGCTGCCCAGTCATGATCAAAAGGGTCGCCTGGGCGACGATACCGACCTCTGTCGGCAACAGAAGCCTCGCCGAGATGATGAAGGCGCCGAAGGCGAAGACCTCGGCCCCCATGACCTCGACCAGCCGCCATGCAGCCCCCCTTGCAATGTGCCGGCGCCCATGCGCGGTCCTGGTCATTCCCGCTAGAGCCGGAACCACTCGTCGCCGGCCGACGAAACGGCATGGCCGCCCTCTTGTCGACCGGCTACCACGTCAGCTCGCCAGCCTTGTCGCAGGCAGATCGGCCGTGGCCGGACCGCCACTTTCCATGGCTGCAGCGTTCTGATCGTCGCCAGCAGATCCGGGATAGCGAAGGCTCATGGTCTTCACACCCCCGCCCTTTTGCTCGATCTCATAGGTCCTGTTCTTGGCAGGGCCGGCCAAATGTAGAACAGACAATGGAGGAAAGGGTGCTTCCGGACGGCAAAACAGACCGGCATCTGCATCCCAGACAGGCGGACGGCGGTCACAAATCCAGTTGTCGCTAGATGCCAGTTCGACGGTCGGAATCCTGTCGATATGGATCACCTCATTGAACGCAAACTGCTCGTAAGGGGTCACGCGCCGCGTACGTTTGAGCGCATTTTCGAACCGCTCACGCCAAACCTTCAGATGTGGCGCGTCGGCCTTTAACCCATAGAGCCCTAGGTTATAGGACGGCCGTGCCATGAGGATGAGGCCATTTCGAAGACCCGATCCAACGATTTTATGCTTGAGGTTCCAAGCCCAGAGCCACCTCTGGAAGCAGTAGAGCCTATCACTCTCGTGCGCTATGGCAGCGCCGGCCTTGTCCGCTCCATCGAGCATCCGATCGAGCACACCACGATCCTGAAGCCAGAGGTCAGGGTCGAGCCACAGGGAATAGTCGTATTCTGGAAGATAATCGTGAATGAAAAAACGGACGAGAGCAGCACGCTCATAGCTCTTCGCGGTTTCGTCGGACAAACCGAAATGCCAATCCGGCTCGATCAGTCGAACGCCATCCCGCTCAAGCGCCGCTCGATGCTCGGGCGTAAAGCCGACGTCGAATACCACGATCGCGACATGTTGCCAGTCTTCGAAACGACGCACGGAGTGGATCATGCCGTTCAGGAGATCGAAATAGCCACTATCGGCTGCCGTGACGATCACGGTCTTTTCAAGACGCTCAGTCATTGTTTCCCCTTCTTGAGCAACTTCAGATCGAAGGCAGTGGGGTTAGAAAATTTTGCCGTTCAGCGTTACCGCATACGACTGTCATTATCGTGTCTAGGGTTCATGTGTGCACACCGACCGGTTTGGAGGTTGGTCTTGCCTGGGCAAGTTCATAGACCTGAGTGGTCGTTGCCGCGATGGATCGCCAGCTCGGTATCCGCCGCTGCAGTGCCATCATATTGGCACGCATCGCCCGCAAGTTCGGCGGATCATTGATGAGATCGATCAAGGCGACCGCCAAAGCTTCCGGGTCATCCGGCGCCACCAGCCTGCCTTCCGCGCCATCCGTCAGCATCTCGGCGAAACAGCCGATATCCGAAGCAATCACGGGAATACCACGTGCGATCGCAGCCATGAGCACACCGCTAGTATCGATGCCGCGATAGGGAAAAACCAGGGCATCCGCATCGTCGAAAAGTGCAGCCATTTCCGCATCACTCACGAAATCCAACCTGAGTTTCACAAATGACTGCAGGCGATGACGCGCCATCAGGTCGAGCAAAGGCCCTGTCTCGACATAAGGACGTCCAACGATCGATACGAGACAGCGATCGCGCTGCGCTGCGCTCAAGCGGCCGAGGGCGTCCAGCAGAACGTCGACACCTTTATAGTCCTTGAGCTTACCAAACTGCAGAAAGTGAATGCGGCCGTCGGCCCGCTCAAACCCGTCCGCTGATGCCTCTCCTGGCGAGCTCAGCAGGCCGTGTGCGACCCGATGTAGACGATCAGCAGGCAACCCCTGCGCCACCAACTGACGTTCGGAGAGCTCGTTGTGAACGATCCAACGGTCACAACGGCGTATCGCCAACGTGTTGCCGATACGCAAAATCAGCGGCCCAGCGCCATTGTAGGGATTGCTATCGTGAACCGTGAGAATCACGGGCGCAATGCGTCGCAACAGGGGTACGAAAAGCGCATCGATCAACGGAAGCGGCAACCATTGAACGTGGATGACGTCAGGCCGCAAACGGCGAAGCGCTCCAAGTACCCTTAAAAGACCGTGAATATGGCGAAAGCCTTTGGCCATGAGGCTAAGAGAGCGAGGCAGCCAACTTGCCGGCGCTTTGAACAGCCCAAGCCTAGTGAAACTAGCGCTCGTTTCGTCCTGACGGCCATCACTATCACCCTGATCCTGACCGATCAGTGTGACCTCGTGACCGATCGCCGCCAGACCTTCGCACAGTTCGCGATTATACGGCGGCGTAAAGCACCAGGGGTCGAGGATGGCAACTTTCATTGCTCGACCTGCATGTCAGCGGCTGGGCTGGTCACTGGGCACATCGTTTCTGGCCGACCCGGCGAGATCCCAAGTGACGACCGGCTTGCCCCAATAAGCGCGCCAGACACCAAGCGTGTTGCCGGCGAATGCCAGGAGGACATTGTTAATCTGCTCGACCAGCCGAAGCTTGGCAAGCGAGCCCAGCAGCAAGACAGCCATGAAGATTGCGGCAAGACCGAGCATCATCAAAAAGCCGAAGCTCAGCCAAAGGGCCCATGCGAAGAAGAGTGCAGAAGCCAAGAGAAAATATCCGCCAATCCATCGGACTAGGCGATGGCCGACATATTTGTAGAGATTCCAAACCGACAACGTTCTGAACTCGGACCAAAGAGCACGGTGAACGCCCATGCACTGACAAGCGATGCGGACCTTTCGTTTGAACTCGTCACGGGCGATCGTAGTGTGAGACTCGTATGCATTGACGTCGGCGCCGCGAACAAGTCTGTATCCCTTGCACAGGATGCTCATAGAAACAAAGAGATCGTCGATCAGGTGATCGGGCGTCGGCCGATGCAGCTTCCTTCGTATGGCGAACAGCGAGCCGTCAGCCCCCATGGCCGATCCGGTTTCGGTCTCCAGCCCCTTGGTCCACTCATCGAGACGCCAGTAGAAAGACCCGACCTCCGATGTCGCCGTATCATCGGGGTTGGTATAGGAGAGGTGACTGGTAACGCAGCCAATTTCTGGATCGGCAAAATAGCGGCGAAGGTTGGCGATCGCCGCTTCGTCGACCATGACATTGGCGTCGGTGAACAGAACGATATCGGCATCGGTAAGACTGACTAGCCTGTTCATCCCCCAGGGTTTGCCATGCCGCTCCTTCGAGGCGATCAGCTTAACCTTGGGCTCATAAGCCGCGACGATCTCTGCGGTACGATCACTAGCGGCATCGACATAGATCAGAATATCAAGCTCACCTGATACCTTTCTCAACGCCAGCATGTTTTCGATTTTTTGCTGAATAACGGCCTCTTCATTGTAGGCGCAAAGACAAATCGCAAAGCGCAGTTCGTCGGCTGAGGCGGTCATACTCCTGTCGACAGCTCTAGTCCAACCGAACCTCTTGGCGATCAGCAGGGTGATCTGATAGGGACCGAAAGGAAAGGCGGCGACGAACAGGCAAGCAAACGCAATGCCGTAAAGAAGAAGAGCCGAACTCGAAAGGGTCATGACCATCGATTACTGTCAGGGTTCAAACGACTGGGAGGACTGCAGACGTGTCGAAGTGCATTAGAAAGCATTCTCACCCTCAAGGCTGGCAAGCGGCGTCAGCAGTACGATCTTGAGATCCAACCAGAATGACCAGTGCCTGATATAGAAAAGGTCATATTCGACGCGGCGAACCAGCTTTTCCTTGGTATCGGTGTTGCCGCGCAGGCCGTTGATCTGGGCCCAGCCGGTGATACCGGGCAGGACTCGATAGCGTGTATAGAAATTGTCGACGACACGATCATAAAGTTCGCCGCCAGCCTTCGCGTTCAACGGGTTAGGACGGGGTCCAACCATCGACATTTCGCCACGCAGCACGTTGAATAGCTGTGGCAGCTCGTCGATGCTGAACCGTCGGATGAAGGCGCCGACACGTGTGACCCGCGGATCGTCACGCTCTGTCAGTCGATCCGCCATTTGATCGCTCATCTCATGATACATTGAGCGGAACTTGTAGACCTCAATGATCTTCTTGCCGAAACCATAACGTTGCTGCTTGAAAAAGATGGGTCCGGAACTTTCGAACTTGATCCAGGCTGCGGTGAGCAACATCAGAGGCGCTAGAAAGATGAGCAACAGTAGAGAGACGGCAGCATCAAAGACCCGTTTGACCGCCTGTTCAGCAGCGCTCAGCGGCTGATCAATCAGGGCCGCATAGACATAACCAGGCTGGTTAGAGTCGAGTGCAGGCCTCGGAATTGCCAAGCTTACGCGAACCGGTAGCATTTCAAGAGACCGGACGGCTTCATGGATCCATTCGCGATTGTCATGAAGCGAAGGCAGGATAACGATTTCCTCAACACCGTCGGAGTGAAGCTGCTTAATCCATCGCTCACCTTCTGCGCTCTGGACATCTTCCGGACGGGCATAACTGCGGCAAATACAGTTTCTTTCAAAGCGTGCGGAAAGATCACGATCGATCCCGTCCAGATCATCGTCGACCTCACTGCCAGTACCTACCACTGCCACCAGCCTGTCGAACCCTTCGGATGGCATCCAGGACTTAAGAGCAGGCACAAGAACCGTTCTGCTCAATATAAGCAGAAACGTGGCGAGAAGTGACCAAACCAAGGCCCAGGACCAATCCGGACCAACGTTCAGTGTCGTCAAGGAAAGCCCGGTGATCAGGCTGGCACCAGAACCAATGCCCGCGACCCGAAGGGGCCATCGCCTGGGCATGGCTAGTGATTTCGGCGTGTAGGCGTTAGCGCTCTTCAAGCAGGCAATCAGCAAAACCGTGCCGAGCAGGGAGCCCAAAAATACTACGTCAATGACCAAGGGACCCAACATGCTGTCGGTGACCACATGTGCACTCACAACGCCTGCTACAAAGACCATGATGGCCTCCAGCGTTACGACGGCGGGGACCAACAGATCACATGAAATCCCTTGCTTTCGTACAGCAGTCAGCACGTTTGATCCACTCACTTTTCAAGGCTCACAACATCGCGACAAGGCGCGTGGCAGTGATTTTGCACAATGATCTTTAATAGATCGTTTCATTCACGATAGCGTTCATGTCCATTTAACAAAAATTATCCACAAACGCAAAATCCGTTTCGGCAATTTGAACCACACGAACCGGAAGGTTTGCAGAATGCAACCCTCGATACAACGATCCGCCTCGTCACGTCCGAACTGCTTGCATTAGGACGTCCTATTTGCGCTCCGGTTACCTTCAGCAAAACTCACCATACCCGCCATCCATTGATTTACCGTTAACGCCCGAACAAAAGGTCAATTGCAAGCGTCTGGTCTCCTACGCGGCTTTTTGACTTTCGTCGTTGTCAAGGTTCCGGTCCCACGGCAAGAGCTGGTCGAATTTGTTTATGGGATGATCAGCGATGCAGCTCAGGACGTCGCGGAGAAAGGCTCTGGGGTCAAAGCCGTTGAGAATGGCGATCTGGGTGATGGTGTAGATGGCGACGGCGCGGCGGCCGCCATCACCAGAATCTGCGCGAAATGACGTTGCCCTGGTTGGGCGGACGACCCGGTAAGTTTGGGTTGTTCGAACCAAAGCAGAAGAGAGGTGTCGGAGAGAGAATACGTCGTCGGTTTACCGCTGAATACAAGGCGGAGTCGGTCAAGTTTTATCAGGAGAACGGTCCTTCGCATCAATCGGTTGCTGAAGAGTTCGGCGTTCATGCCATCTAGCTACGCGGCTGACGCAATGAGATCCTGGCGGCTGGCACAGCAGAAGGCGGAGGCAGCCGAACTCGCCCGTCTGAGGCGTGAGAACCGACGGATCGAGCAGAAGAACGAGATCCTGAAGGGCTCCGCGGCTTTTGTTTGCACGCGAGGTCGGGACATGAAGTATGCGTTCATCGCCACGGAGCGGGCGACCTTTCCTGTCCGGCGTCCTCCAATCCGTCTTTGAGCCGGCTGATTGGTGTCGCGGCGAGTGCGTTCCCAATTCTGAACTTTGAGCCTGACTGCGCCGAGGTCCGACCAAGCGTTCGCAGGACGAGGCTGTACTGATCGCCATGATCCGAGAGATGTCGAAGAGAGCGGCAAGACCTATGTCAGCCCGCGCATCCAAGCCGAACTGCATGCGAGAGATGGCCTGGCCGTGACGCGGAAGGATCGCCGGCTGCCACTCACGACGGACGGTCAGCACAGTCATCCGATCGCGCCCAATCTCCTGGCGCAGAAGTTCGAGGCGACAAGGCCGGACACGACCAGGCTGGCCGATATTGCTTACGTGGCAACCGGCGAAGGATAGCTCTATGTCGCCGCCCTCAAGGACATGGCAACCAGGGGAATCGTCGGCTGGGCCATGGACAGACATTGATGCATCGAGCTTTGCGAACGGACGTTGTTTATGGCGATCCAGCGCCGCCAGTCGCCAAAAGGACTGAGCCATCACAGTGATCGTGGCGTGCGAGGCGAACACGTTCTATCAGAAGATCTTGAACCGACACGGCCTGACGCCATCCATGAGCCGCAAGGGTAATTGCCCGAACAATGCGCTGATGGAAAGCTTCTTCGGCTCGATGAAGAACGAACTCGTCCATCGCACTCGCTTCGCAACGCGAGAGGATGCCAAGCGAGCATTGTTCTGGTGGATAGAGAGCGACGACAATCGCCGGCGGCCTCATTCGGCACTCGGCAATAGGACGCCAGCTCAGGCATTCGAGATGATGGCCAAAGCTGCTTAAAACACCTTACCCGGTCGTCCACCAAAGCAGGACAACGTCAGGTATCGTCCTGCTCAAACTGCCACTTCCACATGAAGAGAAAATTGGCATTGAAGTCATGCCGCCTTGCCATCAACGAAACCGACGCACCCGGAACCTCAGTCTCTGCCATAATCTCGCGTTTCTCGGCATCCGTCCACGGCCGCTGGCGTCGTCTCTCAGAAGGCCCGTTCAATATCATAAGGACCACAGCCCATTAGTGGATACCAACGCGCCCACAAAGCCGAAAACACAGCAGATAGCGATCGAGTCAGACAGGCTGCCGAAATCGGGCGCTTACGGTCAATCGACGAACGCCGCACTCATTGCCCTTTGACAGGGAACAATGTTGATCTGCCGATAACGTTTAATTAACCAACCCGGCTTACAGTGACACTTAGTTCCGCTAACCAAGGCCAAGAGGACCTGACGTAACATGCGTGCGCTGTTCAGCCCCTTCGTTGTTTTCCTCTCCTTTTTGTTCTATTGTCTGTCACTAGCCGCACCTACGGTCATGGCGGAGACGTGGCAAGGCCTGAGCAATGACGGGCTGCGTGCGGCGGATGAAGGCCGCTTCAAGGATGCCGAAGGCTTGTTCCGCAAGGCGTTGGAGCTAAGCACTGCTTTCGATCAGAGCGATCCACGCCACGCGACCAGCATCAACAATCTCGCCTATGCTCTGCATGCCAATGGCCGTTACGACGAAGCTGTTGATGTCTATCTGAACGCGATATCCCTCCGGGAGGCCATGCTCGGCCGCGACCATCCCGATGTAGCCGAGAGCTGCAACAATCTGGGCGAACTCTATCGTGTACTGGGGCGCTACGAAGAAGCAGAACGCCTTCATCGCCGCGCTCTGAACATTCGGAAAGCAACGTTCGGCAAAGATCACCCTGAAAGCGCTCAGTCCATGAACAATCTGGGTGTTCTCTATGCACATCACCGACTGTTCAACAAGGCTGGTGCCCTCTATCGAGAAGCGCTCACCATTCGGGAGAAATCCTATGGCGAGGATCACCCGGCGACGGCCGAAACCCGCAATAACCTTGCAACGCTGCACTATGCTGAGGGACGTTTCGCCACAGCAGAATCGCTCTATCTCCAAGCCATTGAAATCGAACAACAGAAGTTGGAAAGCCATCATCCTTCGTCGGCAACAACACTTTCCAACCTTGCAGAGCTTTATCGGTCTCAGGGCAAGCTGGATCAAGCTCTTGAGTTGCACCGACGCGCCTTCGATATCAGGAACCGAAGCCTAGGGGCCGAGCACCCTGTGACCGCGCAGAGCCTGAACAATCTCGCAGTCACCCAATTCGAACGTGGCAACAATGCCCAGGCAGAAAAGCTCTACCGAGAAAGTTTACGCATTCAGAAAACACTCCTCGGTGAGACTCATCCCGATCTGGCACTGACTTTAAATAACTTTGCCGAATTGCTGCGAGCAGAGCGTCGCTTTGATGAGGCGAAGCCGCTCTATCGACAAGCCCTTGCCATCGAGGAAACGATGTTTGGCCCCGATCATCCTGATCTAGCATTGGGCCTCAACAACCTTGCACTGCTGCATTTCGACCGTGGTGCCTATGTCGAGGCCGAGAGCCTGCTCGACCGTGCTCTTGCCATCGAAGAAGGGCATTTCGGTCAGAATGATCCCAGCTTAATCGTCACCCTCGAAAATTACGCTATCGTTCTTCGTGAACTTCGCCGTCATCGCAAGGCGGAAAAGATGGAAGCGCGTGCCGACAGCTTGCGCGCCCGGCTCTAACTGTTCGGTCCCGGGGTGTAGTGATACGAGAGATCGCCATATCTGGAGGAAAGGTCTTCGGGCTAGCTTCGATATGGCGGCGCCAGAACGACAGAGGCTACTCGCCTCGTGATCCGCTGTGCCAATAGAATGAGAGGGTTCTGGCAGCACGCTACAGGGTCAGCCCAACGACGGTGCAGAAGTGGAAGAAGCATGAGTTCGCAAGTGACGCACGGATAAACCCCAAGGACAGTCGATACACAGTCTTATTTGTCGAACAGGAAGCCGCCTGTGTTGTCTTTCGTCGTCATCACACTTTGCTGCCGCTTGACGATTGTCTTTATGCCAGCAGCCCTCGGTCCCACTGCTCACAAGATCATCGCTACATCATCTCTTCCAGCGGCACAGCATCAGTCGACTGGCAGAAGTTTGAGACAAGCCACCGCGGTCAAAGTTCAAGACCTGCGCCATCGTTTATACCATTTCCGCGATGAAATGGAACACCTTGCGCGCCTTTTGGTAGAGGCTTCGATATTGCATTTTTTCTTCCAACAAACCGGGAGGAGAAGTTGGCATGGGAGCAGCGTTACCGATTGCCGATCACCATGACGCGTTGGAGCTACGCGCCTTGGCACGTCGGAAGAAGAATGGCCGTGTATCGTCACGGATGGTAACCCGCTCGACGCCATGACGCGTTGGGCAGCGTCACGTTCTGCTGGCCAAAGTTTTTCAAAATCCTGATCCTGTACAGGACGGCACATGCACCTGGACGCTATCTGA
>JBPCVQ010000523.1:0-4209 GCA_051010395.1 Geminicoccaceae bacterium | reverse complement strand
GATCTCGACCGCTTCAAGCTGGTGAATGACGGTCTCGGACATAATGTGGGGGACGATCTTCTCGTCGCCGTTGCCAAGCGTCTCGAGGACTCGATCGGCGAGCATGACGTGGTGGCGCGCATGGGTGGGGACGAGTTCATCTTGATCCTCGAGGGCCTGACAGATGTCGAAGACGTCCAGCCGCGGGTCAAACGCATTCTCGAAGCCGTGCGTCCGTCCTTTCAGATCGGCGGCCAGGAGCTGCACGTTACGGCGAGCATCGGCGTCAGCTTGTTCCCGGATGACGGGCGCAATGCCGACCAGCTCCTGAAGTCGGCGGATGTCGCCCTTTATCGGGCGAAATCCGCGGGCCGCGATCGCTGGCAGCTGGTCAATGCCGCCATGGACGGCGCCGCCTTCGAGCGGATCATGCTTGAAACGGAGCTCCGAAGGGCGATCGATCAGGCGCAATTCACGCTCGCCTACCAGCCCCAGGTCAACCTGCGCTCCGGCCAGGTGGTCGGCGTCGAGGCGCTGGTGCGCTGGCGGCATCCTGAATGGGGCCTGGTGCCGCCCGAGCAGTTCATTTCGCTCGCCGAAGAAACCGGTCTGATCTATGACCTCGGCCTTTGGATCCTCGAAACCGCCTGCCGTCAGCACGCCGCGTGGCGCGAAGCGGGCCTGGACAATCTCCGCCTCGCCGTCAACATCTCCCCCCACCAGCTGAAGCGCAGCCGGCTGGAGCAGGACGTGCGCGCCATTCTCGATGACACCGGCATGGTGCTCGATCAACTCGAATTCGAGCTCACCGAGACGACGCTGATGCAGGAGGGCGAAACCACCAAGCTGCTTCAACGTCTCGCGGCACTCGGCATCAGCGTGGCGCTCGACGATTTCGGCACCGGCTATTCATCGCTCAGCTATCTCAGGCGCTTTCCGATCGACCGCATCAAGATCGACCGCTCCTTCGTCTGCGACATCAGCGGCAGCAAGAGCGACGGTGCGCTCGCTCGTGCGGTGATCATGCTGGCCCATGGCCTCAATATCGGCGTGATCGCCGAAGGTGTCGAAACGGCAGCCCAACTCGGCCTGCTCAGGCATTTCGGTTGCGACGAGGCGCAGGGCTTTCTTCTGGGCGAGCCGGTCTTCGGTGACGACCTTCCCCGCATGATCGCCGAGCGCAACCGGCCGCCGGCAACCAAGGTGGCGCTGGCGGCCGTCTAGCTCGCCAGCGACGAGGGGCTGAACTTGGTGTCTGGCCAAAGCCTGATGCGCAATAGCGACGACCTCCGAAAACTTCGACATGCGCTGATGCCTGAAGCTTGCCGGAGGTCGTCAAGAAATCAGTTGGCGTCGAACCCTAGCCTGCAAGGCAGCCAGGCTTCTTGGCATCGACGATCACCCGGCGATCCAACCGCCAGACCGCATGGTCGACGTCATCATCGACCGTGAGGGTGACGCTGGTGCCGCCATAGGCATTTTTCTCCGCGTAGGCATCTTTGATATGCCGGCCCAGAAAACGAGACACGCTCGAGACGTCGATCTTTCGGGCGCGGTCAAACGTAACGATCACCTTGTCGTCCCGGCGTTCGACACCGTATTCGACCCTCTTCGGCCAATCGAAAACCACACGATCATAGCCGCAGTGCTTACCTGTCCTCACCGTGATGTAGTCCGGTTTCGGGTAGGACTTCGGTTCATAGGTCGTCGGCTTATAGGGCTTTGGCGGCTCCTCAGGTTTTGGATGGGGCTCGCAATAAAAACCGGTCCCCCAGTTCTCGACATCCCTTTCAAATGAGGCGCGTTGGAGACCGCAGTCGTGCAGATCTCTGTCGCTCCATTTCGATGCTCGCTTATCTCGTGCAATGCGCATTTTGCACCACCCAGGATAGGCGATGGACTTTTTTTCGCCGACACAATAGGGGTCGGTTACCTTGTGCTTCTTCCGCTTCTTTGGATTGCAGACATGCTCCATGCCGTTCATCTGGCAAAGCGCTTTGCGGTACTCATAGGATTCCAGCTGAATGAGGCCTGTCTTCTGCAACAGATGAGCGGTGGCGATGGCCTTGGCGATCTGGCAGTTCTCATCGATCTGCGCCTGTCCCAGACCAAAACCGAAACCGGCGGCTCCGGCACCCAGTGAATAGGACTGGCCGGCACAATTGGCGGCGACCAGATTGGGGATGGCCAGAGCGAAGTAATCATTGTCGTCGCCATCGACATTGACACGATTGTCGCCTTGTCGCTGTGTCTGAGTCTGGTCCTGAATTTGGGATTGCGTTTGCGTCTGATTTTGTATTTGTCGTTGATTGATGGTCTCTGGCCCGCCGCCATTGGGTGGAGAGACCTTTGGTTCGGTGGCTTGAAGCTCCGAAACTTGTCCCGACGAGATGTAAAAGAGTGAGGCGGCGAACAAGGTCATAAGCTTGGTGGGAAGCTGATATTTGTCGGTCGCCAAATACGAGCCTTTCATTACGCTCTCCTTATATTTTTAAAAATACATCAATTGATATAGCCTGATTTTTCCTAAAATCGCGTATATTGATTAATTTATGTCACTTTGAAATAGAAAATCAATGCAAATCGTTAGCTAAAGAAGGTGCGGCACCTTACGTTGCCTGAACAAAGAGAATGCCGAAGGCATCGTCCCCCCACCACGTCGAGCCGAGCAGGCACCGACCTTCCCAACCATGCCGCCGAAGGCGTCATCGAACCCGGCCGCGCCGGGCCGGCTAGCGGACGATGACGTCGGTTGTCTGGACGGCGTTGTTGCCCATGCCGTGGATGTTCCAGATGGGGTCGTCTGGCTGGGTGTTGCCGGCCTCGTCGGTGGCGCGGACTTTGAGCGTGGTTTCGCCTGGCGTGGCGTCCCAATCGAAGCTCCAGCCCTGCCAGCAGCAGGCGGCGCCTGCGGGCTCGACTTTTGCCGGTGCCCAGCTTGTGCCGTTGTCGGTGCTAACCTCCACCTTGGTGATTGTTCGCGGGCCGGCCCAGGCGCGACCGGTGAGGCGGTGTCTGCCCGCTTCCACCATGCGCTTTCGAAAGTAGAAATCGGGGATGCCGGGAGGCGCCATCAGGGAGCGGACGCGCTGGTGCGTGACGGGCTCGCCGGCGATTTCGACGGTGTCGCGGTAGCGATAGGTGCCGTCCATGTAGTGGCCGGTGAAGCGCCGGTCGACGGCGTCGATGCGCCGGAGCCATTTGACGCTGGTCATGCCGTACCAGCCGGGGACGATCAGGCGAACGGGATAGCCATGCTGCGGTTCCAGCGGAGCCCCGTTCATGGCGTAGACCAGAAGCGGCTGGTCGCGTTCGATTTCCTCTGGTGTCAGCGAACGCTGATAGCGCTGCACCTCGCCCGCCTCCATGCCGGCATCCTCGCCGGTGAAGACGATGTCGACAGCCTCCGGCTTAAGATTGACTTGCCTGAGTACATCTCTGAGCGGGGTGCCGGTCCACTCGGCGGTACCGATCGCGCCGTTCAGCCAGGGCTGGCTGACAGGGCGCGGGTCCATGCGGGCACGGCCGTTACCGGCGCATTCCATGGTGACCGGGCGGGTGACCGCGGGCATGGACTTGATCGTGTCGAGGTCGAGGGTGATCGGATTGTCGATCAGGCCGCCGATATCCAGTCGCCACTCGGCGGCATCGACGACGGGGATGTCGAAATGGATCAGGAGGTAGTGAAGCCCGGTGGGTGTGCGCGCGTAGCGAAGGGCTTCCAGCGGCATGCCGCGATTGCGGAAAGCGAGGCTCAGCTCCTCGTGATAATAGCGCCCGCTGTCATCGGGTGCCGGATCGCCGGTGATCGGCGGAAACTCCGGAAGCGGGTCGAGGCTCGACATGCTTGGTTTCTCCGTTCGTGCAAGACTGAGGCAAGTTCAGCCGGCTCCTGCCAGGAGCCTGCGGGAGGCGAGGTTTTTCATTAACGCGGATGTGCCGAAGGTCCAGGGTGGGGCTTCGTCGCAAAAAGCGATGCGGTTGGTAAGCGTGCCGAGCTCAGGGCAGGCGATGGTGACGAGGTCGCCGGGCTTGTGGGTGAAGCCTTCGCCCGGCCGGTCGCGATCTTCGATCGGCGCGAACATGGTGCCGGTGAACAGCACGAAGCCGTCAGGGTACTGGTGATGTTTGGACAGGGTCTGGCTTGCGAGGTCGGCGACGTCCCGGCTGATTTCGGCCATCGAACTGGCGCCGTCGAGGACGAAGCCGTCCTCTTCGCCTTCGACGCGG
>JBPCVQ010000522.1:0-12085 GCA_051010395.1 Geminicoccaceae bacterium | reverse complement strand
CTATCTGCTTGAGTAACCGCAGATTTTCCTCAATTTTTTTTCGAATAGCATCGCTGCTAATTTCCGATGTATGATCATCAATGCGTCGGGTCATATCGGTAACAAAGTCAGCTTTTGTCCTATCGTTTTTCGTTAGCCAGTAATCAGGGTAGGACTTGATACTGGCGTCAATCGCGGCACCTATTTTTTGCTCGATCGCATATGGCCAGTTTGGATCTCTATTTGTCGAGTGGATTGACAAGAAATCCCTAACAAAATTCTCTCGAAAAATCCTAAGAGTAACGTCATTTAAAAACTGGTTGTATTTTTTTCTTTGTTCAGAATAATAGCTCAAGAATGGCAAGTTTTTATTGTAAATATCCATAGAGCAATAACATAAAAAACACGCTATAAAATATAAAACTGAAATAAAAAGAATAGAATAAAGAAGTTGTGGTTCTGATGACAGTGTTATTCCTAATCCATTTATTTCTTTGATTTCTATCTTCAGCGCATAAGCTAAAAGCAAAGACGATGAAGCTATCATCAAGCTGGTCCTTGCTCGGCGTGCATTCTTGCTGAGTGGATCAAAATCCATGCAGAAATTCCCTCGCGATATCCTTGTCATCGAGGAAAGTTCTAGCTGAAAAGTTTATTTCTCAACAGCTCATTGACCAACTGTGGATTGGCCTGGCCCTTGGTCTTCTGCATGACCTGACCGACGAACCAGCCGATCAGTTTCGGGTTTTCTCTGGCCTTTTCCACCTGGGCAGGATTGGCCTCGACGATCTCGGTGATGATCTGCTCGATCGCACCTGTATCCGAGATCTGCTTCAGCCCCTTCGTTTCGACAATCGCCTCCGGCGGCTCGCCGGTGGCAATCATGTCCTGGAAGACGGACTTGGCGATCTTGCCTGAGATGGTGCCGTCGGCGATCAGCTCAGTGAGCTTGCCGAGGTCGCCGGCTTTGATTGGCGATTGATCGATCTCCAGGTCTTCCCGGTTCAGATGGCCGAACAGGTCCGTGGTGATCCAGTTGGCGACGAGCTTGGCATCACGACCTTTGGCAGCGGCCTCGAAATAGTCGGCGGTGGCTTTGTCCGCAACAAGCACTGAAGCCATGTCTCCGCTGAGGCCGAGCCTCTGGATAAACCGCTCCCGCTTCGCATCCGGCAACTCGGGGAGTTGAGCCTTTACTTTTTCGATCATCGCGTCGTCTAAGACGACCGGCAGGAGGTCGGGGTCGGGGAAGTAGCGGTAGTCGTGCGCTTCTTCCTTGGAGCGCATGGACCGGGTTTCGCCGCGCTCGCTATCGTAGAGGCGGGTTTCCTGAACCACCGTATCACCCGCCTCGATCAGCTCGATCTGGCGGCGCGCCTCATAGTCGATCGCGCGGCCGACGAACCTCATCGAGTTCAGATTCTTGATCTCAGCCCTCGTGCCGAGTTCGGCACCGGGGCGGCGCACCGAGACATTGGCGTCGCAGCGGAGCGAACCCTCCTCCATATTGCCGTCGCAGGTGCCGAGATAGCGGAGGATGGCGTGCAGCTTCCGCATGTAGAGCACGGCTTCCTCGGAGGATCGGATATCCGGCTCGGACACGATTTCCATCAGGGCGACGCCGGCGCGGTTGAGATCGACCAACGTCGCGTTGGGGCGCTGATCATGGATGCTCTTGCCGGCATCCGCTTCCAGATGCAGTCGCGTAATGCCGATTTCTTTTGACGTTCCATCCTCAAAATCGATGCTGAGCGCGCCGTTCCCCACAATCGGTTCGGCGAATTGGGAGATCTGGTAGCCGGTCGGCAAGTCGGGGTAGAAATAGTTCTTCCGCTCGAACACCGAGTGCTTGTTGACCTTCGCCTTCAGGCCAAGGCCGGTTTTGACTGCCTGCTCGATGCAATAGCCGTTCACTGTCGGCAGCATGCCGGGCATGCCGGCATCGACCAGCGAGACATGGGTGTTGGGCGCGCCACCGAATTCGGCGGATGCGCCGGAGAACAGCTTGGCGTTCGAGCTGACCTGGGCGTGTACTTCGCAGCCGACGACAATCTCCCAAGGGCCGGTGGCCCCCTGGATGAGGTTTTTCGCGCTCATGCCCGATCTCCCCCGGCGAGATAGGGCGGCACGGCATCGAAACCAGCGGCCTCTTCCAGTACGCCGGCTGCACGAAGCACGGTCTCCTCATCGAATGGCCGGCCGATGAGCTGTAATCCCAAGGGCAGATTGCCGCCGTCGAGGCCCGCGGGGACGGAAATGCCAGGGAGTCCGGAGAGGCTGGCCGGGACCGTGAAGATGTCGTTCAGATACATCTGGATCGGATCGGCGCGCTCGCCGATGCTGAAGGCGGCGGATGGTGTCGTCGGCGTCAGAACGAGATCCACATCCTCGAAAACCTGATCGAAGTCCTGCTTGATCAGCGTTCTGATCTTTTGGGCTTTGAGGTAGTAGGCGTCATAGTAACCTGCTGAGAGCACGTAGGTGCCGATCAGCACACGACGCTTGACCTCATCCCCGAAGCCCTCGCCGCGTGTCCTCTCATAGGTGTCGATCAGATCCTCGCCATCCACCCGGAGGCCGTAGCGCATGCCGTCATATCGTGCGAGATTGGAGGACGCTTCAGCCGGTGCCACGATATAGTAGGCGGGCAGGGCGTATTGCGTATGGGGGAGGCTGATTTCGCGAATTTCAGCACCGGCCGAGCGCAACCACTCAACGCCTTTTTGCCAAATGTCGATAATCGCCTGCGGCGTGCTGTCCAGACGGTACTCGTTGGGAATGCCGACTTTCAGCCCGCGGATATCACCGGTCAGCGCTGCTTCGAAGTCAGGGAGGTCGGCAGGCGCCGACGTGCTGTCCTTGGGGTCAAAGCCAGCCATATGCTGCAGCATGATGGCCGCATCGCGCACGTTGCGCGTCATGGGTCCCGCCTGATCCAGCGAGCTTGCAAAGGCGACGGTGCCGAAGCGGGAGCAGCGCCCATAGGTCGGCTTCATGCCGACGATGCCGGTGAAGCTCGCGGGCTGGCGGATCGAGCCGCCGGTATCGGTTCCCGTGGCGCCCAGGCATAGACGCGCCGCCACGGCCGACGCCGATCCACCCGAACTGCCTCCTGGTACGAGGGGATGGCCTTGCTGACCGTCGGATGAGGTGTAGGTCAGTCGCGTGTTGTCATCAGTCCAAGGATTGATCACAGGTCCGAAATAGCTGGTGATGTTGGCCGAGCCCATGGCGAACTCGTCGAGATTGGTTTTTCCCAACAGGACCGCGCCCGCATTCCAGAGGTTGGCGCTTACCGTTGACTCGTAAGGAGGCACGAAGCCCTCGAGAATGCGGGAGCCGGCGGTGGTCTGCACACCTTCGGTGCAAAAGAGGTCCTTGATTGCGAGCGGAACCCCTTCCATGGCGCGCGCGCGGCCGGCCGCGATCCGTTGGTCGGATTCCTCGGCCATGGCGAGCGCTCTGTCAGGCGTTTCTATGACGAACGCATTGAGATCACGCGCCGCCTCAATGGCCTCGATATAGGATTTGGTCAGCTCGACGGCGGACAACTGGCGACGCGCCAGTGCGTCTCTCGCTTCTGCCAAGCCCAGTGCTGTAAGGGTCATTCCACCACCTTCGGCACGACGAAGTGGCCGTCCTGCTGTTCAGGCCCGTTCGCGAGGATTTCCCCGACTTTATCGCCATCGGTCACCTCGTCGGCGCGCCATGACGGCGCTATGTCGGAGACGCTGGTCATCGGGGCGACGTTTTTTGTATCCACTTCGTTCAGCTGCTCGATCCAGCCGAGAATATTGGAGAGTTCGGAAGCAAGCGCCGTGCGTTTTTCCGGATCGACTTTGATCCTGGCTAGCCTGGCGATTCGCGCCACCGTGGCATCATCGAGCGACATCGCTCCTGGTCTCCCGGACGTTCGTGGGGTAAGGGGTGAAAACCCTCGAAAATTAGCGGCGAAAGCTACACCTCTTGCCTATTCTTAGCAACCTTCAGGACTTCCTCCGCGCCGCATCTCCGGGTGTTCGTGGACGGAAGGGATTGCTTGCCCTTGATGTTTCGAAAACGGCCATCGGACTCGCCGGCAGCGATCCTGACTGGCGGTTGGCATCGCCATTAACCACGATACGCCGAAATGGTCTCAAGAAGGACCTGGCGGAGCTTCGCGCATGGCTCGATAAGCGCGAGGCTGGCGCGTTGATCATTGGCCTCCCACTCAACATGGACGGATCAGAGGGGCCACGCTGCCAGTCCATTCGCCAGTTTGCGAGCGATGTCCATCAAGACTTCGACCTGCCCGTTCTTCTTTGGGACGAGCGTCTGACCACCTTTGCCGCCGGTGAGCGTGCCGACGAGATGAGGTTGAAAGGCAAGAATCGGGCCGGCATGCTCGACGCTTTGGCGGCCTGCTTGATCCTGGAAGACGCTATCGAAGGTTTGCGACGTCTGGGCCTCCAGGCGGGCTGTTAGGCGTCGCGCATCGACTAAAAAGCTCATGGTTAACTCTTAATTAGGATCTCCGAGGCAAAGTGGTCGCGTTCGGCCAACCGTGTGAGCACCTTAGTCATGTTTTTGAAGTCGCTTGTCCGCCGTTTTCTCGCCGACTGTCGAGGGGGCGCCGCCATGATCGTCGGTCTGTCGATCCTTTCTCTTGCGGCAGCGCTAGGCGTCGCGATCGACAGTGCGCGAGGTTATACGGCGAAAAGCAAGTTGCAGGGTGCGGTCGACGCTGCAGCGCTTGCAGGCGCCAAAGCGTATTTGCAGAACGAGGATACCGCTTCTGCAGAAGCCAGAATGTTCTTCGATTCCAACTACAGCAATGACTTCATGGATGGCCGCATTTCCGACTTTGACGTTGCTGTCAATGAAACCACCGAGAATATGATCGTAAAGGTCGTCACGACGATTCCCACAACGTTCATGCAGATCTTTGGCATAGACGAGATGGTCATCAGTAGCGAAGCTCAAGTGGCGACCAAGCACACCAATCTGGAACTTGCCGTCGTCGTCGATGTCACGGGCTCGATGAATTGGTCCGATACCAGCGGTGACATCAAAATCGAGTCGCTCAGGTCGGCCGGAGCCACCCTTTTGACGTCGATCTATGGAGAACAGACATCGTTGCCCGGGGTCTATATGTCCTTGGTCCCCTACCGGGCGGCGGTGAATGTCGGGCCGACCAGAACCAGCTGGCTGCGTGACTATGATGCGACAGATTTCGACCCTGTGGGCTGGCGTGGCTGTGTCTTGGCGCGACAGGCACCCAAAGATCAGGATGACAGGCCACCCATTGGAGAAGGGAATGAATTTCCTCCCTATCTCTGGCCAACGGATAGATGGGAATATTGGATGGATTGGGTTTTTGGGGCTTATGACCCAAACATCATCTGCCCCAACAACGAGGTCATTTCGCTTACCGATCAGCGCGACGTGATCGCGGATGGCATCGAAGCGCTCGAAGCGCGATCCGGCGGTGGAACCCAGACCAGTACCGGCCTTGTCTGGGGGTGGCGAACCTTGTCTCCGCGCTGGAGAGGCTATTGGGGGGCACCTACGCCGGCCGAGATGCCGCTGGATTATGATGAGCCCGACCTGATCAAGGCCATTGTCTTCATGACCGATGGCATCGCCGATATCGGTTGGGAACTCATGGCCTATGGCTTCCTGGACGAGGGCAAGCTCGGCACCACCAACGAAACGGTAGCTGAGACTGAAATCAACACACGCCTGAGTGCAATATGCGAAGCCATCAAAGCCGAGGGTATTAAGATCTTTACGGTCATGTTCGCCGTCACCAATCCAGCAATTGCAACAACCTATCAAGATTGTGCTTCGGAGCCCGAGTTTTTCTTCAACTCGGCGACGGGCGATGAGCTGAAAAGTGCATTCAGCAGCATCGGCCGTCAGCTCGCATCGCTTCGTCTCGCACAGTAGGCGCCTCAATCGGCAGCCATCTCGTCTGAACGATCGCGGGCCACCTTGCTTTTGTTGCTGAAGCCCTGCTCGCGGTGTCTCCAATTTTCCGCGGAGAGCAATGGTGTGCTGGGAAGGGCTGCACTTGTGGTCGGGGGCTGGCGTGATCGCCGATCTATCGATTAAGCTCGCTGAAACAAGCGGGTATCGCCATGACCTTCGACTACGCCTCGTTCTTTCGGCCGGATCTGCCAGCGCCTGCTGCCAAATGGACCGGCTTTCCCCGCTACAATTTTATCGGCGGACACAATGATGCCGACCATGTGCCGTTGGAAAAGCTGGCCAATGCTGCGCGGAACGTCGTGCTGCGGGAGGGGAAGACGCTTGCTACCTATCGGCTGGAAAGCGGCTCGCTTGGCTATGTCGGTCTTCGCAGATTCATCGCCGCCAAGCTGAAGGCGCGGGCAGGGATGTCCAGCGATGCCGATGATATTTTGGTGACCACCGGTTCGCTCCAGGCCTTGGATCTCGTCAACGCCGCGTTTCTCGAGCCCGGCGATACCGTTTTAGTCGAAGCGGACTGTTATGCTGGCACGCTTAGCCGGCTCAGCGTAGCGGGCGCTAGGACGATCGGCATCGAGCTGGATAGTCACGGCATGCGCATGGATCATCTCGCTGCCGTTTTGGATGATCTCAAGGTCAAAGCCATCCGTCCGAAATTTCTCTACACGATTCCGACCGTGCAGAACCCGACCGGCACGGTGCTGCCCGAGGAGCGCCGGCTGGAACTGCTGCGTCTTGCCTCTGCTCATGATTTTCCTGTCTTCGAGGATGACTGCTATGCCGATCTCCTCTGGGAGGGTGAGCGTCCGCCGGCCATCCGGGCGCTGGATGAGGATGGCAGGGTGATTTATTGCGGCTCGTTTTCCAAATCGATCGCACCGGCTCTTAGGGTCGGCTATGTGGTTGCCGAATGGCCTGTCCTCAGCCGTTTGTTGTCGTTGAAGGATGATGCCGGAAGCGGTGCCCTTGAGCAGATGACGCTTGCTGAATTCGACGTTGACAGCTTCGACGACCATGTCACGAGCTTGCAGCAGGGTCTGAAGGAAAAATGCGCGGTGATGATGAGCGCGTTGGACGAGCATTTCGGCACGTCCGCCGAGTTTGCAGCGCCTAAAGGGGGCATTTTCATTTGGGTGACCCTACCGCCGTCCGTGGATACGACATTGCTTGGCCAGGCGGCGGCAAGGGAGGGGTTGACGCTTAATCCGGGTGCTGAGTGGTCCGTCGATCCAGCCACCGGCCGGCAAAAGCTTCGCTTGTGTTTCGCCAATCCTTCTAAGGAGATCATCCGCGAAGGGATCGCCAAGCTTGCTGAGGTCTGTCATCGGGAAACCGGTACGCCCGCGCGCAGCGCCAACGTCGAGCGTGCAGGCGCTTGAGGTCTCAGGGCCCATCCATACTGAGTTTTCATCGCTGGGATCTCTTCAGTGCCATCGTTCCCGATGCCATGCACAGCAAGAGGGCACAATCTTAAACTTTCCCTGTCATGATATGTTCTGGTCCATGTGATCCTGGGAGTCCGAGCCTTGCCCAATTATCCCAGCAGGCGGGTGGACTTCGAGGGGCATATGGATCAGTGAGATCCGCCCTCGATAGCATAACCTGGATAAGGAATGGTTGACCGAATAGCCGCTTCGGGCGACCTTCGACCTTCAGTTCAGAGAGGAGGGACCGGCGTGCGTCCGGCGCGATCCATCATCGGCCTTGCCGTTTTGACTTTGTCCCTGGGGTTAGGCCTTGTCGCCTGCAGAGATGACGAGGCATGGGGCCAATCGGTCAGAGGTGGTGACGGTAGCCGTGTCAGTCAGGTCCGGCCAGCATCGAGAACGGTCAGCGATCGCCAGCGCGAACGGCGCCGCGCCCGTCGTGATCGCACCAGCCGGCGCCTTGGTCGAGATGGCGGCAACCTTCTTCCGCATTTTGCCGATTATGCCGTGCATGAAACCGGCTTCAGTACGACGCGCTTCAAACGGGCGCATGGCAGTTTGACGGTCGAACTGATCGATGATTGCGGCGATTGGACGTTGCAGGAGAGATGGGATCTGGATCTTCAGGACCAGGATGATGAATCGCACCCCAGCAATCTGCTCTACCGCGCATCCGAGATCCGGTCGGCCGACAAGTTCGTGTTTGCCTACAGCCGGGACCATATGGGTGAACGCACCGATTTTATCGGCGATGTGCTCGAGATCGATGGTGGTTTTATGGCACGCTTTCGGGTGCCGGAAATTCCCGATCTGTTCCTGCCTGGCGACCTGACGTTTCCCGTCGCTCATCTTCGGCAGACCCTGTCAGCGGCCGGGAGCGGGCGAACCACGTTCGAGACCACGGTTTTCGATGGTGGCAATGAATTTCCGTATCGCGCCGTGACCACGATCAGTCGGCAGCTGCGCCCTGACGATCAGAACCCGAGGGTTGCTGCAGCCCGCACGGAGCTGAACAGAAAAACATCGGACCGGCTGCCCGATGGGCGGCACTGGCCGGTGCATATCGAGTATTTCCCGCTTGACGATCCTTACGCCGCACCCGTCTTCGTCCGCGAGTTTCTGTTGCATGAGACCGGCATCGTGCTCAGTTTTCATTTTGACTATGGGGATGTTCAGATGGATGCGCGGTTGAAAACACTCGATATTCGTGAGGCCAAGAGATGCCCGAGCTAATGGCATGTTCACAGGATGACCTCTCCTCGTTAAGGCTTGCCATATGACCGAACGGCCCCAATTTCCTCCCGCCTTTCGCCCCTACGCCATCACAGCCGATCTCGACCCGTTCGACCGCGCGGTTGAAATGGCCAAAGAAGGTGTCGATGCGGGGACCTTGCTTTGGAGTGCCAGACAGGATGTCTTTGAGTGCGCGATCGTCCTGGCACCGGAAAGCTCGCTTGAAACATCCATGCCGGTCGTGCTCGCTGCCAGCCTTGGCCTCGGCGATGCTCTTGGAGCTCTCATACCGCCTGTGATCGCCGTGACCTTTGGCTGGCCGGATCGTGTTGAGATGAACGGTGGCATCGTCGGAAAAATTCGCCTGATCATCGCTGAAACACCGAATCCGACGGTCGTTCCCGACTGGTTGGTCATCGGTTTCAACCTCGCCAATGCTGGACATTGGCGAGAAGGCGGCCACGGCGGGCAGCATGTTACCACGCTCACTGAGGAAGGCTGTCAGATCGACCTTCTTGACCTCCTGGAAGCGTTTAGCCGCCATTTCCTTGCCTGGATCAATCGCTGGCAGGGCGATGGCGTACAGCCGGTGCAACAGGCCTGGATGAGCCGAACGCAGGAAGTCGGAAAGTCCGTCAAAATCGATCTTGGAGACCAGATTCGCGAAGGAACGTTCAAGGGGCTGAATGAGCAGTGCGGCCTCGAGCTGGTCGATCAGGGGCGGCACCATGTCATCCCGCTCGACATGGCGATCCGGACGTCGCCATGATGGACATCATGGTTGATCGCCGAGATGTCTGAATTTTGGCGAAGCGCCGGCTGGCATCTGAGCCTGCCTGCCGAAACAGGACGTGTACAAGCAAGCGATGATTGGCTGCGCGCTTATCTCTTCCGGCCTGAATTGGCGCCGGTCGATGAGAGCTGTCCAGCGGAACGCGCTCTGCATGAGCGGCTTTTTGAACAGCCGAGAGCGGCGATTGACGACAGCATCCTCGAGGGGCTGGCCGATGTTGATGTCAGGACCAACTATCGGGTCTATCGGACCTATCGCGATCGGCTTCTCGAAAAAAACTCGATCGAAGCCGCCTATCTCGACATGATCGAGAACGGTATCGAGGGTATCCCGCCGCTGTTTCTCGACCAACTCGTCCACGTGCAGCTTCGCCATCTGCTTCGGGACTGCACCGATCCGATACGTCTCAGAGCCGCCGAGCTGTTCTTTCGGACGCAGAACGTGTCGATACAAGAGGGGCGCGTGATGCTCGCCGACGAGGAAACGGTCGAGATGCATGCCTCTGGCCAGGGCTTCGGTTCGCTCGGCAGGCTGTTGGTGCAGACCGAAACCAGGCTAGCCAGCGTGGATCTCGATGTTCTCGATGACGACAATGCCGAGACCTACTGGCAGCGCAGCGATCGCTTCGACACGGTTCTCGATCTCGGCTTTGCCCGGCCTGGTCTCGATGGGTTTTGTCGGGTTCTCGAAGCCTGGGTCGCGCATTTGCGTGGCGTCGATGTGCGCATTCAGCCGGTCCAGCAGATCAGCGACGAAAAATGGAGCTGGCATATCGGTCTTGATGTCGAGGCTAGTCGCTTCCTGAACGAACTCTACAGTGGTGAGGACATCGACGAAGCGCGTCGCGCGCGCCTGCTCAGCCTGTTTCGCCTGGAGTTCGCCGATCCCACTGACATGCTGGAGCGGGTGCGCGGCCGGCCGGTCTATCTGGGCCTGATGATGACCGAGGACGAGCGGCTGACCGTCAAGCCTCAGAACATCCTGGCCAATCTCCCCCTCGCAACCCGTTCCTAGTGGAGTGGTGGTGTGACCACCTCATTTGGTTTCCGACCGCCTTCGAAGAAAGCGCCTGGAAAACCATGGGTATGCGGTTTCTTGTCGGGAAGATTTTGGGGTATTTTATAGCGAACACATGGTGATAGATTCGGTACACAAAATGCTTGAGGCTATATCGACAATGAAACGCATACCCCTGGATTTCCAGGCGCCTTCTTCGAAGGCTCTCGAGACCCAATGAGGTGGTCACACCACACACCACAAGGAGCGCAATGTGGACGAAGATGCCTTTAATATGAGTGTTCGGAAGTTTTTGAAGAAGGTCGGCGTGACCTCGCAGCGGGAGATCGAGCAGGCGGTTCGTGATGCCGTGAAAGATGGCAAGATCGATAGCGGTGCGAACCTTACAGCGACCGTTCGCCTGACGGTCGACGGCGTCGACCTGGATGAGACCATCATTGGTAAGATCGACCTTAGCTGACCCGGCCGATGCCGACGGATTGCCCAGCCTTTCTGGATCGCCCGGCGGCGCGCCTGCTGGCTTTGCTCGTTGTTATCCTCTGCGGTGGGCTACTCGCTTATATCCATCGGGATGATCTTTTTCGCGCGGGCAGTTTCCCAGGCGATGAGCGGGTCGAAGGTGCAGATGCTGATCCTGCAGCTCCTTGCATCAAGGCGCGTTTCGCCGAGATCGACGGGATGGTCGACGAGGGCATTGTCGACAGCACAAAGGCTGCCCTTTTCAAGGAGCGTGCCGAGGCGATGTGCAGATCGACGACAGATGACGGCGGGCAGGCGCTGCCGTTGCCTTTGGAGTGAGCGAAGCAAGACGAAACGGTCATGCGTCTCAGCGGCGTTCTCGAAAGAAGTCCTTTAGAAGGTCTGCCGCGCGGCGCTCATTGATGCCGCCGTACACTTCCGGCGTATGGTGGCAGGACTGCGCCGTGAACAGGCGGGGGCCGTGATCCACGGCACCGCCCTTGGGATCACCGGCGCCATAATAGAGACGGCGCAGCCGCGCGAAGCCGATGGCGGCGGCACACATCGAGCAGGGTTCGAGGGTGACGTAGAGATCGCAGTCGATGAGGCGGATTGCGCCTAAGCTCCTGGCTGTTTCGCGGATGACCAGCATTTCCGCATGGGCGGTCGGGTCCTGATGTTCGCGCATGCGATTACCATTGGCCGCCAGAATGTGGCCTTCGGCGTCGGTGATAACCGCGCCGACCGGCACTTCACCACGTGCTGCTGCGGCCTCCGCTTCGACGAGCGCTCGCTCCATCGGCGTCGGCTGGGCTCTGTTCATGGGCTGGGGAGCCTGCCTCGCAGGCTCGGCGCGCCGAAGCCTGGAGGTGCGGGTTGGTCCGGCCTTCCCAGTGCCAGCACCTTGAAGGCCTCGCCCATGGTGCTGGCATCGGTCAGCCGGAATAGCGCCTCGCGCAAGCTCCGCCCTTGTTGCTGGTCGGCGCGCTCCAGGAGGGCTGCTATCCGCATCTCGACTCCGAGCGTCCGCAGGAAGGTGCCCTGCGGCACCGGGCCGAACACGGCGCTGCCGGCGTCGGCGGCGGCCAGACCCAGTCGTTTGAAGTCGATCTGGGAGGTGAGATCGACTTCGCCTGGCGCCTCCAGAGGATTGGCCGGGCGGTGGTCTCGTACAGCCTGCAGCGTATCCCCGGTCGCATGATCCACC
>JBPCVQ010000521.1:0-13849 GCA_051010395.1 Geminicoccaceae bacterium | reverse complement strand
TCGAGCTGCTGTCACGCGAGGGCGAAATCGAGATCGCCAAACGGATAGAGGCCGGACGCAATACGGTGCTTGAGGCCCTTTGCGAGAGCCCGCTCACGATGCGCGCGATCATCGGCTGGCGGGATGCCATCGGCGAGGGAAAGGTTTTGCTCCGAGACGTCATCGATCTCGAAGCGACTTATGGCGGTGGTCCGCAAGAAGAAGGCGCCGAGGCCGAACAAGGCGGAAAGGCTCCTGACGCCGAGAACGAAGCGCAGGCCGATGTGGGAGGCGGAGCTGCTGGAAAGGCCAACGGTCAGGCCACTGGTAACGACGAGAAAAAAGACGCAAAGGCGGAAGACGGCGAGGAGGGCGAAGGCGAGGATGATGATGACTTTGATGAAGGCGCTCTGTCACTTTCTGCGATGGAAGCCTCAGTCAAGGATAACGTCGTCGCAACCTTCGATCATATCGCCGAAGCCTATGGTCGCCTTCGGGATCTACAGGAAAAGCGCCTGGATAAGATCCAAAACAACAAGCCTGTCGATCGAAAGCTGGATGCGCGTTACGAAGAGGCGCGCAATGAGGTGGTCGAGCTGGTCAATCAGATTCAGCTCAACTCCAACCGGGTCGATAGCTTGGTCGACCAACTTTACCAGGTGAACAAACGGCTGAACGGTCTCGAGGGCAAGCTGCTTCGCCTGGCCGAAGCCAACCAGGTGACACGCAAGAGTTTTCTCAATGAATATCGCGGCCGCGAGCTTGATCCGGACTGGCTGGATCGGGTGGCCCGCCTGCCAGGTGAGGGCTGGAAGCGTCTGACCGAGCGTCACCCCGAGGAAGTCATCACAATCCGTCAAGATATTGCCGAGATTGCCAGCGGCAACGGGCTGCACATAGGCGAGCTAAGGAGGATCGTCAATCTTGTACAGAAAGGCGAACGTGAAGCTGGCCGGGCCAAGAAAGAGATGGTCGAGGCCAATCTTCGCCTGGTGATTTCCATCGCCAAGAAATATACCAATCGCGGCCTACAGTTCCTGGATCTGATCCAGGAGGGCAATATCGGCCTGATGAAGGCGGTCGATAAATTCGAGTATCGCCGCGGCTATAAGTTCTCGACCTATGCCACCTGGTGGATCAGGCAGGCGATCACCCGCTCAATCGCCGATCAGGCTCGCACCATCCGCATTCCGGTGCACATGATCGAGACGATCAACAAGCTGGTGCGCGCATCTCGCCAGATGCTGCACGAATTCGGCCGGGAGCCAACGCCTGAAGAACTGGCGACCAAGCTTAACATGCCGCTCGACAAGGTCAGGAAAGTCCTGAAAATCGCCAAGGAGCCGATCTCCCTCGAGACGCCGATCGGCGATGAGGAAGACAGCCATCTCGGCGATTTCATCGAGGACAAGAATGCGGTGCAGCCGGTCGAGGCGGCAACCTTGTCCAATCTGCGTGAAGCGACCACCCGTGTGCTCGCCACCCTGACCCCGCGTGAAGAACGCGTCCTGCGTATGCGCTTTGGCATAGGCATGAACACCGACCACACCCTTGAGGAGGTCGGCCAGCAGTTCTCCGTGACCAGAGAGCGCATCCGGCAGATCGAGGCAAAGGCGCTACGCAAGCTGAAGCATCCCTCACGCTCGAGGAAGCTCCGGAGCTTCCTCGATAACTAGAGCGTATCCGCGCCAAGATTGAATCAACATTGTTTTTAAGGATGTTGCATTGAGGTTCAATGTGATTCTGACGTTTCCCCGCTTTGTCGGACGAGCTGTTAAGGTCTTTCACACAGGCTTGGTCATCTTCTCGAAAGCCTGAGCCGGTGTTATCTAGCCAAACGCCGAATGAGGCCGCTGGCGATTATCCAAGGTCTCGATCCAGCAGAACAAAGCCTTCCTGGCATCGTCACGCGTTGTTGCGCTGGACGCGTTCGTTCTTCATCGAGCCGAAGAAGCTTTCCACGGACGCATTGTCAAGGCCATGCTCGCGCATCGGTCTGGCGATTTGCTTCCTGCCGATGCGACGGCCTCTGGCATGTGACCTGATGTTGTGGACGGCCTCCTACACCGGCATTGTCGGCCAGGCAAGGTGTTAAGGCCATGGGTTCTTGATGGCTTTGCTTTGGCCGAGCATGACATGCTGCCTGCTGTCGCCCGCCCCGCGCTTTTGGCTCTGAGGCAACAGCTCCGGGAGACTCATGACAAGGTGACCGAGATGGATCGTGCCTAGACAAAACTCCTCCGATGGCAAGGAGCGATTGGGGCGTATCGCCAAACAGGGCGATCCCTGCATCAGGCGGTTGTTGGTGGTCGGCGCTCATGCAGTCCTGCACTATGCTGGCAGGAGCAAGGCAGCGCCAAGGCTATTGCCAGCAAACCCTACAAGCCCGCCCGATGCTCGCCTTCCAGATCACCCGGATATCATCCACCAGCTCTCGACGCCGCGCAGCCGCCAGGCTTTCGGCGGATCACGTCCTGCAGCATCTCCTTGTCGAAAGAAGGATCGGCAACGATCCGTTTCAGCCGACTGTTTTCCTCCTCGAGTTACTTCAAGCCCTTCATCTCCGAACGCATCAGCCCGCAACAAAGCTTCTTCCAACGATAAAATGTCTGCTGAGAAATCCCTGCCTTCCGGCAAATCTCCTCAACGCCAACACCTTCCTCTGCCTGACGCAATGCAAACGCGATCCGCACGCCCGTGAACGTCGCCCCCTGCAGTGCTCATCCCCGTTCCACAGCCCTCTTCGCTATACGTGAATCTTCTCACAAAACAGGGGCATGGACGCCAAGTTCATCGGCAACCACATGCCACTCGCAAGGATGACCGCCTCCCCTCGCAGGGGTCAGCTGCCCTCCCGATACCAGGCAGCGCCGAGGGTGGAAAGGAGCAGGAGCAAGGCCAGGACGGCTGGCAACAGCGGCAGCTGGTTGGCGCCGGTGACGAGGTAGCGGTCTTTTCTTGGGAACCCCAGCCAGTCCCGGCCGCTGGTGGCGCGGCCCTCACCGGTTTTGCGCACGGAGGGGAGATTGTTGTCGGCAAGCCAGACGACAGCGCCGCCGGTGGCTTCGGTCAGCGGTGCGAGCAGATCTGCGGTCGCTCGCATGTCGGCAAGCTCAAAGCTGCTGAGCGGGCGGATGGCGGCATAAGTGACGAGATCTCCGTCTTCCACGCGGTAGAGGCCGCGCTCCTCCGCCTGAAAGTGTGCGTTTCCGATACCGTCGCCCGCATTTTCGAGCGCTACCGCACGCTCCTCGCCCGAGGGTGATACGACATTGACGTCGCCATCGACGTCGTCGAGGGAACGCCGCTCGATCAGGATCTGCTCACCTTGGGGGGCGGCGCTCAGCATCTCCTCCTCAAGCTCGGGTTCCTGCATCAGCCAGTGGACCAGGCGCCGAAGGAGAAGACCCTGCGGCCCTCCCTCCTCCACACCCCGCGCCCAGAGCCAGGGATGGTCGGAGAGGAGCTGGGCCACCCTGCCCTCGCCGATCCGATCAAGCACCAGAAGCGGACGCTCGGCGGCGCCGGTCATCAAGACCTCGCTGTCGCTGACCTCGACGTCCACCTGGCGAAACCAACGGCCCCACCCGGGTGCGCTCTCGCCATCCTCGTCAAGCTTCGTGGTGGCGGCAAGGTCACGGGTCACGGGGTGTCGATCGCCGATCTCGGTGACCAGGGGCAAGAAGCCCTGATCATAGACGACGCCGGACGGCCTTGCCGGCAGCACACGCGCGAGCGGTGTTCTGTAGAGGCTGAGCGGATGGGCGAATTCGGGTCCCGCGATTTCCATGAGAGCGCCGCCATCTTCGACATAGCTCGCGACATTGTCGAGATAGGCGAGCGGCAGGAGGCCGCGGCGGGAATAGCGGTCGAAGATCACCAGATCGAACTCGCCGAGCTTGACCTCGAAGAGCTCGCGTGACGGAAAGGCGATCAGCGCCAGTTCGCGGATCGGCGTGCCGTCCTGCTTCTCCGGCGGGCGCAGGATGGTGAAATGCACGAGATCCACGGCCGGGTCCGCCTTCAGGAGATTGCGCCAGACGCGAAGGCCGGGATAGGGCTGGCCGGAGACCAGGAGGACGCGCAGGCGATCACGCACCCCATTGATGAAGAAGACCTGGCGATTGTTCTGCAGAGTGAGCTCGCCCTCCAGCGGATCAACCTCGAGCTCGAGCACCGTCTGGCCCGCCCGATCCAGCTCGATCGCCAGCGTTTCGAGCTCGCCGGGCGTTGCCTGCAACCGCTCGACAACTTCGCCGTTCTGCCGAAGGGTAACGTTGATCGGTGCACCGAGCTCGACAGGGCCAAGCTCGTCCACCCTAAAGTCGATCTCCAGCGGATCGCCGACCACGCCGTAGCTCGGCACCTCATCCACCACGAGACGCCGGTCGATCTCGTCCGGCTGGCCGCTCAGGAGAACATGCACCGGAGCATCGATGCCGAGCCTCCCGATGTCGGCGGGCACGTCGTGCACCTGGCCGTCGGTGATGATCGCTACGCCCGAGAGGTTCTTCCGGCCGATCTCGGCGATCGCGGTACCCAGGGTCTTGAACAGCCTGGTCCCCCCCTTGCCTTCGCCGGTCACGGTAGTTTCCACGACCTCGGTGTTCGGCAGAGCCTCCAGGCGCTCGCGCAGGCCTGCCCCGACCTCATCCACCTGATCCGGGCGCTCGCCGATCGCCTGGGAGGGAGAACGATCGGTGACCAGCAAGACGACGTCGTCGATCGCCTCACGCTCTTCCTCGATCGCGACCGGATTGATCAGGGCGAGCAAGCCCAGGGAAAGCATGGCTGCCCGAAAGAACGTCCCTTTGGCCCGCCGCCAGAAGCCGAGCCCGGTCATGAGCACGATGACCACCCCGAGCGCCGCCAGCAGCCAGATCGGCAATAGCGGGGAGAATGTCAGCGAAATAGCGGCGTCGATCATTGCCCCAATCTTTCCAAGAGAGCCGGGATATGCACCTGATCGGTCTTGTAGTTGCCGGTGAGCGCGTACATCACCAGGTTGACGCCGAAACGGATGGCCATCTCGCGCTGACGTTCGCCGCCGGGCATCACCGGAAACATCGGCATGGTGAAGTTGTCGATCGCCCAGGCCTCCGCCCAGCCATGGCTGCCGATAATCACCGAGGACACGCCGTCATTGACGCTCGGCTCGGGACGATCGACCCAGACCGGCCTGCCTGTCCAGCGCCCGGGGAAATCCTGGAGCAGATAGAAGGAGCGGGTCAGCGTGTGATCTTCAGGCACGGGCTCGAGCGGCGGCAGGTTGATGCCGCCGAGGAGTTCGCGCAGACGTCGCTCACCCGCACCGCCACGCCGCTGGCCGGGGATAATGCTGCCGGCGTCGCCGGTATCGAAGAGGATCATGCCGCCCTGGCGGAGATAGGCATCGACCCGATCGCGCACACCCGCCGAGATGTCCGGATGCTCGGCCGGAATCGGCCAGTAAAGCAGCGGTTAGAGATTGAGATCGTCGACATTCAGATTAACCGGCAGCGGATCGCCGGCTTCGACCGCCGTTCGCCGGTTCAGCACCAGGCTGAGGCCATCGAGGCCGGCCCTGCTGACCTCGTCGACCTCTGCGAGGCCGGTGACCACATAGGCGAGATGGGTCTCGTTGGCGGACTTTACGATATGCTGGTCATCGCCTTCCGTCTCTGCCCGTGCTTCGCCACCACCAGCGGTGAGAAGCGCCAAAAGGAGGATCGTCATCGCCGATCCTGCCCCGGATCTCAGCGAGGGGCGTATTCCCGGCAGGTCCGGCAGGAGGCCGCGCAGCCAAAGAGCGATCAGCATATCGATCAGCGCCAGCACCATCGCCGCCAGCAGCAGCCAGGGCATCAAGCTGAATTCCTCTGCTGGCCGGTAGCCGTTGACGGGACCACCGAAGTCGTTCTCATCCAGAGCCTGAAGATCCGGCACGGCGCTTCCCAGGTTCAAGGCCTGCCTCGGACTGTCTTCGCCGGCATCGACCAAACCGTAAAGGCCGGGCGGATGATCGGCGCTGGCAACGGTTTTCGCCAATTGATCGCCAGGCACCGGCAGCACGTCGGGGCCAGGCTCCACGAGATAGCCCTGACCATCCAGGATTTCGATCGGCGCCAGGAGGCCTTCAAGCATCCCCCCGGCCCCCGAGCCGAGACCGACCACCCGCTGCAGAAGATCGACGAAGGCGCCGGAAAGCGGCAGCGTCGACCAGTCGCTGTTGGCGGTGGTATGCACCAGAACCAGCCAGCCGCGCTCGCGTTGCTGGCCGGTGATCAACGGTGTGCCGTCTTCCAACCTGGCCCAGCTGTGGACGGCGAGCGCCGGGCCGGGTTGGGCCAGGACCTGGCGGCTGATCACCACATCCTCCTCGGGCAGGCGCAGGCCGCCGAGCGGGCTGCTCTCGTCGAAGCCCTGAAGCGGCAGGGGCCGGGCCCAGGACAGCGTACCGTCGAGAAACCTATCGCCGCGGCGGAGCGGCACAGGCACCAGGTCGTCGAATTCGGCATTGGCGAGCCTGGGACCGGCAAAGCGAAGGAGGACGCCACCTTCGGCGATCCAGTCCGCAAGGGCGATGCGATCGTCCTCGCTGATCTGCGCACTGTCGGTGAGGACGATGGCCGATAACTCCAGCTCCAGGAGCGTGGGTATGTCCCCTTCGAAAATATCAGCATATTGATCGAGAGCGCGCTCGACATAGTAGAGTTCGGAGAGAAGTGGCTGCGGCGTACGTTCCGCCCCAAGCCCGACCAGACCGACGGAGCGCCTGAGCCAGCGTTCGTCCAATAGGACCGTGCCGCCGGCGCCCTGGCCGGAGGAGGTCTCAAGCCTTGCGATCTGATTGCGCAGATCACGCGGAAGATCGATCCTGGCTTCCGCATCCAGGGCGCCATGATCAAAGATCAGCGGCTGGCGCGCCAGCACTTCGCCCTTGGGACCGAAGACACTGACGCCGATGGTCCGCTCCGGGCCGGCGGCCGGCCGTCTTGCCGTTGCCACCAGCTCCGATTGGTCGCTTTCCGGTGGGCTGAGGAGGATCGCGCGATCGACATCGGGTGCCGCCAGAATTGTCAGCGTTCCAAAGTTTTTGAGCGCTGCAGCAAAGCGTCCGGCTTCACGCCGCGCGGCCGTATCCTCGGCCACGCCATCGCTCAACCAGACGATCTGCGCGTCATCGAGCCCCTCGCCGTTCAGGCGCTCCAACGCCAGGCCTCGCCTGCCTGGCCAGGGCTTCGGCTGCCAGCTGGCGATGCTGGGAAGGGCATCGGATGCGCCGAAACGTTGAAAGAACGGCTCCTTCGGATCCGGCGCCGTGCCCAGGAGGATCACCTCCCTGTTCTGGCGTACGGCGCGCTCGGTCAACCTCTCCATCGCCTGAGTGCGCTGCTGCCAGCCAGGCGCTGCTGCCCAGCCGTCGTCCACGACCATCACCAGCGGGCCATCGCCGTTGATTTCGGCCTCCGGACTCCAAACGGGTCCGGCCAGCGCCAGGATCAGGAGGCAGGTGAGCAGCAGCCTCAGAAAAAGCAGCCAGGGCGGTGTGTGTGCCGATGTTTCCTCTTCCTGTTCGATGCCGAGAAAGAAACGCACGGCGGGAAAGCGGATCAGCCTGGGCGACGGCGGCGTAACCCTGAGGAGCCACCAGAGCGCCGGGAGCACCACCAGCAAGGCGAGAAGCCAGGGTTGCGTGAAGCCGATCAGCCCAAGATTGAGCATCGGTCAGCCTCTCACCGTGCCGGCCAGCGCATTGTAGAGCGCCAGCAAGACCGGCTCCGGCGAGTTCGACGTTCGGTGAACGGCTGTCGCCAGGCCAAGTGATCGGCCGATTTCGGCGACCCCATCGATATGCGCGCGAAAGCGCCGCTGATAGCGGTTGCGCACACTGTCGACATTGCTGATCAGCGCCCAGCTGTCGGCCTGCTCGAGATCGTCGAAGCGAACCCGCCCATTGAACGGCAGATCCTCCTCGGCGGGATCGAGCACTTGAAGGAGGTGACCGCGAGCCGCTCTGCCGGCGAATCCGCGCAGCCAGGTTCTGAGCTCATCGAGTGGCGTGAAGAAATCACTGACCATCACGATGCGCGCGTGAGCGGGCAGCGACTGGCTCGGGGGCAGATCGTTGGCATGACCGCCTTGCTCAATCAGCTGATCGCAAAATCGGGCCAGGCCGGCTCGACCGGCCACCGGCCGCTGTCCCGATCCCAGCAATGCGATGCGCTCGCCGGCACGCGTCAAAAGGGCGGCCAATGCAAGGATCAGCAACAGGGATCGATCATCCTTGGTGGGCAACGCCCCATTCGAACGGTAGTCCATGGAGCCGGAGCCGTCGGCCCAGAGCCAGACGCTTTCCGCGGCCTCCCACTCCTGATCGCGCAAGAATAGCTGGTCTGAACGGCCGGATTGACGCCAATCAATGCGGGCCGTCGGCTCACCCTGCTGATAGGGCCTGAATTGCCAGAAGGTCTCACCGACGCCGACGCGCCGCCTGCCATGGATGCCCTGCGCCACCGTCATCGCCACCCGCTCGGCGGCGACCAGGAGCGGCGGCAGGCGTTCGGCAAGCTGCTCCGCACGCTGATGAATGTCGGCAACGGCATCCTCGCGCCGGCTTTGCGCTCCCTTAGCACCTTCGACCATGCTCATCCAATTGTAGCACACAAACGCTGGATCAAGGCATCTATCGTCATGCCTTCGGCGCGCGCCGTAAAGGTCAGCGCCATGCGATGGCGAAGGACGGGTGCGGCAAGCGCCAGCACATCCTCGACGGAGGGCGCCAGGCGCTGCTGCAGGAGAGCACGCGCGCGCACCGAGAGCATGAGCGCCTGGCTGGCGCGCGGTCCGGGGCCCCAGGCAATCATCGGGGCAAGCTCGGGATCGCGGCAGGTTTCGGGCCGGCCCGCGCGGACGATCCGGAGGATGGCGTCGACCACGCTGTCACCGACCGGGACATGGCGGATCAGCGCCTGCGCTTCCTTCAAGGTCTCGGCGGTCATCTTGGCCTCGACCTCGACCTCGGAGGCATCGGTGGTCTCGATCATGATGCGCCGCTCGACGTCCTCCTCGGGATAGTCGACATTGACCTGCAGGAGGAACCGATCGAGCTGTGCTTCCGGCAGCGGGTAGGTGCCTTCCTGCTCGATCGGGTTCTGCGTGGCCAGCACATGGAAGGGTGCGGGCAGCACATGATCGTGGCCGGCGATGGTGACATGACGCTCCTGCATCGCCTGCAGAAGAGCCGCCTGGGTTCGAGGACTGGCGCGATTGATCTCGTCGGCCATCAGGAGCTGGCAGAAGATCGGCCCCTTGACGAAGCGAAAGCTGCGCTGTCCCGCGTCGTTCTCCTCAAGCACCTCGGAGCCGAGAATATCGGCCGGCATGAGGTCCGGCGTGAACTGCACCCGCTTCTGGCTGAGGCCGAGCACGGTGCCGAGCGTTTCGACGAGGAGCGTCTTCGCGAGGCCAGGCACCCCGACCAGCAGAACATGACCGCCGGCGAGCAACGTGATAAGACTTTCCTCAACCACGCGTTCCTGGCCGAAAATGGCCCGGCCGACTTCGTTGCTGACTTGGGCGAACTTGTCGATCGCGTCGTCGATTTGGTCGGCGATGGCCGTATCTAGGGTATCAGACATGAGCGATGACTTCACCTCGAAGGTTGATCATTAAAGGGCCCGGCGCCGTGCAAAAGGCAAAGCAGCGGATGAGCACATCTGGAGTATGGTGAGCAAGGTCGTGTCGGATCAACCCCCAAGGGCATTTACAGAGCAGGGTTCCGGTACTGGCGAGCGTTTCTACCACATGCGCATCGATCGGGACGGCATCTGGCATCATGAAGGTCGACCTATCGCAAGAATGCCGCTGGTCAGGCTGTTCGCGAGTGTGCTCAGACGGGACGCCGACGGCGACTACTGGCTGGTGACGCCGGTCGAACACGGGCGCATCGAGGTCGAGGACGCACCATTCGTGATCGTCGAGCTTGCGGTCGACGGAAAGGGCGCCGAGCAGACGCTCCGCGCGAAAACCAGTCTCGACGAATGGGTGACGGTGGGACCCGACCATCCGCTACGCCTGCGCCTCCCAAAAAAGGGGCCAGCATCCGGCCCGCTGCCCTATGTCGACATTCGGCCCCATCTCGAAGGCCGGCTCCTGAGACCGGTATACTATCAATTGGTAGAGCTCGGCGACAGCCATGCGGTTGATGGCATCCTCCGTTACGGTATCTGGAGCGCCGGGCACTTCTTTCCTCTGGAATAGCCGATGATCAGAAGGTAAGCCCTACGATAACATCGATAGCCTGCACTTTATTCACCGGTTGCGTTCGAGCGGCTGAAACGGAGAGATTGTGCATTTTACACGTCAACATCTCGCAGAACTCCTGAGCGCCAGCACCCAGGACAGGCCGGGTGGCGATGAGACAGCACCGTCAGCCGCGGGCGGAACGTCCGCCGCGGGTGGAGCGGCCACCGCGGGTGGAGCGGCCACCGCAGGTGGTCTGCCGGCGGCGGTGCTGATCGGCCTCGTTGATCGGGCGGGCGGCCCGACGGTCCTGCTCACCAAGCGCACCGAACATCTGAAGGACCATGCCGGCCAGATCTGCTTTCCGGGCGGGCGGATCGAGCCGGAGGATACGAGCGTCGAGGCGGCGGCCCTTCGCGAGGCGGAGGAGGAAATCGGGCTTCCGCCTGAGAAAGTCGACGTGATCAGCCGGCTTGCCACCTACGACACATCCACCGGCTTTCGCATTCACCCCGTGGTGGGCTGGATCGAACCGCCGATCGAGATGACGCTGGATGCGTTCGAGGTTGCCGAGGTGTTCGAGCTGCCGCTCGCCTTCATCCTCGACCCCGCCAATCACCAGCGCCAGTCCTATCAGGGGGCTAAAGCGCGACGGAGCTACTACGTTCTCCCCTATCAGGGCCGGTTCATCTGGGGAGCGACCGCCGGCATGCTGGTGAATTTCTCGAAGTTGCTGACGAGATGACCACGCCGCTCGCCGGCGCGCCCTGGCTGACGGCCGAAAGCAGCCGGAAATTGATGGATGTGCTGACCGCCAGCGGCGCTGAGGCGCGCTTCGTCGGCGGCTGCGTGCGCGATGCACTGCTCGGCAAGATCGATGCGGATGTCGATCTGGACGTGGCGACCGGGCTGCTGCCCGATCAGATCATCGAACGGCTCGAAGCCGCTGAAATCAAAGCGATCCCAACCGGCATCGCGCACGGGACGGTGACCGCGATCATTGCCGGTCAATCCTTCGAGATCACCACGCTCAGGAAGGACGTCGCCTGCGACGGCCGTCATGCCGACGTGCAGTTCACCGATGACTTCGAGCTCGACGCCAAACGCCGTGACTTCACGATCAACGCCATGAGCACCGACCGGCTAGGCCGGCTCTTTGACTATTTTGGCGGCGTTGAGGATCTGAAAGCCGGACGCATTCGCTTCGTGGGAAATGCTGAAGAGAGAGTGCGTGAGGACTATCTGCGCATTCTCCGGTTTTTCCGGTTTTACGCCCGCTTCGGTCGGCCGCCGGCCGATCAGCAGGCGCTGCAGGCCTGCAAAGTCGAAGCAGCGGGCCTGGCCCGCCTTTCCGGCGAGCGCATTCGCAGTGAAATGCTGAAGCTCCTGGCGAGCGGCAACGCGGTTACAGCGCTGACTTTGATGAGCGAAAATAAAACCTTACGCCACGTTCTTCCCATCAATGTCGACCTTGACGCGCTGACACGCCTGATCGCCGTCGCCCCGGACAGCGATCCCCTCCTCCGCCTGGCAGCATTGCTCAAGCCAAACACCACCCCAAAGTCAACGCTGGCGGCCGTCGCCGCCTGGAGGATGTCGAAGGCTGAGGCGGCCAGACTGGAGAGCCTGGTCATGGAACCGCTCATCCCCCTGCCCATCTCGATGAGCGAAGGGATGAAAAAGATATATCGTTTGGGGGAAGAGACTTATCTCGATCTGCTTAAGCTCTCCGCAAAGACCACCATGGAACTCGAAGCCGCCCTCCCCGTCCCCGAGATTCCTGCGCTCCCGATCACCGGCCAGGACCTCGTCGACCGCCAGGTGCGACCTGGACCGGCACTGGGAGAGCTCTTGAAGCAGCTCGAAGACTGGTGGCTCGACCACGACATGCAGCCGGACCGCGCAGCACTCCTCCAGGAACTCGACAACCGCCTCAGACAAAACCCGAAAACGCCCCAGAACCCTTGACAGTCAACGCCTGCCTACCTATCCATCAACAATACTGCTGGGGCGTAGCCAAGTGGCCTAAGGCACCGGATTCTGATTCCGGCATTCGTGGGTTCGAATCCCACCGCCCCTGCCAGCTGCCACGGGCAGCAGCGGTTACTTTTCTCGATAGTCTTGGCCTGGTTTGACGGCGTCGCGCTTTGACTGGCGATGCTGGCGGTCGTGGTCTCGGTATGGCTTGAGCAAAGCCAGCTGGCTTCAACCGATAGTATTTGCGTGAACATCTTGAGCCAGCTATTTTCCCGCGAGCCAAAAATTCTTAAGCCCGCGTGAGGCTGTGTTTTTATGATGCCCGAGAAACCGTCGATTTTCATCAGTTACAGCCACGAAGACGAAGAGGAGATGAACTTCGTCTATCGTCATCTTCGTCCGCTTGAGCGTTATGGAAAATTGGAGTGTTGGCATGACAAAAAGATGTCGGGAGGCGATGCCTGGCAGCACCAGATAAAGCAACAACTAGATCAGTGCTCTATTGCTATTATTTTGATCTCAATAGATTTTTTGAACTCCGATTTCATTCAGAATCACGAAGTCCAGCAGATGCTCGAACGGCACGCTCGCGATCAACTGCGAATCTACCCGATACGCATACGCAGCTGCCACTTCAAGACTTACCAGTGGCTCGAACAACTCAACCATCGCCCTGCATGCGGTACTTGGCTAATGGAGGCTGAGCCACCGACCAAGCGTGAGCCATTGATGGCCGCCATCGTTGAAGAAATTGATGAGCTCCTGGCCGAAAGAGTTGATACCGATGAGCGAATCCAAGGCACAGCGGGGATGGTTGCGACACTTCCTGTGAAGCGCACCGAATCTGCTCCTGGCCTCCAGGGCTGGGGTACGCCATTCGATTTCGAAGAGCCAAAAACGAGTTCGTCAAAGAATGACACGACCGGGTCGTCCACCCCCGCCCCACCTCCCCCCACCCTGATCAACATTCCGGAAGCGCAGACCTGGTCGGACGATCTGGGCATTCCCGTGCCGGACAGTTTTTTGTTGAAGCCGGAAAGCCGGGTGGTGCCGTTCTTTGCGTCTGACATGGATTGGCGTGAAGCGATTTTCGGCTGGGCGAAGGAGCAGGAACGTCCGCTCAAGCTCCGTCTGCATGCTGGTGCCGGTGGTACGGGCAAGACGCGCCTTGCGCTCGATGTTTGCGAGACCTTGGCCAAGGAAGGCTGGTTTGCCGGCTTTTTGCCAGCAGACTTTGATAGGGATCACGTCGAAAGAGATTTGCCAGGGCTTCTGGAGGCGGGTCGGGATTGTTTCTTCGTGATCGACTATGCCGAGACGCGGGCGGATGTCGTCGTCACCCTTGCCCGGCAATTGCTGATCGCGGTCGAGCGAAGTGTGAAGGCCGCGGCGCCGCGCCGCCGCTTTCGCATCGTCATGCTGGCGCGCGAAGGGGGCGATTGGTTCAATCAGCTTGCCGAGCGGGCGACACGGGAGAGCGATGAGGCGCTGAAGGCGCTGCTCACGGCTGGCGCCACCAAGAGCGGACCGCATCGGATGAGTTTTCGGCCGATGGCGCCGAGCGAGCGTCGGCAAATCTTTGAGGAAGCACTCCGGGCCTTCGCTGAGCGAACCGGCCTGCCGACAGAGCACGTCAATCCGCCGGATCTCGCGATCGAACGTTTCGATC
>JBPCVQ010000520.1:0-3458 GCA_051010395.1 Geminicoccaceae bacterium | reverse complement strand
AAACGGCTTCTACGGGGATATCTTGGCTACTATCACACCTGGCGTCCCCACCGATCTCTTAACATGCAGCCTCCAGACGGGCGGGAAATCTGTGATCCCGAGCAGGGGAGGGTGATCGAGTTTCCTGATGTCCAAGGGCTACATCACTACTATCTTCGAGAGGCTGCATGACTTTTCGGGACCCACAGGGTAACTGTGTCCAAACTAGAGGACTGAATCAACCTCTACAGAATTTTGCGACAAAACTTCCGCTCAGTTTATCTGCGCTTCAGCTAGTATCGTCCGGGCGATGGCTTTGGCTCGCTTGGCCGCCTCGTTTTTTCCGTAGATGTGCGCGGTGACGATGGCCCCTTCCATCAGCAGCATGAGGGCTGAGGTCACGTCCGCAGGGTCCTTTGCGCGCGCCGACGCGACGATGTCGCGAATCTGCGCGGCGAAGGTCTGTTTGTGCTCCCTGGCGACCAGATGGATCGGATTGTCCTGGTCAGCGAACTCGACCGTGGCGTTGATGAACATGCATCCCTGGAAGTCGCTGTCGTCGAACCAGTCGTGCAGGACATCGAAGAGCGCGAGCAGGCGATCGCGCGGCGTGTCGCCTCGCTCCTCCATGGCGCCGATCAGCCAGGCGCGGCAGTCGATGTCCCATTTCTTCAGCGCAGCGACGATGAGATCGTCCTTGGAGTCGAAATGGCGATAGAGCGTCGGCTTCGACACGCCGCTTTCGCTCAAGATCTTGTCGACGCCGGTGGCATGGTAGCCGTTCTTACGAAACAGCTTGACCGCTGTTGCCACGAGATCATCACGTCGGCTCACCTTTTAGCCTCCTAAGCAGGATGTGACTGACTGGTCATTTAAACGACAGAGCATACATGACGCTCGGGATCTGCAAACAGGGAAGCGCAGTCATTCCCGTGAATACCCCCTATTCAAATTTGTTGCATCGACCTTCTGACATTCCTGGTCTGAACTGCATAGGTGACTGACCGGTAATGGTACGCCTAACGGTAAGTCATTCTGGCGCACCGCCGACCCGCGATGCAGCCGAGAGCATGCAAATCATCGAGACTTGTCAGAGGGGACAATCCATCATGACCGAAAACACTGAACCGAGTGGCTTTTCACTGGTTGTCGACAACGGACCGTTTGCCGATCTCAGTGACCAAGCCCTGCCACCCGCCGACCTGCTGGCGGTTCTGCGCGACGAGGGGACCTATCTGAACGTGCATACGACTGCCTTTCCCGGCGGTGAAATCCGAGGCCAGTTCGCCATCGATCCCGCGACCGCGGATCAGCCGATCATGAGCTTCGTTGCGCGGCTCGACGGCGATCAGGAAGTGGTTGCCGACGGTGAACCGCAGGTCGAGACTAACGCCAGCGGCATCGCCGTACTCACCGTCGATACCACGAACAACACCTACAGCCTCCGCCTGTCCGCCGAGGATCTGGATCCCGGCACCTTGCTGGATGTCGGAGGCAGCCCGGTGCATGTCCACCTGGCACCAGCCGGTCAAAATGGTCCGATCGCGCTGAACTCCGGCATCGACAGCGCCGACGGCGCACAGCCCTTGCCGGCCGGCGACCAGCAGCTCGCCGGTGGCGATGGCGATGACACGCTCATTGGCGGCTCGGGCAACGACACCCTGGACGGTGGCGGCGGCAATGACACGCTTCTTGGGAGCGGCGGCGACGATTTGCTCATCGGTGGCGCCGGCAACGACACCGTGTTTGGCGGTTCTGGAGACGACGTGGTCCGCGCAGGCGGTGGTCAGGATATCACGGATGGCGGCGACGGTATCGATACCGATGATTTCAGCGACATCGGCGCGCCGGTCGTGGCTTCCCTGGACGCCGGGGTCGCCAGCTATCAGACGGGCGCCGGTGCGACGATCGTCGAGCAGGTCGTCAATTTTGAGAACCTGATCGGCACGACCAATGGCGATCAGCTGTTTGGCGATGCCGGTGCGAACCGGCTCGACGGCAATGACGGTGACGATCTCCTGTCAGGTGGCGCCGGTGGCGATACTCTTGTCGGCGGGGCCGGCAACGACCGCCTCCAAGGCGGTGGCGGCAACGACCATCTGGATGGCGGCGAGGGTGTTGATACTGCCGACTTTTCGGATATCGGCGTAGCGGTCAGGGCAGATCTCGCCAAAGGTGAAGCGAGCTATACGCCTGGCGGCGGCAATGAGGTCGTCGACCAGCTAAAGGATATCGAGAATCTGACCGGATCGGATAATGACGATCATCTTACCGGCGACGACGGTGGCAATCTCCTGGCCGGCGGTGCTGGCAGCGATACCATCTCGGGTGGTGCTGGCGACGATTGGATCCGCGGCGACGAGATCGGCGACGGCACGGCCCTGACTGTCACCGTCGAAAACCTGCTCGGTGAAGGCGGTACATTCCAGACGCCTGTCTGGTTCGGGTTCAGCGACGGCCAGAACTTCGATCTTTGGGATGACGGTGCAGCTGCAAGCAGCGGTCTGGAGCGTATCGCCGAAGATGGAACGGTGGCGCCGATCTCGGCGGAATTCGTCGCACAGACCGGTCCCGCAGGTGTCGATGCTACGGTCTTCGGTGCTGCCGGGGCGATTGCACCCAGCGAGCGGGCACGTTCGACGATCAATGTCACCGATGCTCAGGGCCAGGCCTTCTTTACCTGGGCGACCATGGTCATACCGTCCAACGATGCCTTCCTTGCCGTCCCTGATGACCCGCTGGCCGACCCGATATTCGACGCGAATGGCAACTTCCTGGGACCGGTGGTCATCGAGCGCAGCGGCAGCGATGTGCTTGATGCCGGCACCGAGGTCAACAACGAGCAGGGAGCCGCGTTCCTGGACCAGACAGCGCCCAATCAGGGGCTGACGGAAGGCGGCACCGTTGGATCCCATCCGGGGTTCAATGGCTCGGCCGGCAATCCGGATGGCCAGCCGGTCAACATTCTGAGCGGTGAGGCCATGACGGCCGCAGGTACCACCATCGATCCCGACGTGGCCGACTTCACGCTTAATCCGGATCAACCGTTTTTCCGGATTACCATTGATCAACTCACCGCCGAGGGTGGCGACGATGTACTCGAAGGCGGAAAGGGGAACGACAAGATCGAGGGCGGTGGCGGTAATGACCGGATCTCCGGCGGTCGCGACGACGATACGCTTCTCGGCGGGACCGGTGACGATCATGTCGATGGCGGCGCAGGCAAGGACAGCCTCGATGGCGGCATCGGCAACGATGCCCTGACAGGCGGCAAAGGGGCTGACATCTTTATCTTCAATAAGGACGCTGGTCTCGATCAAATCACTGACTACGAAAGTGGTCTGGATCAGATCGATCTCAGCGCCTTCGACTTCGCCGACGCTAACGCGGTGCTTTCTCAGACCGAACAGCAGGGCGATGACGTGGTGATCGATCTCGACGTCGATACCGACGATCAGATCACGCTGGTCGGCGTCAAG
>JBPCVQ010000519.1:0-10226 GCA_051010395.1 Geminicoccaceae bacterium | reverse complement strand
GGCCGCGCAGATGCTGGTGATGGATCACTGGCCCGTCGTCGGTGGCGGCATCGCGTTGTCGGCGGTCGATGTTGTTTTTGAGGATTGAGGCGACCGAGCTATAGGACAGGCCGTTGATCTCGAAGGCGCGGCCGCAGGCGGCTTCGAGACGGTCGGGTCCATAGCTTTTGCGTAGGCGCAGAATGCCGAGACAGGCGCGAAAACCCTGCTCGGGATGCGGCTTTCTTTTGAGGATGGCCTCGATCAGACAGGCGGTGTGCGGACCGATGCTCTCGGCTTCGGTCTGCAGACGCTCAACCACCAAGAAAGGTCAGTGCCCGGACATGACTGCCGATCCAATCCGGCAGTTGCTGGCTCCAGGTCGCCTCAGCATAAGTGTAGCTGCTCGCACCCAGCACGGCGACGAAGATCTGGGCAGAGCGGACCTCGCCGGTGGCTGTGTCGAAAATCTCGACGGTCTGTCCGGCATAGTCGACGAACATCTTCTCGCCGGCGATATGACGCTGACGCATGACCGCCGAGACCCGGCCACGCCAGGCGCCGTAGAGTTCGCAGAAACGGCTGAGACTGCAGCCATCCGGCTCACTAGCCCGGTATTCCTCCCAAAGCAGCCGCTGGGTCACGCCCGGACGCTTCAGCTCGCGATGAATGACGGACCAATCCGGCTCGCGGCAATCACGCTTGGCCACCGACTTCACGAACAGGCGGGCCTCGAGCGCGGCATCATCGAGCTCGTCCGGGACCGGCCAGCCAATTCCGGCAAGCGCAAGACGGCGAAGATAGTCGCCGACGGTGGTACGGCCCATGCCAAGCGCTTCGCCGATCAGGCGATCGCTCATCTGGCAGGCATGTTTGAGCCGCAATAACTCTCGGATCTGACGCATCGGCAATCTCTTGGCTGGCATGGCGCTCCCCACATCGTTGACGTGGCGAGCGACCCTACCGACGGTTACAAGATCGCCAGCATCAGGACCGTTCAGACGTTCCCAGGAGGGTGTCCGGCTTCATCGAATCCGCTGTCCGCTTTCAATCGGATTCAGTGGCCGCCTTCGATCGAATCTGGTGTCCGCTTTCGTTCGAATCGCGCAAACGGGCATCTTCGACATCATCGGCGTTTGTGCCCCTGATCTTCGAACCTGGCGAGGCCTACCAGTTCGACTGGAGCCACGAGGTCGTGGTGATCAATGGCGTGACGATGAAGGTGAAGACTGCCCATGTCCGGCTTTGCCATAGCCGCATGCTTTTTGTTCGTGCCTATCCGCGCGAAAGCCAAGAGATGGTGTTCGATGCGCATGACCGAGCATTCGCGTTCTTCAAAGGCGCCTGCACACGCGGGATCTACGACAACATGAAGACGGCTGTTGATACGATCTTCGCCGGCAAGGAGCGCGCCTACAGCCGGATTACTGGTGTGCCGGCTTGTACGCTGGCGACCTGGCGGTCGCGCGGCGGTGGGCCGCCATTCCTGAAGCTCGGCGGTCGCACCGTTCGCTATCAGCGACGAGCGCTGTTTACCTGGATGGCTCAGCACTGTCGCGCCAACACCGCCGATCGTGGCCACGAAGGCTGACGCCGCCATCTGCCGAAGCCTAAGCTCGTCGTCGAAGGTCCGGGCGGGGTGCAAGCGAGTTTCGACTTCCAGGGTGCGAAGAATGAGGTGGCCGGGCAGATGCTGACCGTGACGCTGACCAATGACCTCGACGGCACGGACTACACGTGATTGATCCAAGTTTGGGATCACTGCAGTTCCCACCTTGTTGTGCTCTCTTGGGTGCACCATCTATTAGCAGTTGGTCTCACGTTGTTGCTGGTTGTCACTGCTTTGCCAAGTGCGTCGCCTGCTGATCCCCTGGACATACGTTGAGACTGTCTCGCGCTTTGGCATGCTGCTTGGCGCGTATCTAGAAGTGAGGTCTATGCTTTGAGTACTGGAACTGTGAAGTGGTTCAATCCGACCAAAGGGTTCGGCTTTGTCGAGCCTGAGGGCGGCGGGAACGATGTTTTCGTGCATATTTCAGCCGTCGAGCGGGCAGGAATTTCCACGCTGAACGAGGGCGACCGGATTGAATACGAGCTGGTCAAGGGCCAGAACGGCAAGAGTTCGGCTGAGGATCTAAAACTCGTCTCCTGACGCCATCAGGATCGACGATAGGAAAGCCTCCTGGGGAAACCGAGGGGGCTTTTCTTTTGAAGTGCCGGTACGCTGTCGGAAGACGGTGAAATTACACCCTGTCTGACGGAGGTCTTTCTTTAGCGGTGAGGCCTAAAGCGGCATTTCGATGTTCTTCTGCTTCACTATTCACCAGCCGGCCTGACGAAGGCGCCGGGTGCGAACGAGCTGATGATCTGATCGCAGAGGGCCTGATAGTGGGCCTCGCGATCCTCGTGAAACACACAGGTTACGGACCAGAGAACATTGTTGGCTGTCTCCACGACAAGATAATCGATGATCTGATGTGAAGCGTCAGGATCGTACGATGTCGTTCGCAGGACGTCCGAAGCCGGGTGGTCGAGGCGGGCCAATTCCTCAACATCCTTCTTCATAAGGCGGTGGGCGAAAGTCTCTGGCTCATTTCGAAACATCGCGACTGAAGCTTCATTGAGCCGACCACGGATCGACACCGTCAAGAGGCCCGCATTCTTACCGTCTTCTACGGCAAATATTCCTCGGAGCTTGTGAGCCCCAGCTTGGAAATTGTTGAGCAGGGCTTGCTTGATGGCGGCAGCGCGATCGGGATCATTGGCTTCGAAGATCGAGATAATGCGGGGTGCGATTGGCCCGGCTCCGATTGTCCAGGCAGACCATGTGTCGGGCACGCCGATCTGGAACGTCCCAAACCCGGCAGAGGCGGTATCGCTGTAGCCGCGGAAATTCGCCGGCATCGGGTGGTCGACGGCTCCCTCGGGGGTCAGTCGTCTGCCAGCGGTAAGCGCGCCGATGTAGTCGCTTTCGGTTGCCATCCATGTCGGCTCTGCCGGCGCCGTCAATGAGGAGCTGATCCCGAAAAGGAAACTTACGGTAAAATAGAGCACGCCACGGATCATCGTGTCCCTCCCTTTCAACAATTCAAAGGTCTCATTGATCTACAAATTACGGCTGATATCGCCTGTGATCGTCATCACAACCAATGCAGCGCAGGGCCTCGTGCTGACGTCATTCGGATTGACGAAAAGCAACGCCTTCAGAAGATTCCGTTGCCGTTGCCCTTTCTATTTGGTTTTGCATCAAGCTTCTCGTTCATTCAAAAGCCGGAATGGAGCGACGTGCCCGATATTCTGGATCACACAAATCCTGACCTGCCGCTCTGTATCGTCCTATCTATTTGAAGCTGCAATGGATCGTCCATGAATTCTGACCAACAAACCCATGGGACGCCATGAGAACCGAGCTGGTAATTCTCGACAGCGACGGTGGCTTGAATGCGTGCCGTCGACTTGCGGCAAGACGGTGACACAGGGTGGGCATCCGCATCGAACGACTAGGGGTTTGAGTCCTGACGTGGCACGACTTCGCCAAAAAGTTTGTGGCAGAAAGCCACCCGAAAGCCCGAACGCCAGGCGATTTCTTGCCATAAGGTTCGGCATTCTCCGTTCCGCGAACTGGTTCGTTTGCTACCATCGCCGATCCATTTGCGACTCGGCGAGCGACCAATTCTCCTTTGGCGCATTACATCTATATGAAAGACCAGCCACTGAAGTGCCAAAGTGAGATGGCTGCAATCAGATGCACTATCGCCATGGAGGTCATGATCAAGGGGACGAAGGGCGGAATGAAGCTGCTGCTAATTTCCCGAATTCTTTCCATCTGAATGTCAAAATCATCAAGCCCAGCTATGGGCAGCAGAGTTTTGTAAAGATCCTTGTTGGCCGATATCAGCGCAAGCGAAAAGAATTTTGAGTTGCCATTTGGATTTGATATTTCACCTTTAATGCCGCAGATGAATATTGGACAAAATAATCGACTAAACAACACATAAGAAATCAGCATAAAAATAGGAAATAGTATCCCCAAGACGACTAGCGACGATGATTTGTTAGTGATGGCAAATCCGATAATTGTTACTTCTGCTGTGAGCAAGAATGATACTGCGCTGGTCAAAAGCCGAAAGGATGAGCGATAGGTCTCAAAGAGTTGGTCCCGATCCTTGTCCATGGCAGTGCAACCGCGTTTAGAGCTGGGCTGACAGCTATATGCACTTCGAAATCTATCCGCCCTGCTCAAACTGCGCAGTGATCTAAGTTACGTTGGGGCAGCTTTTGATGCTGTGGACGGCTCCTCCACCGGCATCGCGATGTGCCAAAAGGGCCGGTGCTTAAAGACCTGCAAGAGAGGAGCCTGTAGCGGTCTACAGAGTTTCGCAACCATACGGTTTGCTGCCGGTGGTGGTACGACGGCCAGCTTCATCGCGGCGAATGGAACGGTGCTGGAACCAGGCGACTTGCTTGGCGTGATTGCGCCGTCGAGCTCTGATGCGACGCTAGCCGATGTTGGTTTCGCGTTTGCCGGATCGCTTGTGGTGTAGTGGATTGAATGGTTGCGTTGCCAAGCAATGGTGATGGCAGATGCAAATTTCGATGTTCAGAGATATAGTCTTATCAAGTAAATGGCCTTGCGGGGATCGACCTACATCATTCCTGATTTTGGCAGAATTGTTTCACGAAGCTGCGATTGAGATGGCGGATACGACGTCAACCATCTGCTCATATCCCAAGTCAGCGAATTGGCGGAGCATATAGAATCCCGCCATCCGTCCAAAGGGCGTTCAAACTCCCCGCCCGTGGCAGGTTAAGCTTATCGGCAATGTTCCGCCGATAGATCTCATCGTAGTTGCCGACTTGTTTGATGATGCGATATGCCCAATCCGATGTAAGGCCGAGGTGGATTCCCAGATCGTCTTCGAGCCCAAGCAAGCGCCGGATGTTCGGTTTGTCGCTGGCCTTCATTTCGTCGACATTGCTCGAACTGATGTCCATCTCATCGGCATTGATGAGGGCGTACACAACCCACTTCACGATGTTGGCCCATTGATCATCGCCCTCTCGCACGACCGGCCCGAGCGGTTCTTTGGAAATCTCGTCAGGCAGGATCTCGGCCTCGTCGGGCTCGGCCATTTCCTTACGCATGGCGGCGAGTTGGGATCGATCGGCCGTCAGAACATTGCACTCGCCGCGCTCGAAGCCTTCGCGAGTCTGTCTTGTCGTCGTGTAGAGGACAGGTGTGTATTTGATGCCGTTTTCCAGAAAGAAGTCGACGAGATTTTCTTTAGTCGTCGTACTGTCTTGCACGCAGATACGGGTCCCGTTCAGTTCAATGGCCCGATCAACACCTATCGACGTCTTCACGATGAAGCTCTGACTGTCGATAAAGTTGTAATAGGTGAAACTGACCCCGAGGGCTGCTTCGCGACGGAGCGTATGGGTGGTGTTGCGGGCCAGCACATCGATCCGCGAGGAATGCAGCGCATCGAAGCGCTCATCAGGATTAAGAGGCAGGAATTCGACCTTGTCCCGGTCCCCAAGAACTGCTGCGGCGACTGCATAGCAGGTATCGGCATCCAGTCCGGTCATCTCACCGTTTGACGGGTCGGGTTTCGAGAAGCCGAGAAGATCGCCGTCGACGCCGCAGATGACACGGTCACGTTGTTTAACGGCATCGAGCGTTCCAGCCGAAACGCCGGTATTGGTAAAGGCAGCTGAAGCGATCATGATCGAAAGACCGCACACAATTCGCAAGGCGGGAGTGAACGACAGCATGAGGAGAGCGCCGCGGACGCGATCATTCCTGCCGCTGCGGCCCGTAAAGCTCGCTTTCTGTTTCACCATGGCGTTACCCTCGCAGGTGGCAGGTTGTCGACCGCACGGACAGCGTTCAACCGCTCGACCCAGCCACGTCGAATGTAATCCCGCGACACCCGCACCTGCGTTGTCGTGGCGACACCTTTCAAGATCTCGAGAGAACCCTCTAACCAACTCTCCTGTCCGCCGATGGCAACCTCGTTCAATCGATCGAGCTTGCCGAGCGCCGGTATGTGAGCAAGGTTGTTATTGCCCTTGATCCAAAGGCGTTCCAAGGCATCGGCATTTTCCAATCCGTCAATCTCTTGAAGCAGCTCATTGTCCTGAATGAGGACCGTCTGCAATCCGACCATCCGACCGAGCGACGGCAGGGTTTCGAGGCTGCTGTTGTCCTTGATGTTCAGGCTTTCGAGCTCGGCGAGCTGCTCAAGTCCGTCCAGGGATTCGAGCCGATCGTTGTTGATGACCGACAGCTGCTCGAGCTCGGATAGTCGCGACAATCCTTTAATATCAGTTAACGCACCGTTGTTTTGAACAAATAAGGATGTCAGGCTCTGCAAGCCGCTCAGTCCTTCCAGCGTTACCAGCGAATTATTGTTCTGGACCAGCAGATTTTGAAGGTCGGAGAGTTCGGCAAGATCATCCACGTATTGAAGCTGGTTGTTGTTCTCAATCGTCAAGGTCTTTAGATCCGGCAACTGACCAAGGCCGGGCAAGCTCCTCATAGACGTTGTATTCCGAATCGTCACCTCGGTGATCAGATTCAGTTTCTTCATGTAAGAAACGGCCCGGGTGGCATCCTCCTGGCCGATATCACCATCGAGCGCTATATGATAGGCGCCTCGTAGGTCGCGCACTTCGGCGCCGATTGCGCTGAGCTGGCTTTTGGCGAACCGCTCGGTGAAGTTGAGGAGGCCGACAATAACGATGAGCACGACCGCCGCGGCCGATGCGGAAAGCGCTACCCGTCTGATCCTGGCTGCCCGATAGGGATCAGGCAGCCCGCGAATAGTGTTGTCCAGCTGTTCCGCGACGAAATCATGGCTGATCTCAAAGATGCTGTTGGTCGGACTGTCCAGCGCACGGACCAGGCCTTCCTTCACGAACGAAGTCAGGATTTTTCGGATCAAATCGACATCCATCCCCAAGTCGTCGGCAAGTGTCATGACCTTGACCGGTTGAATCCCGCCGTCTCTCATCATCGCCTCGATCAGGCGTGGGGCCGTTTCTTCAAATCCGGGTCTGGTCAGGATATCTCGGAGATAAACCTCGATGACCCTGCCCGAGGGCGGATTGCTGGAAATGCGCTGCAGAGCCCTACCAATCAAATTGAGCGTCACCGGGCGCACGGTCCCGCGATCGACCTTCTGTGCTTCTTGAAGAATGCGGCTCCGGGCGTCTTCTGTGAGATCACCGGCCATCTCGTCGAGAAGTTTTGCTGCTTCGTCCGGCATCAAGGCACTGATATTGAACCGGTTGCCGGGGTAGGTCGGCTGGGGAAGGCCGAACCGGCGAAGATGGCTGAGATCAAGATTGTCGAAACGCAGGATCAAAAGAAGCTGAAGTCCCGTGATGGGATCTTGTTGCAAGCTTTCGAAAAGGCTCCTGAACTTGGCCTTTTCTTCATCACTCTGAAGCAGAATGCTCGACCCGAACTGGTCGATGGCGACGATCAGCCTCCCTGGTCTTTGACTAGCCGCAGCTCTTGCCAAGAGTTTCCGAATGCCATCCTTTTCCCTGGACTGATCGTCTTCCTGATCGCGCTCATTCAACTTCTCGGCCAGAACAGAGGAAAGCCAGCCGATTACCCCTTTATTGCCGGCTTGAGCATCCTCATCCGGCATTTGGCGAAAGCTATCGAGGTTGTTAAACACCCAAAGAGTTGTTTCCGGCTCGACTTTCGCCAGTTCAGGAACGAGCCAAGCATTAAGCAGTGAGGTTTTGCCGGTTCCTGACTTACCGGCAAGATATAGAATGGGGTCCTTGGCTTTTCTTATCCAGTCAAGGGCTTCGGCGGGGATGCCGTCAGGACGGAAAAATTGTTCGTGATCGCCGTCCGTATAAGGTGTGAGCCGAAAATGACCGAAATCACTGGCATCCGAGGTGATAGCTCGTTGTCTCGTCATGAGTCTGTAGACGATGAGTGAGCAAGTCCAGATAGCAAGAATGAACAGGGCACCATAAAGGGCCCATTTCAAGCGAATACTGGGATCATTTTCCTGCGTAATGAGAGCGACCAAGATAGGTACGGCGATAAGGCTACAATAAGAAGCAATATCTCTCGTAACTTTGATAACAAATTCTTGATTCTTATCAGCCATGGATTTGCAATTCTATAATTGATAGTGCTTATTTTACTTATTTTGTCCTCTGCAATAGGCCATCAATGCCAATCTCGGGGTAGGGTTCGGCACAAGACAACAGCAGACGTTTGAAGCTGTTGCTGCAAAGAAGCCTGCATACAATGGCGGTTCCCGCACTGCGAGCCCGTCAGCTGACTAAACGGATATTGTCGATTTTGCAAACTTCATCATCCGGTCGAAAGCGTCTTTCCCAAATCGAATCCTGGAGGCTATGGCGACTTTGCTATGATAAGGGGTCGACGATAGGAAGCAAACGGCCCCCCCAGCCACCAGATCGTGCCAGGGAGCGACCCGTCACCGTCCTGATGAGCCTGGTTGGAGCTGGCTCGAATGGCCGAACTTCAAGATTTTTGGGATGCGCCAGTTCTGATCATCATTTCGGGACGCGTAGAGGATTGTTGTCGGGCTGGCCAGAATTTGATGCTATCGGCTCATGATTCCGCTTCTCCTGCCAGCAGGTTATGTCGCCTGACTTGCTATTATCGACGCTCCGTGATCTCCTCCCGGTAGTAATTGCGCAGAATCCAGTGGTCATTCAGTGTCAGCTTCGATAGAGCGAGTTGGATTGCTCGATCCAGATAGCTGATCTATTCAGCGGCATCGGTCGTTGGATAATGGCCAATGCTGGCTTTCAAAGCTCTTCTTCCAAAAAATGAAGAACAAGGGGTTAGAAATGCAAACTAAAGTTATCGCGATGGGCGCGGCCGTCCTGGCAGGTTTGGTGGCAGCATCTGTTGCGTCCTCAGCTCCGCTGGATTCGTTGACATCGACGCTGAAAGGCAATGTGTCGGCAGCAGCGATAAGCGCCGCCGACGATGCTCTCCGGGATCGATTGGGTCAGGAAGACCATGACGGCGAGGGCCATGGTGAGGCAGGCCCTCATCAGATCACGGCACAGGCAGATTCTCATGTTCATGATGAGCATGAAAAAACGCAGACTCACATTCACGGCGACGATGAAATCACCGAATACGCAAAGCCTGATGACCTGCCACCCGATGCCAGAACATTCCGGATCTTCTTCGACAGCGGAAGTGCCCGTCTTTCCGACGACGCCTGGTCGGTCGTCGAGGAAGCGGCCCTCTACGCTCTCGACCTGGGTGACTTCGAGATCTTCATCGAGGGCTTCACCGACACGGTCGGCAATCTTCAAGTCAACCACAAGATTTCCCATGAGCGTGCCAAAATCACGAGAAAGGCTCTTGGTTTGTCGAGCCTGCCCCTGGATGCAGTGCATATCATCGACTACGGCGAAAGCCGTTCCAAGCTGCTGGTCCCGACAGCGGATGGCACCGACGAGCCGCAGAACCGGCGTGTCGAAATCACCGTCATGTCGCCTCACGAAACGCTGCACGATACAGATGTCGCCGAGGAAGGCGAACACCATGATGAGCACCACGAGGCATCAGGCAGCGAGCATCAGGAAAGCCCGAAGATCATCAATGTCAATGCAGATCCTGCTGACCTGCTCGATGTATCGATTGATTATCCGAGTGATCCGCTGATCGAGGGGCAGGGTGCCCTCACGATCCGCGTGCATCTCGATCGTCCTGCTGAAAAGACGACCATCGTCAGCTATACGACCCTGGACGGGACGGCCAAGAAGGATTCCGACTATGAGCCTGCGCGCGGTACGCTGACTTTGAGGCGAGGGGAAACAGAGGCTGATTTCAGCCTGGTTCTGATCGATGACGATGTCGCGGAAGAGGATGAAGAGCTAAAAATCTTCTTGAGCGGTGATCCATCATTGGTGGACCTGCACGGAGGTTTGAAGACGCTCACCATCGGAGACGATGACTGACACTTGAGATCCGAGGCGTCTGACGACATCCTGGAGTTGTGTCTGACAGTTCAGGCGACAAGGTTTCGGGTACGATTTCGTTTCGTACTTCAATGACCGTTCATGGCAGATTTGATTTAGTCAGCTGTAGGGGAGGAACTGTCCGTCGTCAGGGAATTTGGGGCAGGTGGCAGCTTGAAATAAGAGAGGCTCTGGCTCATCGAGTTGATGGAATTATGCAGCAGCGATTTGATGCTGCAATCGTCTTTGTTGGATGGTCTGTCGTT
>JBPCVQ010000518.1:0-20610 GCA_051010395.1 Geminicoccaceae bacterium | reverse complement strand
GGCCCCTCTCGCCGGAAGACAAGCTCTGAAAGCCTCCAATGCGATCCGCCAATTTGCATCCATCATCTTTGTCGACATCACCGGCCCTCCTTAAGCCGGCTTCCTATGAATCACTCAAATATTCTCTCGTGAATCCTCAATCGCTTACATGAGCCAATTCATCCACATGACCTAGCCAACATCTTGAATTGCATCAGCGCCAAATTCGAAAGCGCTTGCGCTTCTGGAAGTATAGAAAGCGATCTAGCTCTCCTCAAACGCGATGGCGATCGGTGAGCGACGGGTGGAAGAAGATGAGCTTTTCGTCAATGTTTCCCTGCCAGCATTGCCTGACGGCCTCATCGACAAATCTGTGTTGAGGCTAGGCTCGATGGTTTTTTCTGTGCAAGGCTGAGTTGTGTCTTTCGTCTGACTTTGAGGTGCACGACGTTCGGTCAAGATGAGCTCCTTATAAGCAGTATGGTGGAGAAGGCCGGAAACCGCTCAGGGAGGCTCAGCGCTTCGAAGGCATGAGAATTGTGTCTGGGCGCCGCAACCAGTGACGTTATCTGCCCGCATCGAATAAGAAACGGGCATGGAGCCTCTCGCAAAGAAAGGCATATTTTCGCGCGGAATGTGCTTACGAAAAGGCAAAGTATTCATGTTTGCGCATTTTGGGTTGCGCAGGCGCTTCGCCAGCGACTAGGCGTGCGCGTGTTTGATCGATGACTTGTTGGACATCGGCTCTGCTAATGCCATCACGTTGCATGACCAGATGAACTAGCGGGTCTGCAAGCATATCTTCGAGGCTGGGTTCGATGTCAGGTTCTTGTCGGACGTTAGCGGTCTCATTTGGTTGTCTCACATGTACCTCCCAATCATGGCAGGGCCAACGGCCTCAAAAGTTTGCTCGCCCTCCTGCGTTCAGGAAGCGAGCACGTCCGTAATTAGAATTGAACCTGTCAGTTGCCTGCCTGTCTTCACTTGCACGTCATGAGCGATATCATCGATCGACAGGTGGGGTCGATGCCCACGGTTAAGATCATCATCGAATGATACAAAGCGCTTCAACTGGGTACCCTCCTCAACTTCTCGCTGTTATCAACGCTATTCGAAGCAGCCTCAGCATCAATGCTTTGATCCACCGTCGAACGAAACAATTACGACATGCAATTCATGTGATTTATACGAAGAGAGACATTCTACTAATTGGATACATCAAATCGTTTTGTTACCCAAAACACATCATTATATCTATACGAATAGTAGTAATTTGAAAATAGGAAATTGCAAATTTTAGTCTAATGGGAGGGGAATTTTTATCCTTAAAGGGGATTTATTCTCGATATCGAAATCAATACGGGAAATTTATGCACATTCGTCTTGCTGTATAATGAGTCGGCGAACTTTCGGGCGTACGGCATGGTCCCACCTCAATGGTTGGCTTGGCTCGAGCTGGGTCACGGCGGCCGTCGAAGTAGAGTGGGGCTCTGATAGTATGATCCGTTACATGGCCTGCGCTGCACCAAGGGAAGGCCTGTGGCGTCTTCTACATTCTCCAGCGGCGCTGGATGGAGATTTTTGTGATTGACGCGCTCGTCATGATTCTCGACCCGGTGAGATTTTTGCTTCTGGCTGTCGGTGTTCTCGCGGGGCTGGGGATAGGTGTCATACCGGGCTTGGGTGGCCTCGTCGGCTTATCAATATTGATACCGTTCACCTATTCCCTGGATCCGTTCGCAGCTTTCGCCCTGCTGATGGGTATGGCCGCCGTTACCACGACTTCGGACACCATACCGGCCGTGCTTTTCGGCGTGCCCGGAACCGTCGGTTCCGCCGCCACCGTCATCGATGGTCATGCCCTGGCCAAACAGGGACAGGCGGCTCGCGCTTTCGGCGCCGGATACACAGCTTCCCTGATCGGTGGCATTGCCGGCGCCTTGCTCCTGACGATTTCGATCCCGGCGCTGCGACCGATGATGCTCTATATCGGATCGCCGGAGATGTTTGCATTCGCGGTCTTTGGCTTATCCATGGTGGCGGTCTTGAGCGGCGGAACGCCATTCAAAGGGCTGGCCGCAGGGGCGATCGGGCTGATGATCGCCATGATCGGCGCCAACCCGCAGACCGGCACGTTACGCTGGACCTTCGGCTCGCTTTATCTATGGGAAGGATTGCCTCTGGTACCGGTGACACTTGGGTTGTTCGCATTGCCAGAGTTGGCCGATCTGGTGATTCGCCGGACCAGGATCGCGCAAAGCAGCCGCGTGGCCGACTTCACTTTGTCCAATCAATGGGCTGGCATTTGCGATGCATGCCGGCACTGGTGGCTGGTGTTGCGGTGTAGCTGGCTGGGCGCAGCACTCGGCGCCATACCAGGCATCGGCTCCGCCGTGGTCGATTGGGTCGCCTACGGGCACGCTGCTCGAACCGAGAAGCGTGCCGGCTCCTTTGGTCAAGGCGATATCCGTGGGGTCATCGCGCCCGAAAGTGCGAACAACGCCAAGGAAGGTGGCGCCCTGGTGCCGACCTTGGCGTTTGGCGTGCCGGGAAGTGCCTCCATGGCCCTTCTTCTCGGCGCGTTCGTGATCCAGGGGCTGGTGCCGGGCCCGGCCATGCTGACCACCCACCTCGATGTGACCTACGCGATCATCTGGAGCTTGGTGCTTGCTAATGTTTTGGGGGCTCTGATCTGCCTCGTCGCCAGTGGCCCTCTGGCAAAGCTCGCGCAGATCCGCTACGGCCTTTTGGTGCCTGTGGTGCTTGCGCTGGTCGTTGTCGGCGCCTTTCAAGGTTCGCGTCATTGGGGGGACTTGTATCTCGTGCTGGCCTGCGGAGTTCTCGGCTGGCTGATGAAGCGTTTTGGATGGCCGCGCCCGCCTTTGGTTTTGGGGTTTGTCCTCGGCGACATCTTCGAGCGATATTTGTTCATCTCGATCGAGGCCTATGGAACCGATTGGCTGTTCCGTCCGATTGTCGTGGTCATTCTGTCACTGGCTCTGTGGGGATTGTACCGGCCCTTGCAGCGCAGCCTGGCGGGGTCATTCGATTGCTGGTCCCAAGCTTGCTCAAAGCCCTTCGCACTCAACAGCCCGGAGATGTTTACCGCAGTCATTATCCTGCTTGTGGCGGTAGCGCTGGTCCCGACACTGAGCTGGCAAGACCAGGCCGCCCTCGTTCCGCAGGTCGCCGGAGTGGCAGCGCTCGCTTTCGCATCGGCGGCGCTCATGACCGAGAGGCATCCGTTGCCCTCGATGAGGAGAGGAGGTGGCCATTTGTCCCCATTGGATTCGGCGACGGAAGGCGAAGTGGACGGGCGCGGCATCGTCCTCACGCAACAATCGATCACGCGCCGCGCCGTTGTCTACTTCACCTGGCTAGCCGGATTCCTGGTTCTGACCGCGGCGGTCGGCCTGATCGTTGCGGTCCCGATCTTCATCACGCTCTTCGCTCGAGTAGTCGGTGACGAACGCTGGCGTACTGCCGTGCCAGTGGCGATTTTGACGACGGCCGCCTGCTGGCTGATTTTTCATCGGCTGTTGGCGGTTCCATGGCCACGTTCACTTCTTGGCGATCTTTTTCCTGCGGCACGAAGCCTGACCGGATTTCTCTAAGTTGAACCAGGCTTGCGTCAGGAGCAGACTGATGCGCCATGTCGGCCTCATTGAAATGCAGCCGACATGGCTCGAACTAACATCGATCTAGTTCTTCACGGCTTCGCGGGCACGCGTGACGACGTCCTTTGGTGTTTCGTACACGGACCGCAGCAACTCATCAAAAGCTGCGCCGGGAAGCACGTTGATCTCCATATTCGCCTGTTGCGCATCGGCGATGAACTGAGGGTCGCTTACGGTTGCCTGAAAGGCATCGCGCAAAGCGTTCACACGTTCTTCGGGGACATCCGGCGGCGCTGCAAAGGGGCGCCCCATGGCCTGCCGGGAAAAGATCAGCGTGAGCATCTGCCGCTGCTCCTCGGTCTCGGCAAGATCCATCACCAGCGGCACATCGGGCAGCTCCGGATGCTTCTCCAGCGCGAGTTGAACCAGGACATTCACCTTTTTGTCGCGAAGCCACTCGGGCTTGCGGCTCTTTGCGCTGCTCCAGGACCAGCCGCAGAAGCCGTCGACCTCACCACGTTCCATCGCCAGGAGCATTTCACTGCTCTTGGAGTAGCCTGAAACAACCCGCAGCTTGGCATCGAGTACATGACGCAGAATGGCGGCAAATGTGTGATCATCCGCTCCTGGTCCACCGCTCGGAACCGTCAGCTCCGTCTCCTGCAGATCCTCCCACTTGCCCACCGCAGAGCTATGCCAGGAGACACAAGTGCTGACCTCTTTGTTAAGGCTGCCGATCCAGTTAAACCGGGTGGCGTCATATTCCGCACCCTCTCCGTTGAGAAGCGGCGCCATCGCTATCCCGCGGCCGAAAATCCCGAACTCGGTGCCATCAGCAGGAGCGACACCGTACAGATAGTTCGCTGCAACAAGGCTCCCGGCTCCCGGCATGTTTTTCGGTACGATGGTTGGATTGCCTGGGATATGGCGTCCCAAATGCCTGGCCAGAAGCCGCGCATAGCCGTCATAGCCGCCACCGGGACCGTAGCCGATAATCAGATTGACCGTCTTGTCTCGATAGAAGTCCTCGACGGAATCTGCTCTGGCAGGACCAAAGATGGCGGTTATCTGCACGAACACCATGGCGACCAGCGCGATTAGTGTGAAGCGCATAGGCAGGCTAGGTTGCACGGCGATTCCTCCATCCTTGTTGATTATAAAAAGACCTGTCAAACGTAGGAACACGAAGACTAGGCGGCACGTCTGGAACGCAAGGTGTCGGCGCTGATGCCAAGCAGCCGATGCCTCGCCGCCAACCCTAAGGAAGCCCATTTGTCAGACAAGCGGATCTAGATTTCCCGACCATTATGACCAACCGAAAGTTCTTGATCACAGCAGTCCAGAACTCAGTTCGAATCGTATAAGCAGAGGTTGAAGCCGTCAACGTAGTGTGCGGTGAGAATGAGCAATGTTTGGCGGATCAATTCGAAAAGTGATAGATCTCTTGGCCTGTTGTCCATCCTTCGCCGAAAAGGTTCGAATCGAACAGATTTGACCACACACTCACCTTACCATAGGGGAGATCTATGGGCATTCGTCAACTGCGCTATTTCGTTAGCGTAGTCGAAGCGAAGAGCTTCACCAAAGCAGCGGACTTGCTTCAAGTGGCCCAGCCTGCAATCGGCATGCAGGTCCGCAAATTGGAGGAGGCGCTTGGGGTCAAGCTGCTGGCGCGGCATTCACGAGGTGTCGATACGACAGAGGCCGGGGCAATTTTGGCGGCACGCGCCGTGCCTCTATTGCAGGAATATGACCAGATATGTCAGGAGGTCGCAGTCATTGGGAGTGCGCCAAGCGGACGCATCTTGCTCGGCGTGACCAAGACGGTCATGCATCTCGCCGCGGCCAAGCTTGCCAAGGCCTGCCTGAAAAAGTACCCGATGATCGATCTGATCCTGAGTGAAAGCATGAGCGAAGAGGTCGTTCAATCGTTGGTCGATCATCAGCTTGACCTCGGGCTCGCTTTCAGCCCAGAGGAGGATTCGAGGCTCATAAAGCAGCCACTCGCTGTGGAATCGCTCTATTTTGCGACACCAGCCGGGCATCCAGCGACAAATGCCTCGACCATCACCCTGAGAGAGGCATTGGAGCATGACCTCGTCGTGTCATCGACATCTTCTCCCTTTCGTCGATGTGTCGACCAGGCAGCCGAAGAGAATGGGATTGAGCTTCGCATCGCTTGCGAGACCCATTCCGTTTCGATGATCAAGGATTTTGTACGTAATGGTTTGGGCTGCGCTATCGTCTCGTACGGTTCAGTGAGCCCGGAGCTTCAGAGCGGACAACTCGCCGCCCTGCGAATTGTCGACCCCGAGATCACACGAACTCTGTTTCTAACCTATTCTAAGACCAGAGCACGCTCGAGAGCGATGCTTGCCGTGTGTGAAGAGGCGTTGTCGATCATCGACGACTTGATCTCTTCCGAAGATGTGGACTGGTTGCCCGTTTCCGGTGACGTGTCTCCGCCTGAGCGCAAGGCCCGGTAAGATATTTCAAGCAGCTCTTGTCTCTTACTCGAGGGCTCAGGTCGGTCTGATGTCTCCAAGTCCCGACGTCGGCAATAGCTGAGGCTTCTCGATCCACCGATACTATACTCGCTTGGCCTACTCACGGATTGGAAGTGGATGCGATGGACGAACTCGCCCCTCATCGAACCGAAGAAGCTCTCCATCGGCACCAAACCATGCAGTTTCAAGTAAGACGAGGCGCAATCGGATGACCATGGCGGCTGTGTTCGTTGCGACCAATGTGCGGGAAGAGAGGTCAACCCGGATTATTTGTGACCGCATCTATTTTTCCGCACGACGATCAATCGCGGGTGATATCCGAGAGACATCGAAGGCAGCACCGGCATGCGATGATCAGAGCGCGATGGCGTGCATTTCTCGCTCGTCGTCCGGATTAACTCGAAAATCGACAGCAGCGATAGCCTGCATCTTGACGAAATCGCAGTGTCATGGTCGATTTCAATTAAAGGAGGGGAAGCTCGGCAATGATCGAGAAGGACAGATCAACGCACATTGCTCCGCTCGATCCTGATCGTTTCGACGATGCAGTTTCCTATTACGTAAAGCATCGTATTCGGTATGCCGACCGCCTCATTCGTCAGATAAGTGCAGCGGCTGGGCTCACCACCTCGCTTCGGGCATTGGATCTAGGCTGCGGGCCTGGGTTCATCGCCAACCAACTCGCCCCCTTGGCTCGGGAAGTTGTTGGCATCGATCCCAACAACGCGATGCTGGACGTCGCGCGGGCGGAGGCGAAGGCGTGTGGCCTCAACAACGTGTCCTACATTCTCGGGAGTTCCTTCGACCTCACGATCGTCAGAAGGCCTTTTCAGCTTGTCACCATGGGACGTTCCTTTCACTGGATGGATCGCATGGCGACCCTTTCGAGCCTGGAGGGCCTGGTCGCTGACGACGGCGCAATCGCGCTTCTGTCAGATCAGACATTTGACGCGCCTGAGAATGAGTGGTGGCAACGTTTTACGGAAGTTTGTGGCGACTTCGGAAACTCGGATGAATTCATACCGCATCGCAAGGGGTGGGAGCCCCATGTTTCGGTATTGATGCGCTCAATGTTCTCCGACGTCCAAACATTCAGTCTGCCCGCGCATCATAGTTGGACAATCGACGGCGTAATCGGCTTGGCCTTGTCACGATCCAACATGACAGAGAGTAAGCTCGGTCACAGAAAAGCAGAATTCGAGGCCACTCTGCGTCAAGCTCTCGCTTCCTATGTTACTGATGGTTACCTCTACAGCCTCGTGGAGCAAACGGCGATTATGGCTCGGCGACCGTCATGAATAAGACGTAAGGTCGCCTCGCAACGCCCGTCCACAGCGCTTGGCCCTCTTGGTCGATGCCCCGGTTTCATCGATGAACACCAGCCGCTCGGGCTCGACGACCGACCTAGGCCCCGAACCAGGACTGTCGCCTGCTGAGAACGTCGGGCCCTTGCTGCTCGGCGGCGTGCACCGTTTCCTATAGGTCATGTCGCGGCGGTTGAGCAGACGCCAGATGGTGCTTGGTGCCACCTGCAGACCATGGGTTTTGTCGAGATGCTCGGCCGGCGTGAGGTCCGTGTTCTTCGCCAGGGACACGATCTCATCGGCATGCGCGTCAAGACGATGGAGTGATGGTCACCGCCTCGTTGGCTCGATGGTGCGTCGCCAGATCACACGGGCCTCGATTGATACAACAGCAAGAAAATCAGATCGTCGTGAGAAGTTGATATCCAGGATGTGTGATTGCGGTGACCGACGTTATCGGATCGTCATTGATCCAGGTCGTGCGCTCCATCACGAATAGGGCCTCCTGTTCTTCTGCATCGAGGGTTTCGGCGAGGCGGGAATCTGCTTTCCTCGCATAGAAGCGGATGTCGCAACGGCTAAAGGGTTTGTTCCGAACCAGCCACTCATTAGCGCTCTGCGCGTTCAGGTCGATCTCTTCAATCTCGGGCACGGTCGCCTGGCAGATCCATCGATCCTCGTAAATGTAGGGTCGGTGAACAGCCAGATGCAGGGCTTCAAACTGCAGCAAGGGCGTCCGTCCTTGCAAGCCGAGCCTGGATGCGACGGCCAGAGGCGGCGGCGTTACCGCTTTTCGAATGAGTTGATAGCTATAGACGGCGCCCCGCTGCTCGACTTCCAGCCGGGTAATCGGAATGTCCAGCGTCGCGCGGGTCACCGGATCCCGCCGTACGCATGTCCCACCTTTGCGCCGACGCTCAACGGCGCCGCTCTCGGCCAGATCACGCATCGCGCGTTGGATCGTTGCGCGCGAACAGCCCTAACTTTGATACCGACAGGAGTCCGCATACCCTCGGCTCCCCTAGCTCGTTCTTCGAAGGCAGCGACAACCCCATGATGTGGTCATACCACTGGGAGCGTATTCCGGAATTCCTGGACAGCCTGAACAGCAGGCTCGCTTCGGTCGTGCGCTGGGCGGCGCTGGCAATGGTGCTGATCCAGTTCGCGATCGTGATCGGGCGCTATGTCTATGGCGTGAACTCGATCGCCGCCCAGGAAAGCGTGCTCTATTTGCATGCGACCCTTTTTATGCTGGGTGCCGGCTACACGCTTCAGATGGACAAGCATGTGCGCGTCGACATCTTTTACGCGCGTGCTAGCCGGCAGACCCGGCGACGCATCGATCTCTTCGGGCATCTATGCCTCCTGATCCCCTCCATGCTGGCGCTGTTCTACTGGACCTGGCCCTCCGTCGTGAACGCCTGGAAGATTCTGGAGGGACCGATCTCGGTTGGCGGCCTTAAGGCAGTGTTCCTGCTGAAGTCGCTGATCCCGGCCTTTGCGGTTCTGCTGATCCTCCAGTCCTTGTCCTCGGTCCTCCGCCTTCTCATGCAAAGAGAGACTGGTTGATGGGCTATCTCGACCTTTTGATGTTCGCCGCCCTCATCGGGAGCATCTTGCTCGGCTATCCGGTGGCATTCAGCATTGCAGGCGTGGCGATCATCTTCGCTGGTTTGGGCTCATTCCTGGGTGTGATGGACATCACGCTGTTGGGCGCGCTCGGGCAACGGGTCTTCGGCGTGCTCAGCAATAGTGTGCTGATCGCCATACCACTCTTCGTCTTCATGGGCGCAGTTCTCGAGAAGAGCAGGATCGCCGAAGAACTGCTCGATACGATGGGGCTTCTGTTCGGCGGGTTGCGCGGGGGTCTCGGCATCTCAGTCGTCCTGGTCGGCGCCCTGCTCGCGGCTTCGACCGGCATTGTCGGAGCAACGGTCGTCGCGATGGGCATGATCGCGCTGCCAACCATGCTCAGGAACGGCTACGATCCAAGGATCTCTTCGGGCATTGTCTGCACGGCCGGGACACTCGGCCAGATCATTCCTCCATCGACCCTGTTGATCATCCTTTCGGACGTGATGTCGAACGCCTATCAGCAAGCGCAGTACGAGCAGGGCAAGTTCTCGATCGAGGCGCTTTCGGTCGGCCAGGTGTTTGCGTCCGCAATCCTGCCTGGCCTGACGCTGGTCGCTCTCTATATCGGCTATATCGTGATACGCGGCTGGCTTCGGCCGCTGGACATGCCGCCCGCTCGCGACACCGAGGAGTTGCCCGGCGTGCAGGCCACCGCGCGGGCGATCCTGCCGCCGGTCATTTTGATCTTCGTGGTTCTGGGTGCGATTCTCGGCGGTGTGGCTACGCCGACGGAAGCGGCCTCCGTTGGCGCGATAGGCGCTCTGCTTATGGCAGCCATGCGGAGCGGTGCGAATCCGAGGCTTATTCTTCTAGGAGCTTGGGCCTTAGTGAGCCTTGGCATGCTCGCCGGGCTTTATCCGGTCCGTTTGCAACGCGACGATCTCATCCCGCAGGACCTGATCGTCGGGGGCGGTTATATCGCCCTTTCGGTGCTGGGCATCTTGGGGATTGCTCTCGCGACGCGCTCCTCATTGAAGGATGGCGTCATGCAAGGAGCCATCGACGCGACGCTGACGATGACCTCGATGGTCTTTGCCACGATCATCGCTGCCGGTTTCTTTTCGCTGGTGTTCATCGGCCTTGGCGGCGAGGAACGGGTCGCAGCGATTCTCGAGCAGATGCCTGGCGGACCGACCGGGGCGCTGATCTTCTCACTGGTTTTCATCTTCGTGCTCGGGTTCTTCCTCGACTTCGTGGAGATTGCAGTCATCGTCCTGCCGGTGATGGTCCCATCCTTGATCCTCATGGGACATGATCCGATCTGGCTCGGCGTTCTGATCGCGATCAACCTGCAGACCAGCTTCCTGACGCCGCCCTTCGGCTTCTCGCTGTTTTATTTGCGCGGAGCGGCACCGAAAGAAGTTACGACCGGTCACATCTATGCCGGCGTTGCCCCGTTCATCATTCTGCAAGCCGTTTGTGTCGCGACTGTCTGGATGTTGCCGGCGCTGGCTACCTGGTTGCCTCAAGCATTATTCTAGTCGAGCGCCGCCACTTTCACACTGGGTCACCATTGCCTCGATCGTGCCAGCCGCATACAATGCCTACCCACCTCGGCACTCACGCTTCGGCGCTGTCCAGCCATCCGTCACATGGCGGAAAACCACAAGATGACCGAGACGCGCTGCTAAACCCCAGCGTTGTACGCCGGCCACTTCCGCACCCGGCAGTTCGCCTTGGCAATATGGCAGCGATGGGCATCATGGAATTTATACGGCATGTCGCCAGGCTCGGTCGTTGGACGGAAATGTCTTCCCGCCTAGGGTCGGATCCTTACCGCGATACTCTCAAGATATGACCGCTGTAACGCGCCAACCAAAAGATAGGACGTCGACGTGTCTGACCAAGTCACAAGCGCCAAATCGCCTTCATGGTCTCGTGTCGGATCGATCCAGCTCTCTCCCCTCGGTCTCATCCAGAGGCCAAGCGCCTGACCATCGGCGTTACGGTACACCAGATGCGCCGATGGCTGATCGTTGATGGCGACGAGTCGGCCCCCTTTAAATGCGAAGCCCTCCTGCTCCAGATTGGGCACGGTCAGAGGCTGCACCCATATTTCGCTCAGAATGGTCTCCAATGCCAATTGGTCTATCACCGGCAAGGTGCCGTCTTCCTGGCGATCAAGGAGATGATGCTCGGCAGTGATCAGCTGAATAGGATCGCTCGCCTTGGTCAGCGCTGCACGCAGTGCTTCAATTTGCTGAAGCGCGATAGTCATCGCGCCCGTCGATAGTTCCACCCGATCGCCGCTGACCTCCAGATTGGCGGTCGCAAGAGCTAGTCGATGGCTCAGATCGTTCGTTTGTGCTTCTCTCGATAAATTCCCGCTCTCGTCGTAACTACCAGCGATGGCGACCGACTGAGCGATCCTGCCAGCAGCCTGCTGGTAAGGGGCCTCCGACGGCACAACCGATTGGTCGTTGATCGTGGCGAGTTGATTTCGCAGCTCGTGGATTTCAATGAGATTGACATAAGTCAGCGCACATAAGGCTAGAACGACACCACAAAGCGCCACACCTGCGATCATCGGCCAGCGAGCCGGGAAACGTTCTGCAGATAAGGGCGGGCGTCCACCGTCGGCGATCAGCTTCAACCACTCTTCCGGTATTGGCTCTTTCTCGATCTGCCCAAGGAAGTCGTCTCGTATGCTGCACGTGGAGGCTTCCAACCCTTCGACCACCTGGGCTATCTCAGCATCCTGGTCGATCAGTTCCTCAATCTCAGCAGCCTCGACCGCCGACAGCTCCCCGTCGACATAAGCACCGAGCCGGTTCAATAAGGCATCGTCTAGCTTAGCCATCGGTCGACTTCCTGCTAGCTTGATCCTTTGAGCGCAACTCCTCGCTGATCAGTGTCCGCATACGGTTGAGGCGGCTCATTACCGTGCCGATCTTCAGCCCGAGCAACACGGACGCCTGCCGATAGCTATAACCGTAAACACAGACCAGCAACGCCAATTCCCGCCATTCCGCAGGCAATGTCGCGAGGATCCGATCGACATCGTGAAGAATCAACCGGCTATTCAGCGCCTCGACTGCTTGTCTACTGGCAATCGAGATCACACGATCGTCAAAGGGCAGCTCCCGTCGCCGCTGCTTGAGCTGATTACGCCACACCGAACGCATGATCGACAACAGCCAGGCGTCCAGCCGTCCACCTCGATATTGATCGCGGCGCTCGAGCGCGCGCACCACGGTCAGCTGAACGGCATCATCGCCCTCTGAGAGTGACCCTGTCATCGCCACGGCGTAACGGCGCAGTATCGGCAACAAGGAAATCAGTTGCTGCTCGAACACCTCTCTTGTAGTCGAGCTATCGCCCATGGGCGATAGCTCCCGCGTGTAGGGATCCAGCCAGGGTCTGTTCGGCCGAGGGTAGCCGCCGCCAGCCAGGAATATCGATGCTCGGATTGACCTCTCGCCATTTCGGATGATGATCACTCTCTCCTAATCGAGAGAAGTTCGAAAGAAAGGCTTTCACGAATCGGTCGACACGCGCCTGCTGGTCGGGTCGCTCGGGATCAATGAACGTGGCGAGCACAGCTAATACTGTCACAGTCTCGATCGGCTGATCGATCAATTGAGGATAGCTCTCATTGGTCAGCTCTGCCGTGCCATAGGGTACTCCTACCAGATCTGCGGGGATCGGCAGGAAATGGAGATCCTTCGGAGAGATTGTCTGATAGATTAGAGCCGGCTGCCCGACGATCTGGGTCATAGCCGCAATCTCACCCCGCTCCAGGGCGAGCAGAGCTTCCCGGTTGCTCATCGTTCGGGTATCGACGTCGATCCCGAGGTCGTTGAACACAAATTGGGAAGTCAGGAAGGTGCCCGATGATGAAGGGCCGACATTGACAGCCTTCCCATGGAGCTCCCAAATAGATGCAATGTCTCGTCGGGCGAGAACGTGCATTTCTTCATCATAAAGCGAGGTTACATAGCGAAGGCTTGCTTCCAGATCCAGCTCAGGAGCGTTGGCATTGGCCAGGTTCAGGACGTCGATCTGAAGCATGGCAAGGTCGACACATTCATGCCATAGCAAATCATCGACTGCCTGGACTGATCCCCGGCCGACCATGGGGATAACGCGGATGTCTTGCGGCTCGACAAGCTCGGCGATGTCGTTGGCCATCTGCAAGTAAGTGCCGTCGATACGTCCGGCCATGAGCCCGATGGGCGCCTGAGCATTCTGACCGTGCCGATCATCGACCGCAGCGGGCCGCCAACCGTAGGGGAGCGCCGCTAAGAGCAATGCGATGAATACCAGGAACAGGAACTTTTTGCCTACCCTGAGCAGCCAATCCAGCTTCGTCATCGAACCCATTCCGTCCATTCGGCGCAACGTCCCGGTACTGATGGCAGGCATCGATCGGATGGGCCTGTCTGTCGGGGCCGCGCTCATTCATCTAAAACTAAACTGAGGAATAGCACTGTGGTCAATGCGTTTTGCGAAAAGCGACAATTTGGCACCGGTTTTTTTTATTTTTTTTATTAAGTATACAAATTTCTCTATTATGAGTTTAAAATAACACCAGAGAAGAGATCAGAAAGACAATCACCCGTTCTGATAGGCGGATTGTCAGTGATCCGAGATCAGGGGCAGCAATCGTTGACGGCGTCATGTCTTGGACGGTTCAGAAGACCAATACGGACGTGGTCGTGCCGGTTCCCGCGGAACTTGCCGAGGAGCTTGAACGCCCGCTCCCTGTTGAGAGCCTGTATTTGATATGCGGTGTTCGAGGGCATAAGCTTTCGGGAACCGCGCTGAGCAATGGGATCTAGCGCCAATGTGCGAGGCTTGGTTTTGACCCGACGCCACCTCTTCACGGTCTCCGAAGGAACGCCGTGATGAATTTGCTCGAGCATGGCTGCACCGAAGAGATGGCCAACGCTATCACCGGTCAATCAAAGGAGATGATTCGCCACTATGGTCAGGATTTTAATCGCCACCGGCTGGCGAAGGCGGCTGTTCTGAAATTGGAGTACAAGAATTGAAGAAATATATGATTGATCATGAAATAGCTGCGCATCCGTTCACCTTATGTTCGCATGTGACAAATGAAGAGCTGCCAAACATTCTGAATCGAGTGCCAAAGGCTAATGGAGAAGGTGGGTGCAAGTGCCTGAAAAGTCGTCGAAGCCGTTTAGAGTAGCCGTTGCCGGAACCGGCTATTTCAGCCAGTTTCACTATGATGCCTGGTCGAGACTTGACGGCGTGTGCTTGGCCGGTGCGGCTTCTTTCGATCCAAAGAGCCTGGCGGACATAAGGGAACGTTTCGGTGTCGAAACGGTGTTCGACGACGTCAGCAATATGCTTGATCAGGTTCGGCCGGACTTGTTGGACATCGCCGCGCCGCCAAACGCCCACCAGACCCTCTTGAACGAGGCTGCGGCACGTGGCGTCGATGTGATTTGCCAAAAACCACTGGGTGGCGATCTCAAGGCGGCGCGGGCGATGGTGAAGCGGGCCGAGGCGGCCGGCATCGTTTTTGCTGTTCACGAAAATTTCCGCTTTCAGCCCTGGTACCGCGAGGCAAAACGGGTGATCGAGGCTGGCCATCTCGGCGAGGTCACCAATATCAGTTTTCGTCTCCGGCCGGGTGATGGCCAGGGCCCATACGCCTATCTGGAACGGCAGCCCTACTTTCAGAGCATGAAGCGGTTTTTGATCCACGAGACGGCGATCCATCTGATCGATAGTTTTCGCTTCCTGATCGGGGAGGTGACCGGCGTCTATGCCCATCTCTTGAAACGTAATCCCGCGATCGCAGGCGAAGATGCCGGTTATCTGGTTTTCGCGTTCGAATCCGGTGCTGCCGGCCTGTTTGACGGCAACCGGCTTATCGGCTTTCCCGCCGACGATCCGAGGCTCACCATGGGCGAGCTTCTTCTTGAGGGTACGGGGGGCAGTCTACGTTTGGATGGCAATGGCGGCCTATGGTTGCGACCCCATGACGGCGCTGAAGAAGTGCATGCCTACACCTGGGAAAACAGGAGTTTTGGCGGTGACTGCGTTTTCGCGCTGCAACGTCACGTCCTGTCTCATCTTCAAGATGGGACGCCGTTGGAAAACAGCGGGCGTGACTATCTCGCGAACCTGGAAATTGAAGAACTGATCTACGAATCCGCAGAAGTCGGCAGGTTTCTCAGTCGAGGAGATTGAGGATAAGCTGGAAAAGCTGCCTGGAGAAGCTCGCACACCAGCTTGTTTCCTGGCGCGTTCAGCGAAGGCGGTGGGAACCAAATGAAGTTGGCCACACCACAAGCTTGCGACTAGCGAAACCGGCTTAGTCCTGCTGCTGTTGGCGCATGATGGCCGTGACCCGAGCAAGCATGTCAGGATCGGCGGCAATCGCTCGGCGGATTTCTCGGTATTCGGCAAATGAGATGCCTTCGACCTGCTCAATGCTCTCACGGATTTCGTCATTAGCTTGATGACGAAGGACGTCGGCTTCCTGATCGTCGGCACCAACGATCCTCGTCTGCCAAGTCGCCGTCACACCATCAACAGCTGCTGCAGCTTCGATAAAGGCCTCAAGCTTTTGATCCGCGGGATCGCCATTGGCCGATCCGCGTTCGTTCGAGAAACCGAAAATCGCAAGACCGAACAGGATGACACCGCAGATTTTCAATAACTGACGCCCTGTCATGACGGCTCATTCATCGTTTCATCGATATGGAGTCAACGTGGAGGAGCCCAGGCTATTCCGCTAATGCCTCCAATCACGTCATCAATTATCAGCGCTTTTTTAGAGTATAATCGCTTAAGGTTTTTGAAAGCTCAAGAGATCAACTTATGGGGAATGCCCAGCTTCTACGAACACCTCGAATTACGCTGTCCTAACCCTTTGAAAGGCCGAGATACCAGACATACAGATAGCCCGTGCCTATCCCGAGGATGACAGCAATACCGAGGATCGACAGGACGATCAGGATGACCTTGCCGAGCTTAGCAAGTGGGACGCCTTCGCGGCAAAATGGAATGAGGTTGAAGGCGAGGCCGCCAAGGACAACCAAACCTGCACCGATGCTATAGAAAACTAGCGTAAAAGGCTGAAAAATCATCAATAGTGCAACAATGCATAGCCCGATGATGCTGTATTCGACGAGTTTTGCCTGGCTCGCTGTCATATGAGGCACTTCATGCTGCTGGTGCTCGGATGCCGGCCGCAATATCGATGCGACGGCCGTCATTGCTGAACAGATGGAGCTGGCTCGGGCGGCAGCGGAGGTGGACGGATTGGCCAACCGCCGGCCTTTGCCGCCGATCGACCACTACACGGAGCTCCTGATCGCCGATCAAGAGATGCAGGAGCGTTTCCGCCCCCATCGGCTCGATGATGTCGACCTTGGCTGTGAGCGTGGTGCCGTCAGGCTCGCCTGCCAGATCAAAGGCGCGGGGGCGGATGCCGAGGGTCGCCTGATAGCCCGCGCGCAGTGCTGAGGTCGCTCCATCGATCGGTAGTCGTACTTTTTGGCCGGCAATCTCGAAGTTCACGCCTTCAGCGGTGCGTTCGATCAGCGATGCCGGCAGCAGGTTCATTTGCGGTGTGCCAATGAAGCCTGCGACGAACAGATTGGCGGGCGCCGTGAAAATTTCATGCGGGCTTGCTACCTGCTCGATCAGGCCATCGCGCATTACGGCGATGCGATCGGCCATGGTCAGTGCCTCCAGCTGGTCGTGAGTGACAATCACCGTCGGCTTGTTCAGGCCTGCCAGCACCTCCTTGATTTCGCCACGCATGGTTTCCCGAAGCTGTACGTCCAGGCGGGAAAGCGGCTCGTCGAACAGGAAGCAGACGGCGTCCCGGATGATCGAACGGCCGACCGCAACCCGTTGCTTCTCCCCCTCGGCGAGTTGGCCGGGCGTACGATGCAGGACGTGATCGAGCTGCAGGATCCGTGCGATCTCAGTGACGCGCTTATGAATTTCCTCGACCCCCAGACCTTCGGCATAGAGGGGATAAGCGAGGTTGTCGCGGACGCTGAGGCTTGGGTAGAGCGCATAGAATTGGAAGGACATGGCGACATTGCGATCGCGCGCGGCAAGATCGTTCACCCGCTCTCCCGCCAGGTGAATGTCGCCTGAGGTGGCCCATTCCAGTCCGGCAATCATGCGAAGCGTAGTGGTTTTGCCACAACCGGAAGGGCCAAGCAGGCAGAGAACCTCGCCCTCACTGATCGTAAGATCGACCCGGTCGACCGCGATCAGTTCGCCAAAGCTTTTTGTGACTTGTCTGAGCTCGATGGTCATGTTGACCAGCCCGCCTGACGCAACACCGATCGCCACGTTTCTATGAGAGAGGTATCCCCACCTACACGTTTTCTTAACCTTACGACGTTAAGCATGTTTCGTGGCGGGCTATTCATTTCTTGACGGTGCCGAAGGTGACGCCGCGCAGAAGCTGGTTCTGGAGGAGGAAGGTGACGAAGAAGATGGGGATGAGAAAGAGGGTGACGATGGCGGCGAGCAGCCCGTAGTCGACGCCGACCTCGCCGCCGAGCGTTCTCGCCATGGCGACCGGCACAGTGCGGGTGTCGACGCCGGTCAGCAGAAGGGCGAACAGAAATTCGTTCCAGGTGAGGATCAGGCCGAAGACGAAGGTTGCGGCGAGGCCCGCCAGGATCTGCGGGATGCAGATGCCGAAGAAGACGCGGCCCTCGGTAGCGCCTTCCATGCGGGCTGCGTCCTCGACTTCGGTGTTGAGCTCGTCGAAGAAGCTTTTCACCAGCCAGACTGAGAAGGGAATATTGAAGGCGGTGTAGAGGAGAATGATGCCCCAATAGGAGCCGGCAAGGCCGGTGATCCTGAACATCAGGAAGATCGGGATGATCACCACGATCGGCGGCAGCATGCGCGTGGTGAGGATGATGAAGAGATAGGTATCGTTGCCTTTGAGCGGATGGCGGGAGAAGGCATAGGCCGCAAGGGTGCCGACGATGATAGCGAGAAGAACGGAGGTGCCGGCAATGAAAATCGAGTTGAAGAAATAGAGCGGAAAATTGGTTTCCTGAGAGGCGCCAGCGGTGATGCTCGCACGGTAGAAAACGCTGACGAAGTTGTCGAAGGTGGGCGTAAAGAACAGTTTCGGCGGAATCGCGAGCGCGTCGGTGCGGGTTTTGAAAGCCGTCAGGATGATCCAGAGAACGGGAAAGAAGTAGATGACACTGACAACGCTGACGAACGCCGTCCACCCCCAGCCCGCCTTACCAATCTCCCTGGTCATATGATGACCTCATGGACTTGCTTCGTCACGGATACAGGCTCGAGCCTTTCGATCGAGGGTAGGGCTTGACCATGTCGGTCGGTTGGACAGGTCATCGGAGTTGGCATGACGACTGGCTCTTTTCGTTTTTTGCGGGCGGCATTGGGCGGCTCCGTATCGGATGCGGCATCGCGCTGTCCCCACCGATCGATCGAGCCTGTGTCACATGGCAGAGGGGAGGGCGCGAACGCCCGTCGGTGACGAGGCAAGCAGACGAGGTCATCGCATGACCTGTTCGCGGCGTTTGACGGCGTAGAGGTAGAGGTTGGTAAGGACGATGACGACGAACAGCATGATATAGGCGAGCGCTGCAGACTGGCTCGTGCGGAAGAATTGGAAGGCCATGCGGTAGACATAGACGGCGATGGTCTCTGTGGCGGAGCCTGGGCCGCCTTCGGTGATGATGTAGACGAGGTCGAACAGCTTGAAGGTTTCGATGGTCCTGAAGAGAACGGCCAGCAGAAGAAGGCTTTTGATGTAGGGAAAAGTGATGGTCGAAAAGCGGCGCCACCAGGAGGCACGGTCGATCTCGGCGGCTTCGTAGAGATATTTTGGGACGCTCACCAGACCGGCCAGCACCAGCAGCATGACGAAGGGTGACCACATCCAGGCATCGGCGATAACGATCGCGGCAATGGCGCCTGCGGGGGTCGCGAGCATGACGAAGGGCTCGGACGTAAAGTGGTTCAAAGCCCAGCTCACCAGGCCAAAGGTAGGCTCGTAGTAAAGTTTAAAAAAAACGCCCACTGAGACGAAGGAGAGCATCATCGGGGTCAGCACCAGCATCAGAAGAATGCGGCGGAGCGGAAAGACGCGGGCGAACATCAAGGCCAGGAGAAAGCCGATGATCAACTGCAGGATTACCGACGAGCCGACGATGATTGCCGTGGTCTGAAAGCGCTCCCAGACTTTGTCGTCGGTCAGAACCTTCTCGTAATAGTAAAGGCCTTTGAAGCTTGGGACCTTGAGCTTGTTGGCGCGGTAGTTGAAGAAGCTGAGTCCGAAGGACCAGAGCAGCGGAAAGATGTTCATGACGAACAGCACGATGATCGCCGGCGCCACCAGATAGGGGCCGCGCCGCTCCGGCGCCATCATCCAGGCCCAGAAGCCTGCGGCTTCAACGCGATGATCTTGTTGTCCTGCCGTCACCGTTGCTGTCGCCTTTCGAGCAATCCATCCGAGAGAAAAGCGGGCCCCAACCCTTTAGTGTCGGGGCCCGAGCCTCTTGGGTCACTGGATGTGTTCGGCCTCTTCCAGCACTTCCTGCTGGAACTCGGCGACCGCATCGAGGGCCTCCTTGGCGGAAATCTGGCCGGTGATCGCCTTATCGAATTCTTCCTGCTGCTGGGTCAGGAGCTCGAAGAATTCAGGGATGTGCCAGACGTCCCGCTGCCAATCCAGCATTTCGACATGCGCCCGGTTCCAGGGGCGAAGATCGTTATATTCGGGATCGGCCATGACGCTCACCAGGCCGCTTTGTCCGCCATTGGCAACGAACGTCTTCTGGGTCTCCGGGTTCAGCCACCACTTCACGACGTTCAAGGCTTCCTTGATCACCGCGTCGTCGTTCCAGGTGGTGAGCACGAAGGGCTGGCCACCGATATTGCCGGTGCGGTCGATCGAACCGTCTTCCTTGCGGAGCCCCGGGGCCGGGCCGAAGGCGGATTTGTCGTGCACCGTCGACGTGCTCGGATCCAGCACCGGCTCGCCGAGTCCGACCCAGTCGATGATCGCCCCGACCTTGCCCTGCATGTAGAGGTCCTGGATGACGAAGATGTCCATCTGGCCGGTCTGAGCGACAGGCGGCATCAGCGGCAGCATGGAGAGATAGTGCTCCATCGCCTCGACTGCGACGTCGGAATTGACCACGCCCTCTGCCTGAGCGTCGGGCGCCGATGTCTCATCCCAGATCCCGCCGCCATACTGCCAGACGAAGGCATTGGCCTGCATAGTCGAGAAGTCGTAGCCTTTGCCGGCCTGATAGGCGATTCCGTAGAAGTCATCCTCGGCGACACCGTCACCCAGCGGTTCGCCCTTCGCCCGCTTGAAGTGCTCGCCGACGTCCCGCCAGGTGTCCCAGTCGGTGTCCTGCCAGTCCTCATAGGTGCAAGGCAGGGTCTTGCCGAATTTTTCGTTGAAGGCGACCGCTTCGCCTTCGTGGCAAAAGAGGTCTTCACGATAAAAGGTGACGTAGGTGTCCGGGAACTGCGGGAAGCCGTAATAGCTGGTGTCGGGAGCCGGCCATTCGCCCGCTTCCTCGAGCTGCGCTCGCGTCTTGTGCGGATAGGTGGAGTAGGCCGAGA
>JBPCVQ010000517.1:0-11627 GCA_051010395.1 Geminicoccaceae bacterium | reverse complement strand
ATTTCTCAGAAGCCATCGAGGTAACGGAGAAAGCGGTTGGCCTCTTGCCATCCTTGCCGCCCAGACCAGGCAGCGACAATCAGCGGATCGCGCCGGGCTTTTGCCGGCGGGTGCTCGCGGAGGCGCGGCTTGGCAACGACGAACCAGGGATCGCGCTGGAGGTCGCCGAAGCGGGTGCTGCCAGTCTCCGGGAAGCCTTCGACACTCGTCCGCATCATGTGGCCGAGCATTATGTGCAAAGCCTTGCAATGCTTGCCAGATGCCACCGGGCGCTCGGGGATGACCCTGCCGCGACCCAGGCGCTGGCCGAGGGGATTACAGGCGTCACCCCCTTGTTCAAAAAACGCCCGCGCGCGCTCCAGCGGGAGATGTTGCGGCTGATCGAGCCGCTGGAGGCGATCGGGCCGGAGGCGGCGGCGCTCCACGTTACGGAGGATGTTCGGACCGAGCTTGCCAAGCTCCCTGAGCTTCCGCGTGGCGCTGCCGGGCTTTAGCGGCTCTCGACATTGCCGCCCCGGCCTGTTTCATCTTCCGAGGCCGCTGCCCCTACTTCCTACGCACGCCCTGCCCCGCGACGCTCAGGACCTCGACGCCGCCGAAGTCGGATACCGCGCCTCAGATGGTGACCAAAGGCACGAGCCGGCGTGTGGTGAACCAACTGCCTAAGTCACGTCCGGGATCGAAGGCACGTATGACAGTCGCTTGAAAGACGACAAAGGCAAGCGCCGGCCCTTCGCATCCCAGCCTTTTCATTCGGCCTCTGCACAACCGTTAGCTTTGTGCATTTTTATTATTCAATCAATAGTTGTTTTTCTATCTTATAATGTTAGTTTTGGTTGCATCTCTTTCGCACATAATAGGGCCTCCATGCAACAACGTGCACTCTTGTTCACCAAGCCTCAAACGCCAGATAACTTTCTCAGCGTCTACATGGATGGGCGACTGTCGATCATCGAGCTTGATCAGTGGGCTACCCAGATGTGGTTTCAATATGGAATCGTGTTATTCCCCTCGAACAACAACCAAATTGTCAGCAATCATGATCGATTGAACGATGGGCCCGACGCAGCTGCATAGCCCCGCCGCCACTCGCCCATCGAATTCCATGAGCCTGAATTCACCAGGTCTGCCAGTAATCTCCGAATGAGCAAAAAGCAGCCCCTACTACGCCGTCGTCGCCGGCCGGAGGCTGTCTGAGGAGGAGGCGGCAACGCTGGTCGATCGGGTGCAGCGATCTGGATTGGCTCCCGACTCCTACAAGTTTCCTCTGCCCATGAGCACGACCGCAAAGCGCTTGCCGGCCGGCGATGCCGATGATCGATCGGACGTAAAGATCACTGCGATCGAGCGGCGCAAGGCTAATCCTCCCCCAAGCGATGATCCGAGCCAAAACGACCTTGTGGTGGTCCCCGCCCAGTTTGCCGGCGACGCGCAAGCCGCCAGCTCGTTTCTCGGCAGGTTCGCGTCGTGGTGGAGCAAACTGATCAGTTCCAGAGAAGTCATTGCAGCGGACTATATGCGGCCGAACTGCGGCCTCCCGGTTAGCGATCAAAGAGCCGGCGTCCCGTTCTGCGCCAGAGACAACGACAGCGATCGCGGTGGTGGCAGCGGCAGTGACGGCGACCCCGACCCACCGGCAAAGGATCCGCGCGACGATTGCAAACCGCGGTGATCGAAGGCTGTGACCGGCTCCGATGCAAAGCATCAGCAGGTCGGCATGGGCGCCTCGGCCAGTCGACCGATATCCGAAGAAGCGGCATAGCGTCGTCGATGATCGCCAATGAGCTTGTCGATTGCATTCATTCTGGATGGCGAGAGACGTGGCCACCATCTTCATCAGCTACAGCCACCAGGACGAAACGCCCTGGAAGGACTTCGTCGTCAGCCATCTCGAGGTCGCCGAGCGCCAGGGTGTGTTCGACGTCTGGAACGATCGACGCATCAGGGGGGGAGGCGATTGGCAAGCCGAGATCGACGCCGCCCTTGCCAAGGCCGATATCGCCGTTCTCCTGATCTCTCGTCATTTTCTGACCTCGGACTTCATCCTGGACCATGAGGTTCGGACCATGCTGCAACGACATGCCAGCCGGGATATGATCCTCTATCCAATCCTGATCAGCGATTGCACCTGGAACAGGGTGCCCTGGCTGCAAGCGCTCAACATCCGCCCGACCGACGGCACGCCGCTCAATAGCTTGCCCGAGGCGGAATGCGATCAGGCCATGACCGATATGGCCTTGGAAATCGGGCGGATACTTCACGCGGACGACGATGTGAATGCGTTTTCGCAAAGCTCCAGCCGCAGGCAAAAACATCGTTCCGGCGCGAAGGAACGCTCCTTGGGATGGTGGCGGTCGGCCGATGTCGCCACGCGCGCAACGGTTCCTGGAACCCTCTTTGTTGTTGTCGCGCTCATCTGGGCGGTTATGTCGGGCATCACCACCGGTGGCGATCAAATCAACGCCGATTGCAGTTCGGTCAATACCGGGAACATCGAGGGCGTCGAGATCGATGTCGATTGCTAGAGCCCTCCTCCTTCTCGCGCCAATCTCGTTGCTGCCTGCGACCGGTGCTTACGCCCTTACGATAGGCGACCGGGTCGAGGCGGAATGCTCCTTTGTCAACACCGGGGAGATCAAGAGCGGCGTCACGATCACCGTGCAATGCTGGAACGCCTTGGAGGAGTTGGCACCGCTGCTCCAAGACCTGAGGGGGGCCACGACCAGGGCAAACCAGCTCAGCGATGAGCTCAAGGTGACTGAAGGCATGCTCATCGCCGCTTTGGTTACTGTCGGAGAAAATGATGTCGAGCCGGAGAAGCGCGCCCTGCGCATCGTCGAAATCATCCAGCGACAAAAGGAGACGATCAAGGAGCTCCGGAGCGAGTCCCGCGGTGACGCTCCCGACCTCGATCGCCTGAGACGTGCGGCAGCCGACGCTATTGAAAACGGCGTCACGGAGAGGGCTAAGGCATTATTGACCGGGCTGAAAAGGAAGGAGGACAGCCTGGACCTCGAAAGGCAGCTTCTGTTGGCGGCGTCAACAAATGCCAGCCTCGCTCAGCTGGCCATGAGCGAGTTTCTCTTTCTTGACGCGAGCAAGCATTTCGATGAGGCGGCCGAGAAAGTTCCACGCTCCTTTGAGGACGTGTACCTGAACTATCTCTTTCAAGCGGCCGATGCGATATACCGGCAAGGTGACGAATTCGGCGACAACGTCGCTGCAGCTGATGCGATCGAGCGTTATCAGGAACTTCTTCAGCGCACCTCGCGTGACCACGACCCCTTCAAGTGGGCCGGGACCCAGATGAGGCTCGGCGACGCGCTCAAAGCCCTTGGGGAACGGGAGCGCGGCAGGGAAAGGCTCGAGCAAGTGGTCGACGCCTATGAGAAAGCGCTTGGGGAGTACACGTCCGAGAACACGCCCACCGAGTGGGCCGGAACCGAGATGAATTTGGGCAATGCGCTTCGAGCCCTTGGGGCGCGGGAGAATGTGACGACGCGCCTTGAGAAGGCCGTGGATGCCTATAATTCCGCGCTCAGCGTATGGACGCGCGGCAGCCAGCCTCGGGATTGGGCGGAAGCCCAGATGAATCTGGGCCTCGCCCTCATGATGATCGGTGAGCGCGACAATGACACCGTGCGGCTCAAGGAGGCGATTGTTGCGCATCAAGGCGCCCTGGAGGTGTTGGGTCCGGCCCGCAAGACCGAGGCGCTGAAATGGGCCGAGACCCAAAACAACCTCGGCATCGCCCTCAAGCTTTTGGGCGAGCAGGAGGATGGGACGGAACGGCTTTGGCAGGCGGTCGATGCCTATAAGGCAGCGCTCGAGGAATGGACCCGGAAGCGCGTGCCCCTCGACTGGGCGAGGACACAAAACAATATAGGCAACGCCTTGAAGCATATTGGCTTCCGCGAGGGAGAGGTCGCACGGTTCTGTGAAGCTCTGTCACGCTATCGCAGCGCTCTTGGAGAGAGGACCCGTGACCGAGTCCTCGTTGACTGGGCCTATACGCAGGAGAATATGGCCCTGGTCTATTGGTTGGTGGCGGTGAGAACGAGGAATTCAGCGCCCCTCAACCAGGCAATCGGCACCATCAGACGTGCGATCAAGGCCTTTGATGAAAGCGAGATGACAAAGAATGCTGAAAACGCCCGGATTAGCCTAGAAGCGATGGAGACTTACTTGGGTAAACTCAAGGCGGATGGCGAGGAGGTGGATAGGTCCGAGCATTGCTGATCGATCCTCCTTTCAGGAGATGACGCTGGATGAGGTTCAGCGCATTTACGCATGTCAGCAGGGACGGCTACAATCGTGCCGAAACAAAATCGACACGAGTGTAACAATTCTTACAGCAATTATCTGTTGAACGCGCCCTAGTGCCTCTTGATGTCAGGACGAGAGGGGACAGGCTGCTCAACAAGATCATGAAATTAATCACCGGATTGACCATGATCGGGCTCGTTTCAGCGCAGTGTTGGCCAAGTCAGCTTGGCTCTTTCCTCCAAGTTATGGAAGTGCAGACCAACAATACTCTGCTGAGAGTCGAGCGCCTCTCTCGTCAAGGAAAGTGTCTTTCTATGGTAGGAATCGCTGATGAATAATGATCAGGTGCATGAGGCGGCGCTCGTTCTCGCCTCAAACTTATATGCCGACGCTCGACAGATGAGAGAATTTGACCCTCTCCTGTCTGCGGCCCTGCAGAAAGAGGCCGATGCTTTGCTTGCCGATCTCGGCGTCAGCCGGCCAAATGCAGCTAAGCTGAAGCTCAGACGCGAACCAAATCTAGGGCAGAGAGCCTGACCGACGGCTTCGAACTAAGGATTGTTGCTCAGTTCCGCCTTGGGTCATTTCGTTGAATAACAGCGCTAGCGCCGCGTGCGTGGTATGTGGCTGGCATGCTGCCGCGCCAGCAGGAATTCGCTCGGGTTGCCTGCTTTCACGTGGGTTTCTGCCAGAAGGTTTGTGGAAAGGCAGTGCCAACGACCGCCGTTAGAAAGCGCGGCCATTCCCTAGAGCATTGCGATGTCGAAGAGCCTTCTTCCCGACTGGTTCCATCTTGCCATGTGCGAGGGTGGGCAGCATGATCTGCACAAATGATCAGGGGAGGATAGAAATGTCTGCAAATGACCAACGACCATTTAATCCATCGCGTCGCCGGATGCTGCAGGCCGCCGGAGCCTTGGCCATGGGGACTGCGTTCCTGTCAGTATCTCGCGGTTCCAGGGCCGAGACCACCAGCATCAGCGTCAAATATGACTGGCTGATGAGCAATGGCCAGATCGGCGATGTCGTCGCCTTTGCTAACGGCTATTTCGAGGACGTCGGGCTGGAGGTCGAATTTCTGCCAGGAGGACCCAACTCGGTGACCGTACCGCCGGTGACCACCGGACAAGCGCTGCTTGGCCAGTTTTCCGACAGCGGCCAGGGTATGCTCGCCCGCTCCGCAGGCGCGCCGATCAAGATGATCGCGGCCGGTTTCCGACAGTCGCCGTTCGCTTATTTTTCCCTGCCTGACAAACCAGTCCAATCTGTTCAAGACATGGTCGGCAAGCGGATCGGCACCCAGCCGACCGCGCGTTTCGTGCTCGACGCCCTGCTTGCCAAAGCCGGTATCGATCAGAGCGAGCTGGAGATCATGACGGTCGGCTTCGATATGGGACCGCTCGCTAACGATCAGGTCGATGCGATTACCGCCTGGGTCACCAACACCAAGGCCTTGTCGATCCTCGGCCCCGATCGCGTGACGCTGATGCAATGGGATGCGGGCCTGCCGAGCTATGCCAATGCCTATTTCACCACCGACCAGGCGCTGACCGAGAACAGCGAGGCGTTGGCCAATTTCATCCGCGCTGTCGCCAAGGGCTGGACCTGGACGCATGACAATCCCGAAGCCTCGGTCGACATCCTGGTCGACGCCTATCCGGAAATGGACCGCGACGTGGAGAAGGAAACGGTCGCCAAGATCATCGAGCTTTCCTTCGACGAAACGACCAAAGCCCAGGGCTGGGGTACTTTCGATCCCACGATCATCGGCGATCAGATCGCGACCTATGAAAGCGTCGGTCAGTTCGAAAAGGATGTGCCAAGCGTCGATGACTTCATCAGCACCTCGATCCTCGACGCGACCGAGGCGGATCGACCAAAGTTTGGCTAGTCAGGCAGAGCCTGAGGCCGATGCTTGGCCTGCGATAAAGCTTTCAGCAGCAGGCGTTGTTTTTGAACGCGACGGCGAACCATTCCGAGCGCTTGAAAGCGTCGATCTGGACATCCGGGCGGGCAGTCTGGTCACCCTGATCGGGCCGTCCGGCTGCGGCAAGTCCACCCTGCTCCGTCTCCTGGCCGACATCGTCCAGCCAAGCCAGGGGCAGGTGGAAATCTTCGGCACATCGCCCAGCGATGTTCGGCGAAGGCGCGAGATCGGCTTTTGCTTCCAGGATGCGACATTGCTGCCTTGGCGAAGCGTGATAGAAAACGTGCGCCTGCCGCTCGACGTCGGTCGGGGTGGCGCTCCGTCCCAAAGCGGTTCGCATGCGCCTGAAGCGCTGCTTCATCTGGTCGGGCTCGACGATTGGGCTAACGCCCGCCCCTCCGCCCTTTCCGGCGGCATGCGCCAGCGGGTCGCAATCGCCCGCGCCTTGGTGAGCGAACCGCGTCTCCTGTTGATGGACGAACCCTTCGGCGCGCTCGACGAGATCACCCGCGACAAGCTCAATGACGAGCTTTTGCGGATCTGGCGCGAAACCGGGATCACCATCGTTTTTGTAACCCACAGCCTGACCGAGGCGGTCTATCTAGCCGAGGACATCGTGGTGATGGCCGCCAATCCCGGGCGCATCGTCGAGCGCATCGATCTCCGGCCGATCCGAAGAGATGGCGCGTTGGAGCGCGACAGTCCGCGCTTTGCCGAGCTGACCGGCCAGCTCCGTCATCTGCTTTCGAAGGCACGTGAATGAGCCCGTTCAAAAAAGCACCCTGGCTTCTGCCGGTCCTTGGCGGCCTCTCGATTCTGCTCGCCTGGCATCTGATCATCCTGCTGTTCGACGTCCAGGAGTTCGTAGCACCGAGCCCGCTTGCCGCCGTGACCACGCTTTTCGAGAAAGCGCCGGTGCTTGCTGAAAACTTCTGGCCGACGGCCATCGAAAGTGTTGCCGGTTTCATCCTTGGCAACAGCCTCGCCATCCTGCTTGCCGTCGTCTTCGTCCACAGCAAAGTCCTGGAAGCCGCCTATTTCCCATCGGCGGTCTTCTTCAACACCATACCAATCCTGGCGCTCGCCCCGATCCTGGTGCTGATCTTCGGCTTGGGCATGCTGCCCAAAATCGTGATCGCCGCCGTGATCTGCTTCTTCCCGACCCTGGTGAACATGATCCGCGGATTGGAATCGGTGAGTGCCGCCGAGCTCGAACTTATGCATGTTCTGAATGCGAGCCGCAGCGAGGTCTTCTGGCGCGTGCGCGTTCCGCGCTCCCTGCCTTTCCTGTTCGCCGCCCTGCGGATCGCTTCGACCACCTGCGTGGTGGGCGCGATCGTCGGCGAATGGATCGGCGCCAATAGTGGCCTGGGTGCTCTCATCATCCAGGCGACCTTCAATTACCAATCGTCACTCCTCTATGCGACCCTGTTTGTCTCTTCCGGCCTGGCACTCCTGTTTTTCGCGATCGTCGTCTTTGTGGAACGGCGCGTGCTGACTTGGACCTGATAGACAGTGAACCGCAACGTCAAGGAGAAGAAAATGCTCGGTGGCAAAGCGAAGATCAGCGACATCTGCATGATTTGCCAGGATCTCGACCGCTCGATCGCCTTCTATCGTGACAAGCTCGGCTTCGCGCTTCGTCGGAAGGCAGAGGGCTTCGCCGACTTCAAGAGCGAGCACGTCGTGCTGGCACTTTGGGAAGCTGGTCATATCGGGAAGCATGTCGGCATCCGGGGCGCTCCGAACAACGGATCGACTCACAAGGTCATGACTGCCGTCGAAGTAGCGAGCGCCGAAGAGGTGGATAATCTCCACGCTTCGCTCAACGCCAACGGCGTGGTGATGCATGGTCCGCCAAAGGCATACCAATGGAACGCTTATGCATTTTATTTCGCCGATCCGGACGGCAATCTATGGGAGATCTATAGCTGGGTCGGTGATCCGGACGGCTACCACGAGACCTTCGATCAGGACTAACCGACAAGCGCCGGGCTCACCGCTTGCGCCTGGACGAGGCGATTGTCGCCCGAAATTGACAGGCCGGCCGGCCACCATTGCCGGCCATGATCGGTATCACCGATTTTCCGATAGATCGCCTGCGAGATTTCAAGCTCCGCGGCGACGCGTTGGTGCTTGACGGTTGGCGCCCCCGCCTATCGCTTGGCGGCGTAATAGCCGAGACGCCTTTCGAGATAAGCCAGAATTTCTGAAATCGTGAAGGCAAGCGCGAACAGGACGATCAGGACCGCCCAAAAGTGGGACATCAGGAAGTTGTTGGAATAGAGCTCGAAGAGTGCGCCGAAGCCGACGACCGAGATCAGCAATTGGCCGATGATGACCCCTTTCACGGCGCGAATCACGCCGATCCGCACACCGCCCAGAATCTCGGGCAGCGCCGCCCAGAAATAGATCTTGGTAAAGCTTTCCCAATAGGACGCGCCGAAGCAGCGGGCCATCTCGATAAGCGATCGGTTGATCTGCATCACGCCGGCACGAGCGTTGAGGATGATGATCCAGATCGCAAAAAGCGTTGTCGTGATGATGATGGACTTCATCCCAAACCCGAAGAGCACCATCAGAACCGGCACCAACGCCGTCAAAGGCGCACTGAGGAAAATGTTGACCCAGGGCAGAAGGAGTTCGTCCAAAAGGCGGTTCTTGCCCATCAGGATGCCTGTCGGGACGCCGATCGCCACGGCGAAGAAGACCCCGGCAAGGAAGGCATAGGCCGTCTGGTAAAGTGCTTTCTGAAAAGCCGCAGACGGCAGCACCTCGATCAGCGTGACGATGACCTCGGACAAGGGCGGCACGAAGAACGAATAACCCGAGCGCCCGATAGCTTCCCATAATATCGCCCAGACGATCAGGGACGACATGCCGGGCAGACGGTATCCGAAGAGCCTCATCCTCTAATCCACATAAGCTCTGAGCGAAGCCCAGATCTTGTCGACGATGTCCAGGTATTCGGGATCGCGCCGGATATTGTCCACGTCTTTCTCGCGGAGACCCGTCGGCCGGATGATGTCGCTTACCCGGCTGGGGCGGGGCAGGAGGATGGCGATCTGGTCCGAGACGTAAACCGCCTCTTCGATCGAATGGGTTACAAAGATGAAGGTTTTGTTCTCGTTCGCCACGAGGGTCAGAAGATCTTCCTGAAACTTGCGGCGCGTTTGTTCGTCAACCGCCGAGAAGGGTTCGTCCATCAAGAGCACATGACTATCGACAGCCAGCGCCCGGGCGAGACCGACGCGCTGACGCATGCCGCCCGAAAGCTCATGAGGAAAGGCCCCCTCAAAGCCAGAAAGGCCGACATCCGCGATATATTGCGCGGCCTTGGCTTCGCGCTCGGATTTCGACACACCACGCAGCTCCAGGCCGAAGGCGACATTTCTAAGAACGCTTGCCCACGGCAAAAGTGCGAAATCCTGGAACACGAATGCCCGATCAGGCCCCGGCCCGGCGACCGCCTTGCCATCGACCTCGACCTCTCCCGACGTCGGCTCGAGCAGCCCTGCAATGATCTTGAGCAATGTGGTCTTGCCGCAGCCCGACGGCCCGAGCAATGACGTCAGCTGTCCGCGCGGAAATTCGAGCGTGAGGTCCTTCAGCGCTTCGACATCACCGTAGTCCTTCGAGATTCTTCGCGCGGAGACGGCGATATCGACGGCTGGCAAGGCGGGCGCTTCCTCAGTCTGAAGCATAGCCACGGACGTTTCCTTCAAAGAGATAGGCTTCGATCTTTTCCAGGAAGTTCAGGAAAAGCACCGCAAGCAGGATGATCGAGAAGATCGCCGCATACATGCTGGCATAGTCAGCGATCGAGCGGCTGTAGGTGATGATGTCGCCGACGCCTGTCGGTGTGATCTTGAGCTCGGAGAGAATGGCGCCGATGAAGCCTGCGGAAATCCCAAGACGCAGGCCCGAAAAGATCACCGGGGAGGCTGACGGGATGATGATTTTCAGGAGCACCTCGGACCGGCTCGCCAGAAAGGAAGAACTCATTTCGATGAGATTTGTGGGCGTGTTTCGGACGGCGCCGGCCGTATTCAACACGATCACCGGCATCGCCATGATGCAGACGACGAAGACCTTGGAGGTCAGCCCGATCCCATAGATCATGACCAAAAGCGGAATGAGCGCCGCCAGGGGCGCTGCCTGCATCACGATGAAAATGGGGGAGAACAGCCAGTCGAACCAGTTGCTGAGGCCGATCCAGAGGCCGAGCGCGATACCCAGAAACGCCGAGATCGTGATGCCGACGATCAGGGGCTTCAAGGTCTCGCCATAGGCCGTGAAAAGCGATCCGTCGAGTGTCATCGCGCCCAGCGCCATCATCGATTCGACAAATGTCGGAAAGGCGTAGCTGACCGGTACGCGGCCAGCGATTTCCCAAGCGCCAAAGAGTAGTGCTGCGCTTACGAGTTTAAGGATGAGCGACCGGTTGGACATGAGCTGACCTAGTGGTGTGACCACATCATCTGGTTCCCTCCGCCCTCGTCGAGATCGACGGTATGCGGCTGATTTCTGAGGATGCTTGGAGCCTCTCTCATACCGAACCCTCCACTAGTTGACGGGACAGGACCGGCCCCATCCAAGAAGCCGGTCCGATCCTCTTCAGTTGCCCATGGCGGCGTCGAGCGGCGCCATGTACCAGAAGTCATCGATGTTCAGCGTCGAGGGGTCGCCCTCGATCTGGCCTGCCTGGCTGTACCATTCCATATCGGCCATCGCTGCCTTGCGACCACCACCGTTGGGATCGTAAAGGCCGCCTGCCGCCGCCTCGGTATAGAAATTATCGAGCTCACCAAGGATTTCCTTGGGCAGCTGCCCGATCGGCCCGTCCGGATCGGTTTCTCTGCTGATGATGGTCGGATCCTCGTTCATATCGCTCCAGACCGAGTGCAATGCGTCGACGAAGATCTGCACGTCGTCGGCATTCGCCTTTATCCAGTCGAGATTGGCGAAAAGCGCCTCGTCGGAAGCCTCGACATCGAACATCGGCAAGACGTTGAACTTGTCTTCGTGCTGGCGCATCACCTTGTTCTTGTTCGACAGATCGATGATCGTCGCATCGGCTTGCCCTGCGACCAGGGCGACAACGCGGTTCGCCGAGCCAGGCACGTAAGATCGCTCGCCAAACGTGATGCCGACCTTGTCCTCGATCACGTTCGCAATCGAATCGGTGCCGCCGCCGCGCGAGTGCAGCAGGATCGGCTCGCCGTCGAGGTCTTCGAGCGTTGCGTATTTCTTGTTGGTCACCGGGAAGAATTTCAGTTTCGAAAGCTGGAAGATGATCCTGACCGGCGCTTTCGCTCGCTGCATGGCGGCATAGGGTGTTCCAAAACCGATATCCATTTGCCCGGAAAGCACGGCCTGGATTGCAAGCTCTTCGTCAGAGAAGGCCGTCCATTCATAGTCGAGACCGTTGGCC
>JBPCVQ010000516.1:0-21538 GCA_051010395.1 Geminicoccaceae bacterium | reverse complement strand
TCTACTATCTCGACCAGGCCTGGGCGGCCTTGTTCTCGCCGGACACGATCAATCCCCGCGAGCTCTATGACACCAAGCCCGAACTTGCCATGCCCGGCTATGATTGGGACGACTTCTCCCCGCCGCTTGTGGAGGGTATCGCTACCGCCTATGGCAACATGATGGGCGTGCCATTCGATATTCCGATCGCCATTCTGATGTACCGAAAGGACCTCTACGACAAGCATGGTCTCGAGGTGCCGACCACCATGGACGCCTTCATGGAGACCGTGAAGGTGCTGCATGAAGCCGAGATTGGCAACGGTATCCATGGCACGACGGGCGAGCTGAAATCAGGCCACTATTCCTTGGAGTGCGACTGGACCATCTGGCTTTGGGCCCATGGCGGTTCGATCTTCAACAAGGACCAGATGTTCTCCGGCAATGACGAGCAGGGCATGGCAGGCCTCCGTTATATGTTGGAGCTGGTCGACTATATGCCGCCTGCGGCCAAGACTTGGACCTGGGATGGCCAATGGCAATCCATGGCCCAAGGAATTGCCGCGCAGTGCATCTCCTGGGGCGAGTTCTTCCCGGGCCTTGACGGCGGCGATTCAAAAGTCGGTGGTGGCCTCATGGAAGCTGCCATTCCACCAGAGGAGGCCGCCCTGCGGTCGCCTGAAGATGCCGGCTTCAACGAGATCCCCCACATCGGTCATCAAGGTGGTTCATCGATCGCGCTTTCCAAATACTCGAAGAACCCGGATGCAGCCTGGTTGTTCATGCAGTGGGTCACATCGAAGGACGTGGTCGCAAGAAGCTCGACTGTCGGCGGCGGCGCTTCCCCGGTCCGGCTTTCGGCCTTCAAGGACGAGCGTGTGCTCGCCGCCGCCAAGCCAGGTGCCGGCACGACCCGCCATTTCCCGGCGATCGAGTGGACGATCAACAATCGGATGGGATCAGAGCCTGACATCCCAACCTGGGCGGAGATCGCCAACAACGTGATTCCGGTCCGTCTGGGCGAACTGCTAGCTGGCCAGTACGATAGTCCAGAAGCGGCGATGGAGGTGATCGCCAAGGAAACCGACGAACTCGCCGCTCCCTTCCGCGGCTAGGTCGTCGGCGACGACCAGCGATACCTGTCGGCGCCAGCTGATGGGTCGCCTGCTGCGACGGGTGTTACATGCCTGGGCATGTACACCCGTCGTGGCCCCTGGTTTGATCGTTGCCTGTCATCAGATGACCAGATCGGAATTTGGTCCAGCAGGTACCGTGCGTTCAATATTGTTTGACATGTTGGCGATATCGTAAGGCAAGAAGCAGGTCCATATGACCATGGGAGTCTGTAGCTCGGTAGGAAGTTTTCTCGTGGACGGACTCCCAGGATTGCATGGACCAGTGAGGACGATGGGGATTGGTTGCTAAGAAATGCTGAAGGAATGGGCGAGAAGGTTCGAATAGCTCCGGCAGGGCCCGCATTTGTGGCTATCGTGATCAGCTGTATGTCGAGCGAGGGCGACCAGGTGCGAATGCTGTGTGATTTCGGCATCGTGATAGAGGCTGACAATCCATGACCAAAGATCTCGTCATCGGCATCGACAGCAGCACTACTGCCACCAAGGCAATTGCCTGGACTGGCAACGGCGAGCTCGTGGCTGAAGGGCGCTGTCCGATCGAGTTGAACAATCCTGTTCCCCTTCACTATGAGCAGGATGCAGTGAGCTGGTGGCAGGCGCTGTGCAGCGCTGTCCAGGCGCTAGGCCAACAGGTCGACCTCAAGCGAATTGCTGCTGTCTCCATCGCCAATCAGCGTGAGACATGGGTGCCGGTCAATCAGGGCGGCGAGCCGCTTCGACCGGCCATGGTGTGGATGGATGAGCGTGGCCGGCCGGATGTCGATCTGTTGGAAAAGCGGATCGGACGCGATCACCTATTGCAGATCACAGGAAAAATACCCGGACCGTTGCCCTGCCTCTATTCGATCCATTGGATGAGGCGCGAAGAGCCCGATCTCTTTGCCAGGACGGCGCGTTTTCTGGATGTCCACGGATTTCTCGTGAAGCGGCTAACCGGAAGTTTTCGGACAAGTTGGTCGAGCGCTGATCCAACGGCGCTGCTCGATCTCAAGAGCAAGTGCTACGCGCCTGAGATCCTGGATGCACTGGAAATCGACGACGGCAGGCTCGCGGAACCTTACAGGCCATGTTGCGTGCTGGGCGAGGTGCATGCCGCCGCTGCGGAAGCTACGGGCCTACTAATCGGCACACCGATCGTCGCCGGCGGTGGGGATGGCCAGGCAGCTGGTCTGGGAACCGGTGTTCTCCGGCCGGGGCGAGCTTATCTCAATCTGGGCACAGCGTCGGTTTCCGGCGTCTACGGGACAGATTACGCTACCGATCCGGCCTTTCGAACGATGACCTCACTCTCGGGCGACGGCTATATTTTTGAACTCTGCCTGATCACAGGCACGTTTCTCACCAACTGGCTGGTAGAGGAGCTGTTTGAGGAGGATCCACGCACCAACGCCGATATCTATCAACAGCTTGAGCGTCAAGCTGCAGGCTTGCCGGTTGGTTCGGACGGGTTGATGCTGATGCCTTATTGGGGTGGGGTGATGACGCCTTATTGGGACGCGGATGCGCGTGGACTCTTGATCGGCCTCTCCTCCGAGCATGGCCGGGCGCATCTTTATCGCGCGATGATGGAAGGCATTGCCCTCGACGAAGCGATGGGCCTGGAGGGGATCGAGAAGGCGACAGGTGAGACCGTGCAGGAGCTGTTGACCATCGGTGGGGGATCGAAGAGTGACCTTTGGTGCCGGATTGTCGCCAATGCGACGGCGAAGCCGGTGATGCGCCTAGCTACCGCCGAAGCTACCAGCCTGGGTGCCGGGATCGCGGCCGCGATCGGGGTAGGCTGGTTCGAGGATGCTGCATCGGCCGCGGCATCCATGGCCGGGAAGGTGCAGGACGTCATCGAACCCGAGCCGGCCGAGGCTTGCCGCTATGCCGAGTTGCTGGACATTTACAAGCGTCTCTATCCGTCCACCAAATCGATCCTGAATGATCTGACTGCGTTCAAAGAGGAAAGCCGACATTGAGCAAAGATCGCGGCGGCGTTCTGAATGAGCTGGTGGCCGGAGAATGGCGTCATCCCCTATCCGGGGAAACCGCCTCGGTTTCTTTCAAGGCGATCGTCATCCGCGATACACTCGATGGCGCAGAGCCCGACCTGTTGGAGGATATCGGCTATCGCGACAAAGCGCTTGCCGTGGTCAGCGACCGCTGCACCCATGACGTGCTTGCAGGACGGATCACCGCCAAACTGAAAGCTGCGGGTTTTCATGTTGACGACGTGGTCTGGCCCACACCCGTCTGTTCGGACGTTGGGGTCGAGGAGTTGCGTGGGTTGACCGTCAAGGCGGATGCCTTGGTCGCTGTGGGCTCCGGCACGATCAATGACAGCGTCAAATATGCGGCTTTCCTGGATGGCAAACCGTTTGCCACATTCCCGACTTCGCCGATGACGGCGCATTTCGCGGGCTCGGCGTCAGTCAGTTTCGATGGTCTGAAAAAATCCCTGGTGACCGATCATGCCGAAGGAGTGTTCGTCGATCTGGATGTTCTCCGCAACTGTCCAAAACGCCTGATCTGGTCCGCCTATGCGGATGTCGTCTGCCGTACCACGGCGCAGGTGGACTGGCTCCTGTCCCACAGGCTGCTGGGCACATCATACCACGATACGGTTTACCACTTGCTCGCTCCCGACGAAGCAAAACTGCTTGAGAGTGCTGGTGCCGTCGCTGCCGGCGACATCGAGGCGATCGCCATGGTGACGCGGATGAACGGTTTAATGGGCTTAGGTACGTCCTTCGCGCGAACGACCCACCATGGCAGCATGGCCGAGCACATGCTTTCCCACTATATCGACATGTTCGCGGGCGATGCCCATCCCGGCACCCATCACGGTGAGCAGGTCGGGATCGCCACTTTGGCGATGAACCGGCTGCAGCACCGTATTCTCGACGGCGCCGCGCCGCCCGTTTTGAAGCCGACATATGTGGATCGCGAGGCGATCGAAGCGCGGTTCGGGCCGGATCTGGCGAGCGCTTGTCTGGAACAGTTCGAGGCGAAGCGCTTCGATCAAGCCAGCGTCGATCGGCTGAACCGGGAACTCACCGGCATGTGGTCTGATCTCACGGAGGAACTGCGTCCGCTGATGTTGCCGACCGAGAAGATCGAAGAGGCGCTCCGCCGTGTGGCTGCTCCATTGTCTGCGACGGATCTGGGCCTTCCAGTACCGTTCTGGCAGGACGCGATCCGCTATGCGCGTTTTACCCGCGACCGATTTTCCATGCTTGATCTAGCCGGCGATGCGGGCGAGCTGGATACATTCGCCCGGAGCTGCGGTTGATGGCAAAGATCGTCATTATCGGGTCGGGCGTCATGGGCACGTCGATCGCAGTGCCGGCCCTCGACAATGGTCACGACGTCACCCTTGTCGGCAGCCCTCTCGATGACGCTATCATCGAGGCGATGAATGCCGGTAGGGCTCATCCGAAGCTGGATGCACCGCTCGAAGGTGACGTCAGCTATCTCTTTCAGGACCAGTTAACGGCCGAAGACCTCGAAACTGCCGATATCGTGCTGCTTGGTGTCAGCAGTCCAGGGATACGCTGGATCCTGAGCTATCTGTTACGCTTCGGCGTCCCGTTGCAGCGGCTGATGATGATCACCAAGGGCCTCGATGCGACTGAGGATGGTGGAGTACGCACCCTGCCACCACGTATCGCCGAAGCCCTGTCCCCGCTTGGTGTGCCTCCGGCCGTTATTGGTGTGGGCGGCCCCTGCATCGCCCGCGAGCTTGCGAACCGTGCGCCAACCGCCGTGGTCTATGGCGGCGAGCGCGCCGCGGCGGTCTTCTGCAAGAAGATATTCGAGACCGACTACTACCATGTCCGGCCGTCACCAGATCTCGTCGGTATTGAGGCCAACGCGCCCTTGAAGAACTTCATGGCGATCGGCGTCGCCGCCACCTGGTCACGCTTCCCCGACCCACATCGAGGCAATGCCCGGCAAATGAACCCGACGGCCGCGGTCTTCGAGCAGGCCACCCACGAACTCGCGCTTCTGACACAATGGCTCGGCGGCAACCCCATGACCGCCCTTCGCCTCGCCGGCGCTGGCGACCTGTTCGTCACTGTCAATGCCGGCCGCAATTCCAGGCTCGGCCTTCGTCTGGGGGCAGGCGACAGCGTAAACGAGGCCCTCGCAGGGCATTTGAAGGGGGAGACCGTGGAGGGCGTCGATACAGGCCGTGCACTCGGACCGGCGCTTTACAAGGCCTGGCAAAAAGACCTGGTGCTCGCCGCCGAGATGCCGCTGACCCGTGCTCTGTTGAACGCGATCCTGCATGGCCAGCCCTTCACCTTCGACATGGGTGCTTACTGGCACCGGGATGATTGAACGAGGAGACAGCGATGTCTGAGAAAAAAGTGGTGATCGCCGCCGATCATCTGGGCCTGCCGCTCAAAGATGCGATCATGGCTCATCTTGAAGGGCAGGGGGTCGCTGTCGACGATCTCGGCGTCAACAGTGCCGATCCCGTCGATTACCCGGATGTTGGCCGTGAACTCGCAGGGCGAATCGCCGCTGGCGATTATGATCGAGGCATCCTCATCTGCGGTACGGGTGCGGGCATGGCGATCGTCGCCAACAAGGTCCCTGGAGTGCGCGCGGTCTGTGTGACCGATCCCTATACCGCTGAGCGTGCGATCGCTTCGAACAACGCCCAGGTCATCACGATGGGCGCGCAAATCACCGGGCAGTCTGTGGCGACCATGCTGGTCGATATCTGGCTTGCCAACGAGTTCAACGCTGCGCGCTCCGGGAATAAGGTGGCAAAGATCGACGCCCTGGACGGCCGAGCCGGCCGTGGCTGAATGTTAAGTGAAGGCCGGCGTGGCCATGCGCCACTGCCAAGTCTACGCCGCGGCTCGTAGCCGCTTGGCCATGTCGATGGCGGCATAGGTCAACACGCCGTCCGCGCCTGCACGTTTGAAGGCGAGCAGCGCTTCGGCCATGGCCTTGTCGCCGTCCAGCCAGCCATTGGTGCCGGCGGCATGGATCATCGCGTATTCGCCGCTCACCTGATAGGCGAAGGTCGGGACGCCGAAACCGTCTTTGACCCTTCTCACGATGTCCAGATAGGGCATGCCCGGCTTCACCATGACCATATCGGCACCCTCGGCGAGATCGAGGGCGACTTCGCGCAACGCCTCATCACCGTTGGCGGGGTCCATCTGATAGCTTTCCTTGCCCTTGCTCTTCAGTGTGCCGGCGGAGCCGACAGCATCACGGAAGGGGCCGTAATAGGCAGACGCATATTTGGCGGCATAGGACATGATCTTGGTGTTGATGTGGCCCTTTTCTTCGAGAGCACTTCTGATGACACCGATGCGGCCGTCCATCATGTCTGAGGGGGCGATGACATCGCAGCCGGCGTCGGCTTGGACCAAAGACTGCCTGATGAGGACCCCAAGGGTCTCATCATTCAGGATGTCGCCGTCGGCACTCAAAAGGCCATCATGGCCGTGGCTGGTATAGGGATCGAGGGCGACATCGCAGACCACGCCGATCTCGGGAACCTGTTCCTTGATCGCCCGAACCGCGCGGCAGACGAGATTGTCTGGATTGCCTGCCTCCGATCCGTCGTCGGTCTTCCGCTCGGTCGGTGTGACCGGGAAGAGAGCGACTGCTGGAATATCAAGTCCACGCGCTTCATCGATTGCCGGCAGCAGCAGGTCGATGGAAAGGCGTTCGACCCCGGGCATGGAGACGACTGGCTCGCGGCGGTTTTCGCCTTCGAGGACAAATACCGGCCAAATGAAGTCGGCGGCATCCAGCCGATTTTCGGCGACCATGCGACGTGACCAAAGGTCCTGGCGGTTGCGCCGCATCCGGGTCTTCGGAAAAGAGGCGGTTAAGGGCGCATGTTTTGATGACGACATGATGGGTTCCCAAAAGGTAATCGAGCGACTTATAGCCACCAGGATACCATTCGCCTAGGGACTGTTGATCTGACCCCAGCGTAATACGGCAGACGGATGAATTCCGCCGACAAGGCCGAACATCTTGCTGATTGAAGCATCAGGGTAGCGACGTCACGTCATCAAATCTGCGCGATGGTCGGCCTTTGCCTGGACAAGTGGACATTATTTTGCCCAGAAAATGGTTTGAAGAGGTTCAAATCTGCCAACAGGTTTTAGACTGCTAGTCCTCCTCAACTTAATTTTGAGGCTGATCTAAAGATGAATAAGATAGACTTAGGGCGAAATGTCGCAGTTTTTGCTTCGCCCGATTTGCAAGCTTGAAGCTGGTCATGTCTCGCTTTTACATCATTGGCTCGACAACGATGCGGCATCGTCGCACAATAGTACGACTTGATGGTCGCATAATCTGCGGAAAACTGGGCGTTGCCCAACTTCCAGGTGTTTTATGGCCAAATGGAGTTTATTCAACCAACTTTAGGAAATCTTTATGCTTTCCGGGTCACTCTTGTCGAAAGAACGATGCATTTTTTGCGGAATTGCTCAGCTCATTCCCGCAAAAATATAAACAGAGGTTGCAAAACCTTTTGTCTCATGCTCGTTATCCGTTAGAAACATGGTTCCCGGACAGACATGTGAATCGAGGCCAACGTGAAGCAAAGCTATCTCGAAACAATTCGCTTAATCGAACGCCTTCACCGCCGATTTTTGGATGTAATCAAAACAGAGCTGGATCGGCTGGGAATTGAAGATATCAACAATGTCCAGACGCTGATCCTATCCAATATCAGCAGTGAGCAGTTGACCGTCGGCGAACTTACGGCAAGGGGCTATTATCTTGGCTCCAATGTCTCCTATAACGTGAAAAAGCTCGTCGAAAACAACTACCTCTCCCAGGAGCGTTCGCCCCACGATCGACGTATGACGCGGGTGAAGGTGTCGCAAAAGGGCCTGGAGCTTTGTGAACGGGTCGATGCGCTTTACCAGAAGAATGCAATGGAGCTGGTGCGCGACGTCGTGACCGAAGACCAGCTGCAGTCAACCAACGAGGTGCTGACCTCGCTGGAGCGCTACTGGACCAACTATATCACCTACTCCCGCTAGCCGGTCGGCGACCGGCGGCTTGACTTGGGTCTGTGCAGGGGCGGTGCTTCCAGCACGGTTGACCAGGGCGTGTTGTCTCAGCAACTTTGGAGAGGATGGCTTAGCCAAGCCGTAACTTTTTGAGGTTGTACTGAGAGCATGTCCAGTCACGCCGACGACCGATTTCCGATCAGCCGTTTCTCCGTACCTGCTCTGAGCGAAGTTTCGGATGATCTCCGCGAGAGAATCGAGGAGATTGCAGACAAATCCGGGTTCGTCCCGAACGTCTTCATGGCGCTCGCTCGCCGTCCTGATGAACTGCGCGCATTCTTCGCCTATTACGACACGCTGATGACGCGCGAGGGTGGGTTGTCGAAGGCGGAAAAGGAGATGATCGTGGTGGCGACCAGCGCTGCCAATCGATGCCCTTACTGCGTGGTCTCGCACGGCGCTCTGCTGCGGATTTTCTCCAAGAACCCGCAGCTCGGCGAACAGGTGGCTGTTCTCTACGAGAAGGCCGACATCACGTCCCGCCAGCGGGTCATGCTCGATGCGGCGATGATCCTTGCAAAGGAACCCTGGGCCTTCGGCGAGGGCGACATCGACAGTCTCAAGGCGGCAGGTTTTTCCGATGACGACGTCTGGGACATCGGCGCCATCACAGCCTTCTTTGCCTTGTCCAACCGGATGGCGCATCTTACGGAGATGCGGCCGAACGATGAATTCTACCTGATGGGTCGCTTGCCCAGGAATAAGGACTAAAGGTGTGATCGAGGTGAAGGGGGAACGGGAAAAGGGCGCATCGGCTGTTCAGGCCCGATCGGGCTCGCCCACCATGACTCGAAGGCGGTTGCTTTCGAGCGCCGGTCAGATCACGTTCTTCGCCATGCTGCCGACGGCTTGTATGCCCATCATCAACGCACCCTTTGCCGACGGCACCTTTTGGACGGACGGCCAGGGATGGAGCGACTGAGGCGAGCCGTCTCAGGCTTTGTCTGTTGCTGACTGGCCGTAGCTCTTGGCGCCATCCGCCAGGAAGGCCTCTTCCTCCGGTGTACTTTTTCGACCGAGAACGGCATTCCGGTGCGGAAAGCGGCCGAAACGTCGGATGATGTCAGCGTGATCATTCGCCCAATGGAGAGCGTTCTCATCATTCAAGGCTTCGGAGATGGCGACGGAGCGCTCCTGATCGGCCAGCGCTTCGCTGTGCATGAACGGCAGATACAGAAATTTACGCCGTTCGAGATCGAGCTCTCGATCGAAACCACGCTCGATCGCGCGTTCCGATAGGGCGGTAGCTTTGGTGTCGGTCGCGAAGGCTTTCGGCGTACCGCGATAGATGTTGCGCGGCATCTGATCGAGCAGCAGGCAAAGGGCGAGCGCGCCCTTCGCGGTTTCCTCCCAGTGGGAAAGCTCGTCATCGGCCGCCCTTCTGGCGAGATCGCCGAAACACTGTCGGCAGTTTTCGTCGAACCCATCCGTCGAGGCGTACCAGCGGGCCTTGGTCTCCTCGGCGAACCAGAAATCGAGAAGGTCATCGATGGCTTGCCGGTCATTCTCAGTCTGCATGGTCGTTTCCCTCCTTAAGACGCCGCCGGGGCGTGAGGGGGCTCATACTCAAGTTCGGCCCGTCGCTGCGAGCGACCGGTAGAGGCGACGTTGGATCATCGGCAAGATGTAGATCGGGAACTGGGCGACCGCAATGACGATCAGAAGGTCGGTGCTGGCTCGATCGGCGAGGGCGGCGAGCAAGAGGCCGAGATTGCGGTTGCCGCTGCAAAGGCCTGCGGTAAGGGCTGTGCTCAGGCCGCGCCAGACGAACAACAGGGTGGCCGTGGCCTGCATGAAGATATTAAGTCCGAAAACACCAAGCGTGGCCGCGAGCACGAAGCCTGGCCTCTCCATCATCAAGGCGGTCACGCCATCCATGATGGCGATCGCGAATACGAGGAGGCCGATGATCGCGAGCCCGTCCAGCGGCTGCGCGTGGCGCTCGGTGAAATCCTTTGGCAGAAAGCGGCGGATAAGCCAGGCCATCGTGAAGCATCCGCCGATGATGGCGCCAAGGCGGAGCATCAGGTCAAAGATCGCGATGTTGATATCAATGCCGAGTAGATGGAGGGCAATCGGCGGCAGGGTAAAGGGGATGAGCGCCGTTGCTGCAAAGGTTAGGACCACGGCGAGCGGGGCGTCGAGACCGATGATCAGGGCAAGGCTGGCGGAAGCCATCAGCGGCGATGCCGCCGCCATCAGCACCAGACTGTCATGCAGCCCCTCGGCGAGGGGCAGCGGTTTTAAGAGGCCGTCGACCAGGAAGGGGGCTGCGATCAGGAGCCAGAGCAGCAGAGCCACGGTCAGAAAGGGCTGCCGCGCATAGGCGAGCAACCTTTGCCAATCCATGCGCAGAAGGGCGATGATGAAGGGGCCGATGATGCCTGGGATCAGGAGCGGCTTCATCAAGGCGGCGAGCGGCGGAACGAGCAGGCCGATGAACACGCCCACCGGCAGGATGACGCTGCCGTGACGGCCAAGGGCTGTGAGTGCCGCGACGATCGGAATAAGATTTTTCCCTTCCAAAAAAGAAGGGGGCCGGCCCCCTACGGAGACCGACCCTTAAGTCAAGCCCATCGGCGCTGCCGATTATTTGATGGCGATGGGTGAGCCCATGGAGCCGGTGGCGCCGCGGATCGGTGAGGGCGCGTAGATGTAGGCAAAGACATAAGTGCCGTCATCGGCGAGCTGCTGCAGGCGCAGGTTTTCCTGGTTCACGATGCCGTGGCGGGTCTGCAGATATTGGTGGGTGCAGAACGCGCAGGTCTCGTTTTCGGGATCGGGAACCGGATCGGTGGCATTCCAGGTGTCGCCGCCGGTCACGCCTGCTTGCACCGTCTCAGCAACCCATCGCGCGGTGTCCATGCAGATGCCGGGTGAGCCCTCGTTGAACTTCGGGGGATCTTCCCAGTGCTGCTCCCAGCCATAGCGGAACAGGACGGCATCACCGGACGTGAACTCGAAATCCGCCATGCCCTGGGCTTCGAGGGCGGCATTGACGTCGTCCATGGAGGCGCATTCGCCGGCATTCATGTCGCCACGGGACGCCGCGAAATCGATCAGGATGCCGCGCGCGACGATCGGGTGCAGCTTTTCCGCACCGAGTTTATCCAGGCCATAGGTGGCTTGCATCTCGGCGCTGGTGAAGCCGTTGTACCAGCGCATTTCGCTACGATCGCCGTCACCGCCGATCTGTACGCCGATGTGACCGAGACCATCGAACTGGGTGCCGACCTGGCCGACCTCGGTAGCGAGGAAGTCGTCATACCAGACGATCTTGTTGGCGCCGAACGGGCCGCCCGTCGGGGATCCGGGGATGCGCAGGCTGAACTTGCGCGATCCAAAGAGCGGCATGTCGGCGTGATAATCGTGGCCGAGTTCGTAGGTGACGCCTTCCTTAATCAGCCCGACGGCGCCGAGCACGACTTCCGGCTTTTTGTACCAGTTGGTCGAACCGGCCTCGTCGCCTTCGCCCCAAAGCGGATGCGGCCACCACTTCTCGCCGAGCGGTGTCTCCATATTGTCGCCGTCCACCCAGGGCTTGTCGCCGCAGTCCTGCCAGCTTTCCGGACTGCACTCGGCCAAGGCTGCGCCGCTGGACAAAACCAGCGATCCGGCAGCCAACATCAACAAATGTGTTCCGCGCATACGGGTGCCTCCCCTTGATAGTTGTTTATGCAAGAATAGTAACACGCGCTCGGCGGAGGGCCAGAGCTAACAGAATCGCATTGCGGTTTTCGAAAGGGCGTTGGATGAAGGCCGGGAGTTGGAGGAGGATGATCATGGATAGAAGAGCGAGGCGGCGATGACCGATTTTCAGAGCCTCGCCGTTGCATTCGGCGACATGACGGTGATCACCGAACCTGCCCGACGTCGTCAAAAGAGCCGTGATTTCTACTGGTACAGCCCGGTCCTGAAACGCCAGCTCGATCACGTGGTTGCCGACCTGATCGTCGAAGCACGGAGCGAAGCCGATGTCGTCAAGGTTCTGGCGGCCTGCCATGCTCACGATGTGCCGGTCACCGTGCGCGGCGGCGGCAGCGGCAATTACGGGCAGGCGATGCCGCTCGAAGGTGGTGTTGTCCTCGATCTTGCCAAGATGGATCAGATCAAGGCTATCGAGCCCGGTCGGGTGCGTGTCGAGGCCGGAGCCCGTTTGTCGCGGATCGACGAGGCCTGCCAGACAGCGTCCGGCCAGGAGCTTCGCTTTCACCCGAGCACCCTCAAGATGGGCACGATCGGCGGCTTCGTCGCCGGCGGCTCCTCGGGTATCGGGTCGATCACCTATGGCCTTTTACGCGACCCCGGCAATATCCTGATGACTCGCGTGGTGACCATGGAGGCGGAGCCCCGCATTCTCGAGCTCAAAGGCCGGTATATACAAAAGGTGAACCATGCCTACGGCACCAACGGCGTGATCACCGAGCTGGAGATGCCGCTGGCGCCAGCTTATGACTGGGTCGACGTCATCGTCGGCTTTGACGACTTCATGACTGCTGCTCGCTTCGCCGACGCCTTGGCCCACGAGGATGGTATCCTCAAGAAGCTGATCACGCCGCTCGCCGCCCCGATTGGCGAGCGCTATTTTCGCCCGCTGAAGAGCCGCCTTGGCGACGGCCAATCCCTGGTTCTTCTGATGGTCGCCGATATCGCGATGGCCGATTTTTCGGACTTGCTCGGTGACTGGCCGGGGGAGATCGTCTTGCAACGCGCGGCCGCGGACCCGAAGCGCAAGAGCCTGCCGATCTTTGAGCTTTCCTGGAATCACACGACGCTGCATGCGCTCAAGATCGACCCGGATATCACCTATCTCCAGGTGCTCTATCCGCCGGGTGACCATCTGGAGCGGGTTCGGTTGATGCACGAAACCTTCGGCGAAGAAGTGATGGCCCATCTGGAATTTGTCCGCTTCGGTGGACGGATCGCCTGCTTCGGCCTGCCGATCGTCAAATTCACGACCGAGGAGCGGCTGGATGAGATCATCCGTTTCCACGAAGACAATGGCTGTCCGGTCTTCAATCCCCACGCCTTCACCCTGGAGGAGGGAGGCATGAAGGCCGTCGATCGAACCCAGCTCGCTTTCAAGCGCGAGGCCGATCCCAAGGGCTTGCTCAATCCCGGTAAAATGCTGGCCTGGAGCAATCCGGACTATGACGGGGCCGATCGGCAATCCTATCTCTACCGGTCTCTGGATCGGCCTTGATGCGTATTCTCATCGTCTACGCCCATCCGGTCGACACCAGTTTCGGCGCCGCGCTCAAGAAGGAAGTGCAGAGCACACTCGATGGCAGGGGGCATGAAATCCGTGTTCTCGACCTCTACCGGATGGGCTTCGATCCCGTGCTGTCCCGGGATGAGCGCCTAGCTTATGAGAGTGTGGGGGGCCATCGGGCCATCCTCAAGGACCACATTGCCGCCATCAAATGGGCGGAAGGCCTGATCTTTGTCTATCCGACCTGGTGGTACGGCCTGCCGGCCATTCTCAAGGGGTGGCTGGATCGGGTCTGGCTGCCGGAGGTGACCTTCTCCCTGCCCAAAGATGAAGGTGCGATCCGGCCGCTGATGCAGAATATCCGGCTCCTCGGCGGTGTCTCGACCTATGGAGCCGGCTGGTGGTGGACGCGTTATGTCGGTGATCCCGGGCGCCGTACCATCATGCGCGGCGTCCATTCACTCTGCGCCCGAAACTGCCGAAGCTTCTGGCTCTCACTTCACAAAATGGACAGTGCCACCGACGCTGGACGCAAGGCGTTCTTGCAGCGGGTTAGACATCGCCTGACGAGGCTCTAGCAGAAACACCTCTGTTCGTCTGATCCATAACCGTAGGTCATTAGCGACATACGGCCACAGGTCATCAGTTCGAAGGGTGAACGCCGGTTACTGGGGATTGCCGTTTTCATCCAGGAGCAGCAATTCGTCTGCCGGGTCGATTTGATCGTCGTTGAACGACAAGAGCTGGTCATCTGAAAGAGCTGCACCCGTCGCAGCCGGTGCCGCAGCCGGGGCAGGCGCTGCTGCCGGGGCAGGCGCTGCAGCGGGAGCTGGCGCCGCCGCCACTTGCGTTGCCGCAGCCGGTGCAGGCGCCGCTGCTGGAGCCGGCGCTGCTGCTGGAGCAACCGCGGCAAGGGCTGGTGCTGGGGCCGCCAATTCTGCAGGTGTCAGCTGATCACGCGGCGCGGGCGGCGATGGTGGGATAATCTGCTCAGCAGCTGGAGCAAGGGCTGCCACCTGCTGCTGGGGCTGTACTTGAAGAGGCTGTGCGGCTGCATCTACTGCGGCCACCTGCAGATTTTGTGGCGTGTTGGGCGTACTCAGGATGCTGACGTCAGGGCCCGTCGCCGGCACTGCCACGCCGCCCCGAACCGCCAGCAGCTGAGCGCCGAGCTGCTCGATTGTGATGTTGAGGTCGTCGATCCTCGTGCCGAGCGCCGTCATCTGCACGTCCATACCGTCAAAGCGCCGATCGGTCTCCATCAGTTGATCTTTCAGATGGAAGATGTCGTTGGCGATCCAGGCCATGCCTGAGAGAAGGAGGGCACCGAAGATTGCCGTCGTCCAGGCCATGATGTTCTGGGAGCGGCGCAAATGATCATGGGACTGACCGAGATGCTCTACCGAGCCGTTCATGTCCTGGATCGTCCATTGCAAGGACCGGACAGCACCTGTCATCCCCGCCGACGGCGCTTTTGCTGCTGTAGCCATCAATCACCCACTGGTCATCGTTTCAACATTCATGGAGGTCGCGGCACCTGGTACCATCGGCTCGCTCGCCGACTTTTGCACCCCACAGCTCTGATACCCGTTTATTCCCTTCCAGGAAAGCGGAGCCACTACCCATCTAACTTCTCAGTTGCAAATGCAAAAACGGCGCGGTTATTCCCTGGACTGGCGGGAAAATGCGACAAAAAAGATCTGCCACTAAGTCACTAGAGGTCAAGCAATACCCCGCTATGGTGGCAAACGCTTATGGAGAATGAAAGGCGGCATTTGATCGCATTCGTTATGCGCGGTATGGCCGGTCACATCATTTCGCCGTATAGCCGCCGTCCACCGGCAGCGTGATTCCCGTGACGAAGCTGGCGGCATCGGATGCCAAGAAGAGGGCCGCACCTGCCATCTCTTCCGATCGCCCCCAACGGCCCATCGGCGTTCGTTCCAGGATCTGCCGGTCCCTTTGGTCTTCACGCCAGTAGCTGGTGAGTTTGGTATCGATCCAACCCGGCGCAATGCCATTCACGCGAATACCCGCTGGCGCCCAGGCAACGCCCAGCGTCTGGGTCAGTTCCAGAATGCCCGCCTTGCTGGCGCCGTAGCCAGGTGAACCGGGCGCGCCGAAATAGCTGGTCATGGAAGCGATATTGATGACCGAGCCAGGACCCTTCTTCAGGTGAGGCAGGGCCGCCATCGAAAGGCGGAAAGTGCCGTTTAGATTGATCGCGATCACCTTTTCGAAATTATCGGGCTCATAGGCCTCTTCGTTCCGGACCGTATTGCCGGCACAGTTGACCAGGACATCGAGGGAGGGCAAGGAAGAGGCAAGAGCGTCGATCGCAGCTCCATTTTGCATGTCGAGACTTTTAAAGGTGAGACCGGACAGATCGTCCAGGTAGTCCTTGGCCTCGGTGCGCGTGCCTGTGATCCAGACGTCGCCGCCAGAGCGCTTGAACGCCCTGGCGATGGCGAGGCCGATACCGCTGGAGCCTCCGGAAATCAAAATCACCTTGCCGCTATAGTCGAAAGTCGCCTTCATCTTTGCTATCTCCCTATACGGTCGTTCTCGTTTCGCTCTTTGAGTTGATCCGGCGAAAATCGGTCCATGTCGATCAGAAGCTCGGTGAGCACATTTGCAGCGTGATCCACCAGAAGCCCGCCGCGCTCTGCATCGGCCGAGGCTGCATCGCCGCAGGCGCCGGAGGGGTGCAGATCCTCTGCCTTCCAGCCCATGCGGCCCTGGCCGACCGGCGAGAGCCGTCGGTAGCCTTCGCGCGCCATGACCGCCTGAAGCGGCTCGAAGTTTTCGGCCCTGTCCATTGAGACCAGGTCCGGGTGGAGGTGGAGCATGATCGAGGTCTCGATTTCCCCCGCGTGAATGCCGAACCGGATCTCGTCATCGGAAAAAAGCCCGTCCGGCAGGCCACCCGCAAACCAGCTGTGAGCCATGACCAGCATGCATTCCTTGATACGAAGTTCACGTGCGACGATGTCCATGATCGAGATCTGACCGCCATGGCTGTTGAACAGCACGAGCTTCTTGATCCCGGCACGCGAAACGGAGGTGCCGATTTCGGTCCAGGTACGGATCAGCGTCTCGGCAGAAAGCGTGAGTGTGCCGCCAAAGGCGATATGCTCGTCGCTCTTGCCGACCGGCAGCATCGGAAGGGCGAGTGCCTGCACAGTTGGTGGCAGGATCGCCTTCGCCCGCTCGAGAATGCCCCGGTTGATCAAGGTGTCGACACCGACCGGCAGATGGGGGCCATGCTGCTCGATGGCGCCGACCGGCAGGATCGCGATCAAGCGCGTATGGTCGAGCGCCTCGATCTCGGTGCTCGATAGCTCCTGCCAGTAGCGCAGCCCGCCCCGGTATCTTAAGTCGCCAGTATCGATCATGGTGGTCTCGCCTATTGCGCGATTTGTGAGGGCAGGGCGGAACGATCCTCGGTCCCATGGATTGCACCCGACGGCACCGGCTGCGAAAAGCTGCCTTTGGCCTTCTGGCATGCCATGGAGAGAAGCCGATGATCAAGCGCCTTACGCCCGACGGGATCCATCCGCCGCTTGCCCGTTACGCCCATGCGACCGAGGTGCCGGCAGGCGCCCGTTGGCTGGTCTTGTCCGGCCAGCTTGGGATTGCCGCCGACGGCACGGTCCCGGATGATGCCCAAGGTCAGGCGATGATCTGTTTTGAGAACATCATTGCCATTCTCAAGGAAGCGTCGATGGGAGTCTCGGATCTCGTGCGCCTGACGACCTATCTTACCGACGAGGCGGATCTCAACGATTATATGCAGGTTCGCGATCGATTTGTCGCCGATCCACCGCCCGCTTCAACCCTCTTGGTAGTTAAATCCTTCAGCAAAAAACAATTTAAAGTTGAAATCGAAGCGATAGCCGCTAAGGTCGCCCCCGACCCATAGGTTGGTCGTGAAACGATGCAGAGGTGGCGATGCGCGGGCCGCTTGTTTTCCTTTTGGCGATGTTGTTTTCAGCGGGATCGGCCGTCTCGGCGTCCGGTGAGCGTTGGGCGATCGCCGGTGACAATGTCAACCTTCGGCGCGGCCCCGGCCCCGCCCATGAAATCAAGCGGCAGTTGAGCCGGAACCAGAACGTGATCGAGCAGGGGCAAAAGGGCGAGTGGCATCACGTCGAGGTGGTCGGTGCCAATGGCCTTCTGGGCTGGGTGCATCGATCGCTGCTCCAAAAGAGCAATGAAACTGCCGACAGCACACTCGAAACCCAGCAGCCGGTAGGGCGGCCCGACCTGAGCCCGCAGAGCCCAGTCGGGGTGCGGAAAGCTTTCAAGGACAGATCCGAGCCTATTCCCGAGCCTGCCATCGAGGTCATCGATCCTGATACCGTACTGGAGCAGATGCGAGGTTACGTGGAACGGCGGGAGAAGCTGCCGAAAGATCCAGTGACACCACGTGTAAGACATAGTGGTCGGGAAATCATCAGGCCTGTACCTATCCGCAATCCCGGCGACCAGAGCCGTATCCCCACTGAGCTGGTTCTGGCGTCCAGCACCGAAGTTGCGGGCTTCAATCTGGAGGCGATGGAGCATTTTCGCGACAGCGTCTCCTACCTGAACAGCCGGGCTTGGAGTGTCGCCGGGATCAAGTTGTTCTCAGAAATCGAACCGATCGGCGGCGGTGTGGTGCAGGTGAAGACCACCGATGACTGGTTCGAGGTGCCGAAGATCGGACAGACCAGCTATCTCAACACCCTGGTCGATCGTTGGTCGAGCGCCAAGGCGGACGGCGCGCCGGCGGGCGTGATGCTGGTCGATCCGAAAGGTTCTCTCCTGATGCACCAGACCAAACCTTGACCGGTCCTTCTGCCCGCTGCCGCCGCCGGGCCTTGAGTCATTGATGGACGAGCGTTTACCATCATGTCGAACAATGTGAATCAGAGGTGACGATGGTCGACTATAGAGATGCGGGCCGAGCACTCGCCGAGGCGAGGCGAGAGCGAAGGGCGCTTGACGATCTGCCGGGCGGCTTGCCGAGTGATGAAGGGGCTGCCTATGCCATCCAGCGAGGTGCGATCGAAGCCTATGGCGGCAAGCGAGTCGGACACAAGATTGGCGCGACCAGTCCCGAAGCACAGGCCATGCTCAAGACTGATCACCCCTTCAGGGCGCCGCTGTTCGCCGTTGATTGCCACGATGATGGCGTTTCTTTTAGCGAGCCCGGCTACGGGCTGATCGGGATCGAGCCGGAATTCGCACTTCGGCTCGGTCGTGATTTGCCGGCGCGCGCAACGTCCTACGATCTGGCGGAGGTCAAGGACGCGGTTGCCGCCGTTCATCCAGCCTTCGAGGTTATCGGTCTTCGTTTGCCGAATGAGCTTTTCAAGAACGCCATCGTGGTGACCGCTGATTTTGGCGCCAATGCCGGTTTCGTTTCAGGTGAACGCGTTGCGAACTGGCAGGATCATGATCTTGCCGCAACCCCAGTCCGGGTCAGCATCGACGGCGCTGAAGCGGCTGTGGGCTCAGGTGAAAAGGTGATGGGGCACCCCCTGAATGCGCTGCTCTGGCTTGCCAACGAACTCTCGTCGAGGAATGAGGGACTTTTGGCCGGTGATTGGATCAGCACAGGCACCTGCGCCGGTATCGTGCCGATCGCGTCGGGTCAGAGGGCCGAGGCGGACTTCGGACCGTTCGGCAAGGTCAGTTTGACGATCGGCGCCTGACGAAAGCCACTCCTCGTTGTGAGCGAGACCTGCGAGGTCAGCGGGATCTGCGAGATCAGCGGAACCCTGCGATGTCTGCGAGGTCAGCATTCAGGGCCTTGATCAGGTCATCCGGTGAAAGCTCGATCTGCAGACCGCGACGCCCACCATTGACGAAGACGGTTTCATGGCTTTGGGCGGATTGGTCGATGACCACATCGAGCTTTTGACGCTGGCCAAACGGGCTGATGCCGCCTTTGACGTAACCTGATAGACGTTCCGCGTCAGCCGGTTTGGCCATGACGGCGCGTTTGCCGCCGAGGGCTGCCGCTAGGGCCTTGAGACGCGTTTCGGCCACGACGGGGGTGAGTGCTATCGCCGGGCGCTCACCATCGATCATCACGATCAACGTCTTCAAGAGACATTCAGGCTCGATCCCAAGCGCGCTTGCCGCCTGTTCGCCGATGCCGACGTCGCCGGGATCGAAATCATAGCTGTGCAGCCGGAATTCGATGCCTAGCTGCTGGAGTGCTTGGGTGGCTGATGTCGTAACCTTCGATCGTGCGGATTTCTTGGCCATGGTGCGTTACTTTCGGATCGGATCGGACGGTTCATTATCAGCTCCACCGGTGGACAATCCAGACGGCATCGTACTATGGCGTCCCTGCAAGCGCTTTTTCCTGCTATGGGTCCTATTCGATGTCCTTCATCCTCTCAAAGGTTTTCTGGGTGCTGATGCGGCCAAGTAATCTTCTGGCGCTGATGCTTGTTCTTGCCGCATTAATGACCAGGGCAAGACCGCTTCTGGCGCGCCGACTGCTGTGGACGTCCGTGCTCGGCCTGCTCTTCCTGACGTTTCTGCCGGTCGGCCAATGGCTCATCTTGCCGATCGAGCGGCGTTTCCCGGAACTGGTGGATCTTCCAGCGCATGTCGATGGCATCATCGTCCTCGGCGGGGGCGTCGACATCGCGCCGACGATTGGCCGTAACTACGTCGCGCTTAGTGAACGAGGCGAGCGGTTGACCGTTTCGGCCGATCTGGCGAGGCACTATCCAAAGGCCGTTTTGGTTTATACTGGCTTCAAAGGCGCCCTGGTCGATACCAGCGAGAAGGTGCCCGACATTGCCAAATTCTATGTCCGCCAGGGCATCGAACAGGCGCGTATCATCGTTGAGAATGCGTCCCGCAACACATACGAAAACGCAGTTTTGTCGAAGGAGATGGTCAAGCCGGAGCCGGGGCAGGTCTGGTTGCTGGTCACCTCGGTTTCGCACATGCCGCGTGCGCTTGGGGTGTTTCGGAGGATCGGCTGGCCGGTTATTGCGATGCCGGTTGACTATCATCAGCCGCTGATGTCGGGGCCGAGAAACTACCTCTCCAGGATCGCCCAACCCAGCGTCGGCGGCAGCCTTCATGAGCTTGACCTGGCGGTGAAGGTTTGGGTGGGTCAGATCGCCTATTGGCTGATGGGACGCACCAGTGCCCTTTTTCCAGAGCCCTGATGACAGTTCGGTACGAACTCAGCTACCGATGCGCTGGCCCTGGTCTTGCAAGCCAGGCGGTCACGAGAACGCCGGTCACGAAGCCGCCGAGATGGGCGACATAGGCGATGCGGCTAAACGCGGGCAGGACCATGCCGAGAAGATTGGTGACGATGAAGAAGGCGGTTAGGGCAAGGAGCGTCTGGGTGTTCGGCCCGAGTGAAACGCCTCGGTGGTGCAGCACCAAACCGGCGCCGTAGAGCGCACCGACGCCCGCTGACGCACCGACCAGCGGCACTTCGGGCGAGCCGCCGACCAAGGCATGTACGAAGGCGCCGCCGATCGCGCCTGCTGCAAACACGGAGAAGAAGCTGAGCATGCCGAGCTTTCGCTCCAGAACTTGGCCCATGACCGCGAGCATCACGCCGTTTAGTGCCAGATGCAGCAGGCCGCCATGGAGAAAGGCATAAGTGAGCGGCGCTACGGCCAGCGACCAGACCGGCCAGGCGTCGATGAACCAGGCGGCAGGGATGAAGGCGAAGTGGAAGATGGTCCAGCGCTCGAATTCGGACGGCGCAAACAGTGTCAGGCCGTAGATGCAGAACATGATGATGATGAGCGAGAGGGTAAGCGGCGGAAGATTGATCGCCGGCGGCTTCGGTGACTGCGTATAGGGGCTGATCGCTCGATCTCCTGATCTCTGTCGGCACCGAGATGCGCTCATTGGCGAAAATAGAAGGTGTTGATGGACGGTCAAGTTGTGTGTGGTGCGACCACATCGCAGGACTTATTCGGCAAGCGGCATGAAGCTTTCAATGCCGCCGGCTCCGGCTCATGTCGATGACATCGTAGCCGGTTTCGGTTATTGCAACCCTAAAGTCGCGCTCGGCAAAGCCGCGACATTCGCGCATGATCGTGCAACGAAGCGGTCGCCGCTTCGGATCGCAGTCGTCATCGCCGTCGTTCAGAAAGTCACGATAGTAGTAGCGCAGATGGATCTCGAAG
>JBPCVQ010000515.1:0-3261 GCA_051010395.1 Geminicoccaceae bacterium | reverse complement strand
GTGCTGGCGGGCGCCTATCGACGGCTCGACGGGCTCGCCAATCTGGCGACTTCCACCGCTGATCGCATGGGAGTCAAGCAGACATTGAAGAAAACCGTGCGCCGGCTGTCGACCGGCAAAGCGGCGTGAGCACTGCCGGCTACGCGCTGACCCGCCTGCGCTCGCTGCGCGCAGCGCGCGGCTGGCTCGGCCTTGCCCGTTTTCTCGTTACCCGTCTCGCGCGCTCGCAATCGGATGTCGTGTTCGAAGGCAGGGCCGCCGAAGGGGAGCGGTCGACGACAGATGGAGATTTCGGACCTGGCCGCCGGCTCGTCGTCATCTGTCGGGAAAATCTCGATGATCCCGAACGAAAGCCGGTGCTGGTTCAGCTTCTTGCCGGCGAGAGCGCCGTTTATCGAACCGGGCTGGAGCGGGATGACATGGCGCTTGCCGTCATCGACGATCAGGGTTCGGTGCTGCATCACTCCTTCATCCAGTTCGAGACGCGCTACAAGTCAATCCTGGGCGAAGCCGTACACGTACCGCTTATCACCAACTGCCACACCGTATCCAGAGCTCGCGGCGAGCGCCTTTACCCGAAGACGCTGCGCTTCGCTCTGTCCCTTCTGGCTGATCATGGCCCATGCCAGCGCCATCATCACTTGCGATGCCGGCAACACGCCTTCGATACGCGGCATCGAGCATGCCGGCTTTCAGCAAACCCGGGCGATCTTGAGCCTGGTCGTCTTCTTTCGCCTGGTCTTTCAGCGCATAAGCTGGCGTGATCGGCGGACGACCTGGCACGTCGTCTGGATCTAGTGGTGTGGCCACGTCATTTGGTTTTTGCCGTCTTCGAAGAATGAGACCGCAGATCGCAGGATATGCGGACTCCTTTCTATGAGCCGCCCAGAGCTTCGACCTCACGAGCCAGTCTGCAAAAGCCTTCGATGTCGATTTCCTCGGCGCGCGCGGTTTCCTTGAGCTCGGCGGCGGCAAGGACGGGGAGAGGGGTCGGGATCAGTGATTTCAGACTGGTGCGCAACATCTTTCGGCGCTGACCGAAGGCTGCGGCCAGCACTCGCTCGAGCGTGGGTTTGTCCGCAGGCGCCAATGGCTGTCTGCGAGGTGTGAGGCCGATGATCGATGAGGCGACCTTGGGCGGCGGCACGAAGGCTTTGGCCGGCAGATTGATCAGGCGTTCCGTCCTGCAAAGCCACTGCACCATCACCGAGAGCCGGCCATAGCTCTTGCTGCCGGGCGAGGCGGTCAGTCGCTCGGCGACTTCGCGTTGAAACATGAGCGTCATGCTGTCGATGCTGTCACGCTGATCCAGCCAGCGAAGCAGCAAGGCCGTGCCAACATTGTAGGGGAGGTTGGCGACGATCGCGAGCCTGTCGGCGCCGCCGACTGAGGTAAGATCGATGGTGAGCGCATCCGCTTCGATCAGGGTCAGCCGCCTTTCGGAAGCGGTAACCAGTTCGCCCAATGCCTGGATGCAGCGTACATCACGCTCGATCGCGATGACACGCTTGGCACCACTCTGCAGAAGCGCCCTTGTCAGCCCGCCCGGCCCGGGCCCGACTTCGAGCACCGTACGCCCCTCGAGGTCACCCGCAAGGCTGACGATGCGCTGGAGCAGATTGGTATCGAGGAGGAAATGCTGGCCGAGGCGCTTGTCCGCGCGCAGATCGTGATCGCGGATAACCTCGCGCAGTGGTGGCAGTTCTGAGAGCATAATCCCCGCCCCTCGCCGCTGGCGAGCGCCTGGCAACCTAGAGGCGGACGTCGATGAAGGATTGTTTTCTGAGGTCGCGCCGATAGCGGCGCGCCAGGCGATCGAGCCGCTCGCGTTCCAGCTGCTGGGTGATCTTCTGGCGATCCTCTTCCGAAGCGTCTTCGGTTTCGACCTGTTCGCCGCCGCGCCGCTCGCAGACCATGAGCAGGTGAACGCCACCTGGCCCCTGCAGCGGCGTGCTGATTTCGCCCGCCTTCAGACTGCGCACGGCATCGGCGAGGATCGTCGGCAGATCACTCACTTTCAGCCAGCCAAGATCGCCGGATGCTGGCGCCTGCAGCTCTTCGGCGACCGTATTGACCGCCTCGCAGTCGTTCAGCCGATCGCTCAACTGCGTGGCTTGGAGGACCTTTGCCGAGAGTTCGTCCTCGTTTCCGATATTGGTCTCGAACAGAATCTGAGACAGTTTCACCTCAAGCGGCGTCTGCTCGCCTTCATCGGTTTTCGGCGCTTCGCCCAGGCGACGATCGCGTAGCTGGAAAATGAAAAAGCCGACCGGCGAGCGCAAAGGCGGTGAGACGTCGCCTGGGCGAAGGCGTTCCAAAGCCCCCACCAGATCACCCGGGATGGTGGAGGCCGGGACCCAGCCGACATCGCCGCCGCGGCTTGCGGTTGCCGACGCGGAGACCTGTCGCGCCAGCGCCTCGAAGTTCGCCCCTTCGGAAAGGGTTTGCACCAGCCGCGCGGCATCTGCCGCCACCCGCTGTTCCTGGCTGGGATTATCGACCGGCAGCACGATCTCGGACAGGAGATATTCCGGCTGCCCTTGATTGAGCTTGGCTTCCTCGATGGCAATTTCCAGCTGATCGACGGTCACGTTCACCTGCGGACGCAGCCGCTGGTTCACGATTTTCAGCCAGGCGATTTGCGCGCGCAGCTGGTCAAAGAGTGTGCTGGGGCTGATGTCGTTGCCCTTCAGCAGCTCCTGAAGCTCGTCCGCCGACATTTTATTGCGTTGGGCGATGTCGGTAATGGCCCGATTGAGTTCGTTGGGGGCGACGCTGACCGACAGGCGCCCGGCTTCCTGCAGCTGCAGTCTCTCCTCGATCAGGCCGCGCAACACCTGTTTGGAAAGCCTGTCACGCGCTTGTTCCTGGTCCGGAATTCGACTGGTCAGGAGAACGAGGCCTAGCCGTTGGTTCAAGTCCTGAACGCTGACCACGTCGTCATTGACGATCGCTGCAATGCGCTGCTCCTCGGCTGACGCATCGATCGACGGTGTCAGAAGCAGTGTAGGGAGCAACAGCTGAATGAAATAGCGACGCATGAGAAGTCCCGTTCTCCAGATCCGGATCGGTCCGCCTTGTCGGGCGGCTCAAAAACCGATGGCGGACGTTTGACCCCCGACTTCGCCGAGATTCTGGAACGTCAGCCTGAGTGAGATCGTGGTGCCGTCACCGGCGTCACGGTCCTTGGTAAACTGCTATTCGACGCCGCCGATCAGGACCAGGCAAGGATGTCGATAGATGAGGCCGAAAGTGTTGGCA
>JBPCVQ010000514.1:0-6342 GCA_051010395.1 Geminicoccaceae bacterium | reverse complement strand
ACGCCTGTCAAAATCTCCATCCGACCCAAGCTCACTGTCCTTATGCACGCCCATAATCACGTCTCTATGGGCGCACACTATCAGCGCGATGGGAGAAAAAGACGGCGGTACTCGTTGGCCGCTTACGGACCACGAATATGATGAAGCCGTATTCAGAAAGGGTTTTGACCAACCGTGAGAGGCCCTTCATGACGACGTCTCCGGTTCGCATGGTTTCTGGCCATCGCGGTTCAGCATCCCGCAATGCTGCATCACGATGCCTTCGGTGACGCGTTTGAAGCCGATATCGACTTGACTGAAGTCGTCTCGATCGAAGCCGACCAGGGTCATCCAATCCCTTGCGGCATTCGGAAGAGGCATATCTTTCAAGGAAACGAGCACCTTGGTGACGCTTTGCTCATCCACACCGCTGGTCTCTACGAGATAGCTGACACCGGATTTAGCACCGCTGAAAACCTCGAAAGTAGGGTGGAGCATATCGCGAATTTGAGCCTTCATCTCCGGAGCACCGACGTCTGCACCGATGAGCTGATCGACGAGATCATCGAGCGACGGATGGGTGCCCGTCTCGGGTTTGCTGTCGGCCGTCATTTGACTTCCTCTCCGACGCATCTGAACCGGAGAAAGCTCGGCTCATGGGTACGACTGCGAACGTCGATATCGAATGATTCCGGATCGCCGATGATGGCGTGGCCGATGATCGCGCACTGAAAGGCACCGAAGAAGCTGGGCCCGTCGATCGCGGCCAGCTGATTGCCGTTCTTGCACTCGTCTTCGGAAAGCCCGAGAGAGCACACCAGGATGAGAACCTTGAACATCACCAGGGCACCTCATTTTGAGGTGACTGATCCGGATAGGTATTGCCGCCGTCGGTCAGCCGGCAATCGCCGCTGCAATGGATGCAGATGGCCTTCGTGTCTGTGTGGGGCATGGGTTATCACTTCCGTGGAAGCCACATGCTCGACGCCAGGATCCAATAATTATTGCTGTGCCGACTTTTGTGCCGGTGCAAACCGTTATTAAGTTCGCCTGATACGCTATTTTCGCGGGGAAAATTCAGCGATTTTTGGCGGACTTCCTGGCATTTCTGGGCATTTGGCCGGGGGAGTCACAGGGTTTGCTAAACCGGTATACTGGGAAACCGGTATCGTGGGTTCGAATCCCATCCCCTCCGCCAAAACCTTCTAGCAATTGCTTGATTTGCAAGAATATTTTTCAGGATCGCTTTGCGCGGCCCACATTTCAGCCCACATCCGAATTTGATCAAAGCCTCGCTAGATGCTTTTGAACCAATCACCAACGACTGTCACACTCTCAATCATCTCGGTCTTCACGCCCAAACCATGTTGCTTGAGCAATTCACAAAGGCGCTCGCCGTCAATCAGGTCGATGGCAATTGCGCCGTCGCGGGTGGCTTCTTCGGAAGCTTGGCTGGTGAAGCTGCCTGTGGTGATGAAGAGCCCTTTGTCGGCACGACCCTGCAGTGCGCCACGGAAATCGCGAATTTCCTTCGAGCCAACGCTGCCTTTCCATTTCTTGCATTGGAAATAGACCTGAAACGAGACGAGATTCACGCGCAGAATGCCGACTCCGTCGATCCCACCATCTCCGGTCTTGCCACGGACTTCGACCTTGGTGAAATCAGCTTCACGTAGGAGGCGTTGTGAGAGGCGCTCGAAGCCATCGGGCTGCATGGCGCCTACCACGGCGAGCAGCTGGGATTTCCAGCTATCAGAGACATCGCTGTCATCGACCGCAGGGCCTGGCGATGGCTCTGGATCTGGACTTGCGTTTTCTTGTTGCTTGGACGCCAGGCGCTTCAAACGGGCCTTTTCGCGTTCTTCGGCGTTGACGCGTTCATAGATCGCCTGCATCTCGGCGAGCGTTGTCAGCTGTTCGCCTTTTTCGGTCAGCGACCAAACGCCGCGAGAGGAATTCTCAATCGCCCCACCACGACGCAGATATGTACGTGACCATCCGAGAAAGTAGTTCAGGCGAGCGCGGCTGTCGTTCGGCATCGTAAACGCCTGTTCGTCTTCGGTCACGCCCTCCAGTTCGACCACTTTCTGATCGAGTTCGTGCAGTGTTGCCGACCCACCCATAGCACGCAGGGCTTCCAGCGACACCAGCATCATCTGTGGAAGATCGGGGAGGCCGCTTTGCTCGATGGTGAACCGGCGGACCTTAACAAAATCAGGCTGCGTAATGGCAGTGTCAGGCAGCATATCGACCCTCTTCGGCCAGGAGTCCTTCATCACTGTCATGCTTGACAGAAGTAGAAACGTTCTTCTAGTAGAGCAAGTAGAGAAAATATTCTACCTCGGAGGCTGAGAGCATGCCGCTGCCCGATGCGATGCACGGCGTTGCTCTGACCGGACATGGCGGTCCGGAACGTTTGGAATGGCGCGAGAATCTGACCGTGCCCAAGCCCGGCCCGGGCGACGTTCTGATTCGTGTGGCCGCCGCTGCCGTCAACAATACCGACATCAACACGCGCACGGCCTGGTATTCGAAGGGCGAGGCTGAGGCTTCCGACGCTACCTGGTCCGGCAAGCCTCTATCGTTCCCGCGCATTCAGGGGGCGGACGTCTGCGGGATCATCGTGGCGGTCGGCGAGGGCGTCGATGCCAACCGTGTGGGCGAACGCGTCCTGATCGAGCCCTGCATCCGAGAGGCCGACGGGCGTGAGTTGGCAACTCCATGGTATTTCGGCTCGGAATGCGACGGTGGTTTTGCGGCTTATGCCCGTGTGGCGTCGCGCCATGCCTACATGATCGAAAGTGCAATGAGCGATGTCGAGCTCGCGTCTTTTCCGTGCTCCTACTCCACGGCGGAAAACATGCTCGCGCGTTCCGCCGTGCGCGCAGGCGAGACGGTGCTGGTAACCGGTGCCTCCGGCGGCGTCGGTTCGGCGGCCGTGCAGCTCGCCAAAGCCCGCGGCGCCCATGTTATTGCGGTAACCAGCCCGTCCAAGGGGGAGGCGCTCCGTCAACTCGGCGCCGAGACCGTCCTCGGCCGGCATGCGGATTTCGTTCAAGAGCTCAGTGCCGACAGCGTCGACGTCGTCGTCGATCTGGTGGCCGGGCCAAAATGGCCGTCCCTTCTCGATCTGCTGCGGCCCGGCGGCCGCTACGCTGTTTCCGGCGCGATTGGCGGTCCTATCGTCGAACTGGACGTGCGCACGCTCTATCTGAAAGACCTCAGCTTTTTCGGCTGCACGGTGCTGGAGCGCGGGGTCTTCGACAATCTCGTCAAGCGCATCGAGGAGGAACAGATTCGTCCCTTGGTCGCAGAGACGTTTCCGCTGAAGGAGATCGCCGCCGCACAGTCGGCATTCGAGGCGAAGGAACATATCGGCAAGATCGTGCTGACCGTCGCCTAAAACCACGGGGAGCCGGTGGGATGGGCGACGCCTTCGCACCCCTGGACAGCTACATTTACGGGCTGCGAAATCAAGAAATACCGCCGGACGCGAGCCATATGGCCCGCCGCTGTCCGGTGGGTTTTCTGGCGGTCTGGGCTTTCGGCACCGAGACCAGATCGAGCCGGCGGGCCCGCGATTACGTCGTGCGGCGCCACAGCGGCAGGCCGGGTGGCATACCCGTTCCGCTCGACGGGCGTGCCGTCGATCCCGTCGGCTATCGCTGCCGCCAGGATAAGGCGGTTATCGTACGAGAAAACCCGACATGCCCTCGGCATCGCTGAATATTTCGGCCCGCATGCGCCGATGATGCGCTGCATCGATCATCCGATCGTCACACTTGGGAGACAGCTCGCGCGGCATAGCAATTGGGTGCGGTGGCCCAATGTTCGAGAGAGACCGCGGTTGGCCATGGCTCTGAAGTTATGGAAAATGAGCCGAGCCAGAGGATGATGGCTACCGGGAGCAAGATCGTGATCCAGGAAAGACTTTTGCGCCACTGATAATGACGGAATGGAGGCCGAACGCGTCGTCGCTTAGCCAGCATCAGAAAGTTGGTCGGCGGAGGAAACCCGGGCAGCTTCGACTTGTCATAAATGCTTCGTGACCTTTGGTTTTATCTGCCCTGGTCTGCCATTCGGCCAGCTCGATTGCTGGGCGTTACTGAGCTATTGCGTGGACGGTGGCATCGGCTGCTTCGCCTTCGATCAACCTTCTGATGGTGTCCGAAAACACGACCTCAGCATTATTCTCGTCAATACCGAATGCCGTCCTGACCTCCAATTCGCCAGCGTCGTTGACTTCCATATCAACGCGCGAGAACCGCACCCCTTTCTGGCTACTGACAAAAGCTTTCCAGTCAGCGATCTGGTCGGCTGCTTTGGAGCTAATGCTTACATCCTTAGAGGCTTTGGAGAACCGTGCCATTTTTTGTCCTTCAATGAGATGTCGTTTGTTCTTGTTTTGTTCTATATCGGTTTGCAGCGGTTGTCACCCCATTTGGAGCAACCGGCTGACGGAATCATCCAACGACCCGGAAAGCCGTCTATCGGGCTGTTTGCAAAACTCGCTTGCCCGGATTGGACATAGGAGGCCTTATCGGTTTTTCGCTAGTCTTGAACCTAGTCGGGCATCACACGTTAGAGCCACCTGCTGCGCTTGGTGTGTCGCCTCCTCTGAGGTATTGTTCGATATTTGGGCGTGATTCTTTCTTGTCGTTTCTTGTACGGACGCTCCAATGAGGCCTGATCCTCCGGATCAGCTAGCGGCTTTTCGGTTTCTTTCACTGTGACAAGCTGTTGGTGGCTCATTCGTTCTGCCCAAGCCGGAACCGTCACATATTCTCCCATATCCCAAACACGGATGGTTCGGCGGATCTCGTCGGTCAATTCCTTCCATCCAGCCTTGTTGATTGTACGGACAAGCGCTGGCAGCGCCTCGGTTCTATGCTCAATGCAGGCAGGGCATAAATTCCGGAACTGGAGATCAAGCATCGATTGCACAGGCTGAAGGATCGATGCCGGTGCCTCACGACGACAGGCTGCGCAATTCGAGCGCACGTGTAACGGACGAGAATACTGCATGCCTATATAACAAAATTGGCCTTGTGAAATTCCGTAGATTTAGTGATTTGCCAATCAATAGAATTCTCAATGATCGTCCAGTTTTCCATACCCACCTTATCGATCCAGACAGCCAAGTCGTTTTGGAAACCGCCCGACATCGTTTCTATTTGCACCGTACGCCACCGGCACTGTTTGGCGACTGGGTGTTGCCATCGGGCTGGTCTGCGGCAAACCGTTCCGTTCTTGCCACGAAGATCGGTCTCGGTCGTAAGCCGCAGCCGACAAAGCCTGTGAAGGCGTTGCGCAAGAGGGCCGTGAAAAAGCCAACCGCTGGAAAGGCTGGCCGTCGGCTGGGACAGCGGGGGGAGGGATCTTCCTCGATCCTTCATTTCGCGGATTGCTGCCCAAAGAAAAAGCCCGGTCGGCGCCGGGCTTTGAAATGAGGGAGAACTTCAGGGAGGTACCCATATCCTTCGGGATAGAGTCCTTGACCTCCGCTCGATCTAGCGCGGTGGAAAAATCATGACTGCCGCACTATCCCGAAGAACGCTGGAAATCTACATCGTACAGGAGGTGCGAAATTCCGGTACAGATCATGACCTTGTTTTGCGTGTCCCTACCTTGATTTGCTTGCGGCAGAAGCCCAACCGAAAGCATCCATTTCAGAATAATCGGAACTGATCCATTTCAAAAGAGAACGTACGTTCAGTCAAGAAATCCAGGCCGAGCCTGCCGACATAGGGACCACGGTAGCCATTTGAGACCAGCATCTTACAGCGATCTTGAAACAGCACGTCCCGTCCAGGTGGACCGCCGATCGCCACCGTGATCAAACTCGCTTCGACGATCAAGGGCCGGTTGCAGTCAGTTCTGCATGATCTTTCCAAGATGGGCAAGTCGAGCTTGGCGGCGATCGATGCCGTAATGGTCGATTGGGTAGCGCCGGTATCGACCAAGAACGAGCAGCCCCGGATGCGAAGGCTTCCCCTCTCTCCAAGCTGCATGAATTCGCCGCAGTCCGCAGGGTGCAAAACACAGACATCGGCAAGTGCTCGATTCGCTTTGTCGAGCGGCTTCGAAGAAGGCTTGACGGCACTGAGACTATTGCCTGAGGACGCTGTCACCACGATTTGTTCCAAGGAATTCATCAAGTTCGGCCAAGGAGCCTAATCCACCCAACGCTGCATCCGCCTCTCTTGCCTTTCCGTCATCACGTTGACAGCGCCGTGGATGTCCTACCGATCGAGTGGTCTGAATTCTGCAAGCTTGAATATGTGCTCGACATGTGCTCCGTCGATCAACTCGACCTCGACGGCCTTGCCCAACGCGCCTGCGCCTTCTCCTCGAATTGCCTGC
>JBPCVQ010000513.1:0-10229 GCA_051010395.1 Geminicoccaceae bacterium | reverse complement strand
ATTTTGCGGTCCATCGCGCCGATGGTAAACTTCTTCTTGCGAGTAGTGATGGGCGGGGTTTCCTTGCCGAGGAAAAAGCAATTGCCGCGCAGACCAAGGTGGGTAAGTAGGTGTTCAATCTCGATCCGCGCGCAAAGCTTCGCGTGGTGACGCCAGGTGATTGCGACCATGTCGCTACTGTCGGCTCCAACCGAAAGATGCTGATCTTCCCGGCTTCCGATCTTCCTGTGATGAGCCGTGGCAAGGGCGTGCTGCTGCAGCGTTTCAAGGATGGCAAGCTTGCCGACGCCAAAGCGCTCATTCTGGAAGACGGTCTCTCCTGGCCCGCCAAGAACGGCACACGCGTGGTGAAAGAGCTGGAATCTTGGCAAGGCAAACGCGCCAGTGCTGGCCGCATGGTCCCCCACGGCTTCCCACGCAACAACCGCTTCGATGGCTAACGAAACAACCGTTTCGATGGTTGACTTGGGGTAGGTGTTTTACAGCCGATCAGCTCAAGCCGTTGGATAGGAAATTTCCAGCACGTCGATGTAGTCGACGCCGCCTGGCTTTCTGACCTCGACGCTGTCACCGACTTTGGCGCGAAGGAGGGCGCGGGCGACCGGGGAGACCAGGCTGATCTCGTCCTGATCGAGCCTTGCCTCGTCCACACCGACGATGGTGACCGTTCGCTGCCGGTCTTGCTCGTCTGCGAAGCTCACAGTGGCACCGAAGAAGACATGGTCGCGGGTCTTCTGCTCGGCCGGGTCGACGATTCTAGCGGACTGCAGACGTTTGATCAAAAAGCGCATGCGCCGGTCGATCTCACGAAGGCGCTTTTTGCCATAGATGTAATCGCCGTTTTCCGAGCGATCACCATTGCCGGCCGCCCAGGACACCACCTCCACCACCTTCGGCCGCTCGACCGCACGAAGCGTGTGAAGCTCCTCCTGAAAGCGGGCGGCACCCGCGGGTGTCAGATAAGCCGCCGCATCCGCCGGCAGGGGGGGCGGGCCTTCGTCGTCCTCATCAGCTGCCATGGCAGGGCTAACGACGCTGCCGGCGAAGTTGGCCGACCTCAAGGAGCCGCGCGGGTGAAGCCCCCTTGTTGTCAAGGCGATATGCTGTTCCGGCTGCGAGGTCGGCGCTGTCACCCGCTTCCAGTCTGACATGCTCGTCGCTTCGCTCGAATTCGACACTGCCGGCAAGCACCAGCCAGTGCAAATCATGCATGGCGCCCTCGGCATTCTCGATCATCTCACCCGGCAAGATCTCGAGCTTTCGCACCTCCGCATCGCCACTGGAATCTAGGAAGGTGGCCTGCCCCCAGGTCTGATCGACGGTCTGGTGCTGCTGGGTCTCGCTGCGCCCCGCCGCGTTCAGATCGGCCACCAGAGCCTTCACCGGTTCGCTTCGGTTGCGATCGACCACCAGCACCGCATCCCCGGTCTCGATCACGGCGAGATCCTGGACGCCGGCGCAGGTCACCAGCCGGCTAGCGGCATGCACCAGGCAATTCTCCGCCTCATGCAGGAGCACGTCGCCGCGCGCCGCATTGCCGTTCCCGTCCTTAGCCGAAATCTCCCAGATCGCATGCCATGAGCCGAGATCAGTCCAGTCGGGATCACATGGCACCACAGCAATGCGCGAAGCACGCTCCATCACCGCCTTGTCGATCGGCATCGATGGAATTTTCTCATAGAGTTCAAGTGAGGCCTGGATGCTGCCATCGCCGTGCCTCCGCGCGTTTGCAAAAGCCATCTCGGTGGCCTCGAGAATCAGGGGCTCATGCTCGGCAAGTTCCTCGATGATGCGATCGGCGCGGAACAGGAACATGCCGCTGTTCCAGAGATAGTTCCCCTCCGCAAGCATCCCTTTTGCCGTCTCCAGGTCCGGCTTCTCAACGAAACGCTCGACTTTCCGTATAGGGGACGCCGCAGCACCCCCACGCTCAGGCAAGTCAACGCCGGCCGGCGTCCCGGCCCTGATGTAGCCGTAGCCGGTTTCGGGGCGGGTGGGCTGGATGCCGAAGGTCACGAGGTCACCGCCGGCGGCGGCCGGAAGGGCGTGTTTGACAGCATCGCTTAGCGCGGCTTCGTCCCGGATCAGATGGTCGCTGGGGCAGACCCAGAGAACGGCCTCCCCGCCGAAGGTTTTTTCCGCATAGAGGGCGGCGAGCGCGATCGCGGCTGCCGTGTTGCGGCCGACGGGCTCCAGCAGGCGATGGGAGGCAAGTGCCGGATCGACAGCTTCCAGCTGACGGCGGATCAAAAGGTCCTGGTGCTTTGCTGCGACCGTGATCAGCCGATCGGCGGGCGCTTCGGCCATCAGACGCGTTGCGGTCAGCTGCAGGAGCGAAGCCTCGCCGATGATGTCGGCCAGGTGCTTCGGCATGGTCTCCCGGCTGACCGGCCAGAGCCTGGTGCCGGCGCCGCCTGCGAGAATGACCGGCAGGATGGCGGTCATGAGGAAAAACTCCAATTTTTTAGCGACGAGCCCACCGTCGCCTTGGCATCGTGGCTGTTATCGGCTTCGGGCAACCGAAGGGCGCATTGATAGCGAAACTGGCGCTTGATACCAGCCCGAATACATCCTTTTCAGCGAAAACATCACGCTCTGTTCACTTTTTTCCAAATCTCGGATTTGTGCAAAGTTATCAGTCATGTTAGGGGACTTTCAGTCGCTTTAACGGGGAACCATCGATGGCCACGACCAAACAAGTCCTCATCGTCGATGATGACGCCGCCCTTCGAGGCTCGCTTGCCGAGCAGCTTGAGCTGCATGAAGGCTTCGTCGCCGTCCAGGCGGAGACAGGCGACAAGGCGCTGGAGCTGGTGAAAGATCACCATTTCGAGGTGATCCTGATGGATGTCGGCCTGCCCGACACCGACGGCCGCGACCTCTGCCGCCTGATGCGCAGGCAGGGCGTCAAGACCCCGGTGATCATGCTGACCGCCCATGACAGCGATGCCGACACCATCCTCGGCCTGGACAGCGGCGCCAATGACTACATCCCGAAGCCGTTTCGCTTAGGCGTCCTGCTGGCCCGCGTGCGCGCGCAGCTTCGTCAGTTCGAACTCTCCGATGACGCGACCTTCCCGATCGGCCCCTACGCCTTTCGACCCAGCGCCAAGCTCCTGGTCAACGCCGAGACCGAAAAGAAGATCCATCTCACCGAAAAAGAAACGGCGATCCTCAAATATCTCTATCGCATGGGCGATCGCCCGGTGCCGCGCGACGTGCTGCTCGACGAGGTCTGGGGCTACAACGCCGGCGTCACCACCCACACGCTGGAAACCCACATCTATCGCCTGCGCCAGAAAGTCGAGCCCGAACCCTCCAACGCCCAGATCCTGGTGACCGAGCCCGGAGGCTACCGCCTCGTCCGCTAGGTGGCGTGGCCACAGCATTTAATTCACACCGTCAGCGCCAAGCTTAACGGTATGCGCCCAAGATTGGCGTCGATGTCGATGGGATTTGGGGGGGCGCTGGTTACTCCGCGGCCGCCATGGCCCCCTTGGCATGCTCGCGTTTCAGATGATCACCGAGGCGCAACGTCAAAGCTAAGATCGTCAGCGTCGGATTGGCCCAGCCGCCCGTCGGGAACACCGAACTCCCGGCAATGAAGAGGTTGCCCATGCCGTGCACCTTGCAATTGGCGTCGACGATACCTTTGCTGGCGCTGGCAGCCATTCGGGTCGTGCCGATGTGATGATAGCCCGCAACAGCGTGGTTGCCGACGAGGCTGTCGGTTTGCCAGGCCGTCCCTTCCTCGCTCAACCAGTCGGAGAGTTCGAGCTTTCCTAGTCCCAACCGCTTCAGCTCGCGATCGAAGGTCGACATCAGCACCCGGACGGAGTGTTTGTCGATATCGCTGAAACGCCAGTCCAGGTCGACGCGCGGCATCCCGAGCGCGTCTCGTTCGGTATTGAGGATGATGCGGCTTTCCGGATTGGGCGCCTGCTCGCCCCGGATAATGACATAAATGCCGTAGCCGCTGCTTTTCAGCCGCCACCAGCCGCGCGCCAGGCTTATCTTCTCGCGGGCCAGGATTTGCCCGCGGCGAAAGCTGCGCCAGAGCAGGCGGCCGAGATGGTCTGGCGGCATGCGCTGCTTGATGCCGGCGTAGAGCCGCTGGCTCATGTTCTTCTTGCCGTCGGGCGGCCTGCGCACGGCGAGCGAGAACGCCGTGTTGAGGATGCCCTCCTGCTCCTGCAGGCCGGCGGCACCACGCAGCACCGATGCCTCGAGCTGGCCCTCATTGCGGCGAAAGCGCGGCATAGCCCGAAGCAGGGGCCAAACCTTGTCCGTCATCACCCGCGCACCTCTGGCGCGCGGATGCTCGATGAAATAGCGGCCGACGAGGCCATGCTGATTGCCGATGCCTGATGGCATGCGCTCGGATGAGGCGAGCAGCAGGCGCGGCGTTTCGATACCACCTGCGGCGAGCACGAAAGCTTTGGCGTTTACGCGTCCCTTTGCACCCTTGAGGTTGCCAACTTCAAGAGCCTCGATAGCTGTTGCAGGTCCGTTGGCGACCACCTGTGTCACGGTTGCATGCAGCAAGATCCGAACGAGGGGGCTTTCCCTTAGATCCGCGCATCGAGCTAGAGAAAAACGTTCGAACTGTTCATCGAACTGCCAGTGGGACGTCTCGATCAGCGACGGATCAAGGGAAAGCCCGTGGCGCCTGGCTGACCGATCGCTCTGTTGGCGCGTCCCGCTCGCTGGCAGGTCGAGGAGCGACGATGCTTGATCGTAATAGCTGTTCAGAGCCTCTCGATCGATGGGCCAACCGCTGTCGGCGACCCAAGGCCGCCGCTCGAAGTCGATCGGGTCGAGAAGGGCGGACCTGCCTCCCCAGATCGCCGTGGTGCCGCCAAAAAAACGCAGCCTGGATTCCTGGAGTTCGTAATAAGGGAAGCCGACGCTTTCGCCTTTGGCCAGATCTTGCACAGGCTGCTCATAGTCCTCGCCGCCGCTTTCCAAGAGGCAGACGCTGACATTGGCCGCAACAAGGCTGCGTGCCAGGGTGATGCCCGCAGCGCCGGCGCCGACGATGGCGACATCCGTCTCGAATATCGTCTCGTTCAGGTGGTCGGAGAGGTCTTCAATCATAGGACACTGCTGTCATGTTTCCCGCCCTGGTATCGGCAGGAATTCATGAGATCGCTTGCAAGGTCTGAATGTTTTGTCTTTGAAGTGAACATATTGCCGGATCGGTAACACCCTAAGAGGTCACCGGCAATGGTTATTGGCGGCACGTTGGCCTCTCTGCATCGGGGCATCCCCGGCCCGGCCTTCCCTCCCTTTCCCAAATTACGGGCTCTAAAAAGAGCCCGTACCGGTAATGGATGCAGAGATCCAGCCCCTTGGTTACATCAGCCCCTTGGCTGCAGGGAGGCTTCTCACCACCTCCTGCTAGGGTAAGTATCAAGCATGCCATTTACCGGTCGCTTGGGCGGATACCGGCCGGATCTGTTCTCAAGCTGAAAACCGCGGTGCTCCGCCAGCTCCTCATAAAAGGAGCAGGGTTCGGCAAGGGTCCCCAGGCTCTTCATTCGAAGACGGCCGGAACCAAGCGACGCAGTCAAACCATTAGAGGATGCCGCGTGTATCGATGATGATCTTGTCCTGAAGCCTTTGCGGGTTCAGCGCTTTGAATTCCTTGTGGTCCACCAGCAGCAGGATGATGTCGGCCTGGGCGATGGCGTCGCCGAGTTGAACCAGATCGAAGTCGTCATGCGATTTGATGTTGGGCTCGCACACCAAAAGCTTGCCGACCTTGTCCCTTTGCAGACCGTGCACAATGTCGATGGCGGGTGACTGACGGAGGTCGTCGACATCCGCTTTGAAGGCGAGGCCGAGGCAGGCGATGGTCGGGTGCTTGAAGCGATCGGCCTTGGCCTTGACCTTGTCGATCACCCATTCGGGCTTGGCGTCGTTGACCTCGCGCGCAGTTCTGATCAGGCGGGCCTGTTCGGGCGCGCTCGCGACCACGAACCAGGGATCGACGGCGATGCAATGGCCGCCGACACCGGGACCGGGCTGCAGGATATTGACCCTGGGGTGACGATTGGCGAGGCGGACCAGCTCCCAGACGTCGATCCCGTGGCGATCGCAGATGATCGAGAGTTCGTTCGCGAGCGCGATATTGACGTCGCGAAACGTGTTCTCGGTGAGCTTGGTCATTTCCGCCAGACGCGCGCTGGTCTCGAACACCTCACCGCTCACGAACTGGCGATAGAAACCGGCGGCAGCCTTGGTCGAGGCGTCGTTGATGCCGCCGACAATGCGGTCGTTCTGCACGAGCTCGGTCAGAATACGGCCGGGCAGAACACGCTCCGGGCAATGAGCCACCAGCACGCCCTCGCTGACGTCAACGCCTTCCTCGACCAGCGTCTCGACCACCAGGTCTTCGGTGGTGCCGACCGGGCAGGTGCTTTCCAGGATCACCAGATTGCCGGGCTCGACGAAGGGAGCTATCGCCCGGCTCGCCGAGCGGACATAGGAAAGATCCGGCTTTCGATCATCCTGCACGGGCGTTGGCACGGTGATGAAGAAAACGTCAGCGGCCGCGGGCTCTGTCTGCGCTTTCAGATTGCCGGAATGCACCGCCGAGCGCACCAGCACGTCCAGCTCAGGCTCAACGATGTGGACCTCGGCGCGGTTGATCGTGTCGACCACATCACTCGATACATCGACACCGATGACCTCGCAGCCCTTGGTCGCCAGAAACGAAGCGGTCGGCAGGCCAATATAGCCGAGCCCGAGTACGCAGACGGATTGTTGCATCGATGACTTCTCCTGACAGACGGAACTGGACCCATCGGTTCAACAGTGCCGGTAAAATGTGATTCGTGATCAAAAGGCTCATGCGGCAGTTCGCAAATCAGTCAGCGCTATGATCGCATCAGATCGGGGGCCGAAATTCGAGAAGGGCTCGATTGCTGTCAAGTTGATTGTCTTCATCTGGGCAAACTGCCGATGATCATCGGCGCAAAAGCAACAGCTGAAACGCAATTATGCCCATTTGCATCGTAAAACCTTTTTGGTTGAGTTTGCGCCTTGACGATGCTCCTTCTAAGTGCCCTGCTGCGTTGAATATTTCAGGGTCGCCGCGGTGCGCGCTATTCGTCTACCTGCGGAAACGGCCGGCGAGCGCAGGGTTTTACGCGATGAACAGGACATGGTCGGCCATTGTAATTGCGGCAGCTGGCGGGTTTATCCTCGTCGTTCTGGCCATGCAGGATCTGCGCACACCGAGCGCTGTCACCTGGGAGCCGGCGGATGTCGACGGTCAGCAGCTGGAACGCGCCCAAGGTCTTGTTCTGCAGGAGGCCAGGGACGGTGTCTTCTGGGCGAGCGATGGTTTTTCGATCTACCGGTCCGAAAGTGAACGCGGCTTTTTGAAGGTGCATGTGGCCAGGCCGTCGCCTGGTTTCATCTGGGCCGGCTATTCCAGGACGTTGCGCAGATGGCTCGGCCTCCAAGAGGCCGTTGAGGTCTTCCCGCTTAGCCACGATCTCATCCTCGTGTTTGTCGGCGGCGAGATCCATCGGGTCGACCTCAAGGCCGGCACCACCGAGGTCGTTCACCGCCTTCGCTATTTCGGGCGAGGCGAGGGCCGGGGGGTCATGCCATTCGGAATCACAGCAGATGCCGCGGGGCGGATTTACTACGGAGAATATGTGACGCGGCGCTTGGGAGAAGGCGAGACCATCGCTCTATTTCGTTCGGATCAGGAAGGACGCAATTTCGAGATCGTCTATGAGTTTCCAGCGCTCGTCGTCCGCCATATCCATGCGGTGCAATGGGACCCGTTTGACGATGTCCTCTGGGTCGGCACCGGCGATGGCGACGAGCAGAGCCGCGTTGGTTTCTCGAGAGATTTCGGCGAGACCTTCATGTGGGTCGGTCAAGACAGTCAGGACTTCAGGACGGTGAACTTCGTCTTCGCCGAGGATCACGTCGCCTGGCTCAGCGACACGGGAGAGGTGCCGTCACGCGCCTTTCGCTGGTATCGCGAAAACTGGGAAATCCAGAGCTCACCCCGCAACTTCTCCGGCCACGGTCACTATCTGCAGGCGATCGGCGGCGGTTTCAGCATCGGCACCACTGCCGAGGAAGCTGCGTCACTTTGGCTGATTGGGCCGGAACTCGGTTTGGACAAGATCATGGAATGGCCGATCGGTGATGCCGGGATGAGCGGCTTCAGCACGATCCGGCTTGCCCGCGGTCACCCTGCGAGCGGTGACCGGCTCCATATTTCGCCGCTTCGTGTCGGGAAAATGGAGCCCGCGATCTATCGACTATCCAGGCACGCCGTCTTCGCAGCCACTAACCAGGAGCAGTTTTCCGGGCGCCGCCTCATGAGCCGCGACGATCCGTAGCGGCGTGATCGGGCACTTCGCGTTGCGCCCGCAAGTGGACAGGATCAGCTGACTTTTGCTATGAGCCCCCGAGGTTGCGCACACCGACGCTCATCGGCGACCTAATCCAGCCTGTTCAGGCGTCTTTTTTTTAGATGCTATCCATGGAGACCATGCCTTGATCCGCATCATGACGGTGTTCGGTACGCGCCCCGAGGCCATCAAGCTCGGGCCGATCATAAAGGCTCTCCAAGCGGAACCCGGCATCCAGCTCACGGTGTGCACCACAGGCCAGCACAGGGAAATGCTCAAGCAGGTCCTCGACCTCTTCGAGATCGTGCCGGATGTGGATCTCGCTTTGATGACGCCCGGCCAGACGCTGACTGACATCACCAGCCGGGTTCTGAACAAACTCTCGCCGATGCTCGCCGAGCATCCGGTCGACTGGCTGCTGGTGCAGGGCGACACCACCACCGCCTTTGCCGCAGGGCTCGCCGCCTTCTACGCCAAGATCCCGGTCGCCCATGTCGAGGCGGGGCTCAGGAGTGGTGACATCTATCAGCCGTTTCCGGAAGAAGTGAACCGCAGGATGGTGAGCACGTTCGCCGCCCTGCATTTCGCGCCGACCCCCGAAACGCGGGATAATCTGCTGAAAGAGGGCGTCAGCCCCGCAGCGATCAACGTGACAGGCAACAGCGTGATCGACGCGCTTCTCTATTTCCAGCGGCGCCTCGAAACCGATGGCGATCTCGCCACGAATTTCGCCCAGCAGTTCTCCTTCCTCGACCCCAAGCGCCGCTTGATCCTGGTGACCGGCCATCGGCGTGAAAATTTCGACGGCGGTATCGATCGCATGTGCGCTGCCCTTCTTGAGATCGCGGGGCGCGGCGACGTTCAGATCGTTTACCCCGTCCACCCGAACCCGAAAGTGCGTGGCCCGGTAGGCGCGATGCTCGCAGGGCAGGACAGCGTCCACTTGCTCGATCCGCTCGATTACCTGCCGTTCGTCTATATGATGTCCAAGGCCGAGATCATTCTCACCGACAGTGGCGGTATCCAGGAGGAGGCGCCTGCGCTGGGCAAGCCTGTGCTCGTGACCCGCGAAACCACCGAACGCCCAGAAGGCGTCGCTGCCGGCACCGCAAAGCTGGTCGGCACGGATCAGGCGCTGATCGTAAGCGAGCTTTCCAAACTCCTCGACGATCAGGATGCCTACCAGACCATGAGCCGCGCCCATAACCCCTATGGCGACGGCGAGACCAGCGCGCGAATTGTGGCCAGCCTGGCCAAGGGGTAACTTGGCGCCCGAGGCTGGCGGGCGGTCGTATAAGGCAAACCAGACGCTCATCCCAACATGAGGCAAGTGACAAGAAAATGAAGCAGGTGCTGCAGAATTTGGGGAGTGGGGAGCTGATGTTGGCTGAGGTGCCCTGTCCCGAGGTGGTCAAAGGGCATGTGCTTATTCAGACACGGAAGAGCCTGATTTCCGCCGGCACCGAGCGCATGCTCCTGGAATTCGGCAACGCAAATTGGCTGGAGCGCGCGCGCCAGCAGCCGGACAAGGTCAAGATGGTCCTGGAGAAGGTCAAGACCGACGGCCTCCTGCCCACGGTCGAAGCGGTGAAAAGCAAGCTGGATGAGCCGATCGCCCTCGGTTACTGCAATGTCGGCGAGGTGATCGCCAAAGGCGACGGCGTCGAGGGCATCGAGGTCGGCGATCGGGTCGCCTCCAACGGCGGCCATGCCGAGATGGTGGCCGTGCCGAAAAATCTCTGTCAGGCGGTGCCTGACGGCGTCGAGGACGAGGCGGCAGCCTTCACGGTGCTCGGCGCGATCGCGCTTCAGGGCGTGCGCCTCGCACAGCCGACCCTTGGCGAG
>JBPCVQ010000512.1:0-2757 GCA_051010395.1 Geminicoccaceae bacterium | reverse complement strand
GGGTAGATCAATGTGCGAAGCGCGTTTGCTCGATAGAGCATCGCCAAACCAAGAACGATCTTACCTCCGCCATCGTCCCGGCAGAGACGTTGCTTCCCGCTTGGCTGCGGGAACTCGGTGTCTAGTTGCTAATTTTCCAAGAATATACCGGACGTAATTACGAAGCTTTGCTACGTTGTTGGCATGGATGGACGAGATTTTCGCAGCATCGCTCGAACCGCCAAGCGGGTTTCCAAGAGCATGATCTCGGCGGTCAGCAACCGCGGCCAGATGCGGTTCATGTTCTATGATGCTGAACGCGAGAGAGCGTTCAGGGTCAACGCCGACCGGTTCATCACCTTTTTGCGGCGGTTGATCAAGGATGCTGAGCAGAAGGTCTTTCTGATCGTCGACAATCTGAAGGTGCATCACGCCAAGAAGGTCACGGCATGGGCCAAAAGCCAAGCCCATGAGATCGAGCTGTTCTATTTGCCGTCCTACGCCCCGGACCACAATCCAGATGAGTTCTTGAATGGCGACCTCAAGCGGCAGCTTCGGCAAAAGCCGCAATCAGGCACAAAGGACGGCATGGTCAAAGCGACCCGAGCAGTGATGCGCACTATCCAGCGCTCGCCCAAGCGCATCCGCACCTACTTCCAAGCCGAACCCGTCAAATACGCCGCCGGATAGGTACGGTATAATGGTGGAAAATTAGTAATGGCCGCAAACAGTCCCACAGTGACGCTCACCGAGGCGAGAACGAGCAGCAGACTGCTGCTCCAGGCCAAATGAACACGAAGCGCAGCCGTTTCACGCGCCATGTTGAATTGCGCGTCGGCAACCAGATCTTCGGTAAGTTCTTGAAACTCGCCGGAGAGTTCATTTTGGCGGCTGACGAGGCGCTCAAGGTCCGAGGAAATCGAAAATTCCGCTCGGCGCAGAGCGAATATGCTGGTATCGCCTTCGCCCTCACCAGAAGATCGGATATGGTGGCAGCGACATTTGGAAAATCGTCGACTGCCTCCAGGGCATCGAGTGATCCGCGGAGAGCAGTTGCCGAATCTTGAAAGCGAGTTTCAATGTCCGTCAAAGTCGTGGCGTGATCGGCATTGCCAGCAGCAGCCAGCATGCCCGCGGCCAAATTAGCCTCCGCCTTCGCAGCAAATAGCGTGTTGATTTCGTTGACGCCGTTGGTCAGAAGGCTGCGAACGCCTTGCTTGTTGGATTGGCCAATCCTGGTCGCGGTTTCGGAAGCAACGTTCGCAGCCGCTTGGAACTGCCGCATGGCAGCGGCCTCCGCGGCCACAGGGACCGTTTCGCTGTTTTGGGACGGCGCAGCCGGGCTGCTCGGAGCGCCTCTCATCATCCTGAGCGCGATATCAGCTCCGGCGAGCTGCGCCTCAACCAGCGCCAGGATTTCTCCGGCAGTCGCCTCAACGATGTCGGATGCATCCATCATCCACTAAGCGACAAACTCATAAATAACTGTTAATTGTCATGATACTGTTCTTCAATTTTTGAGACATTGGAGATTGGAATGGCTCGTGACGATCTTTCGGGTTTGGAGTGGTCGATCATCGAACCTTTACTTCCGAACAAATCACGCGGCGTGCCGCGGGTGGACATTCCCGAGCGCTATGGACGCCACACCACCTGCTACAACCGCTTCGTGCGCTGGCGCGAGGCAGGGATCTGGGACCGGTTGCTGTCGGCGATGACCGAGGCCGTCGATGGCGAGATCGTCATGATCGACAGTTCGTCGGTGCGGGTCCATCAGCACGCCGCCGTGCGAGAAAAAGACAGAGAAAGGTGAGGAAGACGGCGCTATGGGACACTCCAAAGGCGGTTTGACCACCAAAATCCATGCGCTGGTCGACGCCGAAGGCCGGCCCATCCAGCTCGGTTTGACGGCCGGCCAAACCAACGACTGCAAGCCAGCGCTCGACCTGCTGATTGCCCTCGAAAGCGGCGCGATCCTTCTTGCCGACAAAGCCTGCGACACCATCGCCATTCGCGACTTCGCCGACCAGCGTCAAGCCTGGGCCAACATCCCACCACGAAAAAAACGCAAAGGCCGATTTATCTTCAACAAATGGGTCTATCGACAGCGCAATCTGGTCGAACGTTCTTTCAACAAGATGAAAAACTACCGAGGCATCGCTACCAGATATGATCGCAATCCAAAAAACTTCCTCGCAGCCATCAAAATGATCGCCCTCAGAATTTCCATCAAAATTAATGAGGCTGCCGCCTAGAGCCTGTTGACAAACATCGAAGCGCGATGGCTGTAGCCGCGACATGGATCATGGCTTCGAAGCTGGCGTCTGTTTTGTCGTAGCGGGTCGCGATCCTGCGGAACTCTTTGATTTTGGCGAAATAGTTTTCGAGCGGATGGCGCCACCGATACATGTCGACATCGTGGGTTATGGGATTTTTTCTGTCGGCCTTCGATGGGATCACGGCCACCGTTCCCTTTTCATCGAGTTTGCTGCGAATGGCGTTGGTGTCGAAGGCCTTGTCGGCGATCAGAGCATCGATGGCTATGCTGTCAAGGAGCGTGTCGACACCGATGCTGTCATGACGCTGGCCGGGCAAGAGCTGGAATTCGCGAGATTGTCGAGCGCATCGACCAAGGCCAGAACCTTGGTGTCAGGCCGCCGCGTGATTTGCCGATCGCCTGAGATGCAGTCCCCCTTTTGCTCCGGTGCCATGCTGGTGCACGCGCATGATCGTGCCGTCGATCAACGCGTAGTCGAAGTCGGGTTCACTGGCCATGGC
>JBPCVQ010000511.1:0-3042 GCA_051010395.1 Geminicoccaceae bacterium | reverse complement strand
AACTTTCCAGGAGGCCAAAGGCGTTTGTCGAGACGAGGTAGAGGCCTTTGGGGCCGAAGAAGAGGAGCGCGCAGACGATCGAGATCAGGAGCGTGACCACGCCGAGCGGCATGCCGGTGGCCATCAGGGCGATCAGGGCGATGACGATGCCGATGCTGACCGTGCCGATGTCGTAGTCCCGGAGGTTGATCAGTTGCCTCGGATCTAAAGTCTCTCCGAGGCCTGAGAGCGAGCCGCTCAGGCTGGTCATGGCGCCGTCGTCGCCTGCGTAATGGGCGGCGAGCAGGATCAGAAGGCGGAGGAAGAGCAAGCCGCCGATGATCAGAACCAGGTTTTGGAAAAACTTCGAGGGGACGTGGCGGTGGAGATTGGTGAGGAGTTGGGCGAGATAGACGACGGCGCCGAGGAGGAGCGCCGTTTTCAGGAGCATCGGCTGCGGCGAGTTGAAGGCGCTGCCGTAACGCTCGACGATGTCGATGCTCTCGAGCGCTCGGATCATCGTGTCGCTGGCGAGCAGATAGAGCGCGAAGACGCCGACCACCATGCCGAGCAGGTCGAGCCACCAGCGGGTGTTGTCGGTGGCCATCAGGTAGAAGACGGTGATGCCGATATGGCGTCTGTGGGCGGTGACGTAGCCGACCGAGAGCATCCAGGCGGTGGCGCAGAGCACCATGACCACCTCGAACGCCCAGCTGGTCGGCGCGTCGAACACGTAGCGCGCGACGACCTCCCACAAGGTGACGAAGGCGCAGATGATGTAGAACTGGCCGACCGAAAGGCCGAGGAAGCGGCTGAAGCGGTCGATTGACGAGGTCACCGCGCCAACGGGGCCGGTGCGCTCTTCGTCGCGGAGGACGGTGCTCATGGGAAAAGAGAGAGAAGGGGGAAACGTTCCCCCTTCACCCCTCGGTTACTCAATCCAAAAGCCCGATGCGCTTCATGTAGGCCAGGTGGGCGTCGAGGGCTTCCTGGGCGAGTTCGGATTGGGAGCCGAAGTCTTCCCAGGCGGCGACGGCGAGTTCGCGGAATTTTTTGCGCTCCTCGATGGGCCAGTCGATCACCTGCATCTCGGGGTCGGCCTTGTCGCGGGCGACCAGGTCCTTGTCCTGAAGATCGGCCTCGCGGCGCATGGCGTCATAGGCGGCGGAATACCAGACTTCGAGCGCCTTCTGTTCGTTCGGCGCCAGACCTTCCCAGACGTCCTTGTTCACGATGAACTGCAGGACGGCCATGGAGTGGATGCCGGGATAAACCGGGTTTTTCGCAACCTTGTGCATGCCGGAGGCGTCGTTGTTGACGTAGGCCGATGCGTCGGCTGCGTCGACGACGCCCTTTTCAAGGGCGGTGTAGACCTCGGAGAAGGGGAGGGACACAGGGGAGGCGCCGGCGCGCTTGAACACTTCGGCGGCGAGGCCCTCGGGCGAGCGGATTTTGACGCCCTTCAGATCGTCGACGCCGCTGATCGGCAGCTTCGAGACCAGGGCTTCCTTGGCATAGGGACCGCAGCCGATGACATGCACGTTGCCGCCGGCATATTTGTCATAAAGCTTCTGGAGGATCTCCTTGCCGCCGCCATGCATGCAAAAGGTGCGCACCTGGTCGACCGTGTCATAGCCGGCGATCAGATCGCCGATGATGGCAAAGGCCGGATCGCGGCCGGAGAAATAGGAGACGGCGTTCAGATCACCGTCGAGAATGCCGTTGGCGACGGCGTCGATGGTTTCCCGATGGGGCACGACGGCGCGGGTCGCCAGCACCTCGACCTCGAGCGAGCCGCCGGTCATCTCCCCAAGCTTCGGTCCCCACTCGTCCGTCATGAAGCGATGCGCCCAGTCACCGGCGCGCGAGCTTGCCTGCAGCTTCAGCGTCTTGGCCTCCAGCGTGCCGCTGGGGGCGAGACTTGCCAGAGTAAGGACGGCAGCGGCCGTCGCCATCAGAAGTGTCTTCATGAAATTCCCCTGCTTGCTGGTTTTTCTTGAAACCATCTTCAACAGACCGGCGGTGTTTTGTCAAAGCAGGATCGGGTGGGAGGCAGCGGCACGCGGCGGCGCTGTAAACAATGTCATCCAGTGGTTTGTCCGATACGAATGATGCTCGGGACTTCACCGAAAAAAGCTCGCGTACCCTTGGATGTCTTGGCGCTTTCCACGAAGGCGGTCGGAACCAAATGATGTCGTCACACCACCAGGCCTTCGCCGCATTCGGTGAAAATCAGTCGTATGACCGGGCAGAGCCTTCGCCCTGCCCGGATAACGATCAGCCCTTCTTGGCGGCGGGCTTCTTTGCTGCCCTCTTGCGCGGTGTCTTCGCGGCTTTCTTGGGCTCGGGCTTGCGGCCTAACCCGATCTTCTTGGCCAGCGCCGAGCGGGTGGCTGCGTAGGATGGCGCCACCAGCGGATAATCGTCCTTGAGCCCGAACATCGCCCGATACTCATCCGGCGCAAGCTCATGCTGGGTCGCCAGATGACGCTTCAGCATCTTCTGCGGCTTGCCGCAGACCAGGCAGATGATCTCGTCCTCGCGCACTGAGCGCTTGATGGGCACGGCAGGTGTTGGCTTCTCCGCTTCCGGTTCGGCGGGTGGCTGCCCGAGATCGGCGAGGTTCTTGCCGACGATAGCGATCAGGTCCGGCAAGTCGGTTGCAGCAACGGCGTGGTGACCAACATAGGCACCGACGATCTCTGCCGTGAGCGTGGTGATTTCATAAAGACCGGTCTGGTCTTGCTCCAATTCAGCCATTGACCGCATCCTTCAATGCTTTTCCGGCTTTGAACTTTACCGCCTTGCTGGCCGGGATGTCGATCGATTCGCCGGTCCGGGGGTTGCGTCCTTGGCGCGCGCCGCGTTCTGCGACCTCGAACTGGCCAATGCCTGGCAAGCTGACCTTCTCGCCTTCTGCGAGCACAGTCTTCAGCTGCTCCATGAAAGCGGTGAGCGCCTGGTCAGTTTGCGCTTTGGATAGGCCTGCCTTTGCAGAGACAGCTGATTTGAAGTCTTCGAAACTCATGTATTGGCACCCATTGCTATATGCGATGTAAAGGT
>JBPCVQ010000510.1:0-23026 GCA_051010395.1 Geminicoccaceae bacterium | reverse complement strand
TCTCGGCGCCATGTTCGGCTGCACTTTCCTGCAGGCCGACACCGCGAAGGCGCGAGTTCTCATCTCTGAGATCACCACTGACCCAAAGGACACCGCCGATCGGCGCACCATCCGCCTTCATCTTCTCGAACACGGTATTGCCTGAGGAATATTGCTGCCATTTGGCATCGATGCCGACAAAGACATCCGCCTGGTGCTTCGCTTCCTCGTGGACCTGACGCAGGAACGACATCACGGGAATGCCGGCATCGCGGCTCTTCTTGACGCTCGAGGAAATCGCCTTGCTATCGATGGGGAACACCAGGACGACGTCGACGCCGCGGCTGATAAGATCGTTCACATCACTCGACTGCTTGGCGACATCCATATCCGCTGCGGTGAAGACAAGCTCAATCGGCGGATCCGACTCGGCGGCGAGTTCGTTCAACAGCTTGTGACTGGTGCTCCAGACCGCGTCCTGCATGCCGGGCCAGGCCATACCGACCGTAACTTTGTCGGCCGCCCCGACGATGGCAGGCGATGCCAGCAACGCGCTGGTCGACGCCGCCGCTGCGGCCGTATTTTTCAGGACATCGCGGCGCGTCAGATCTTTGCCGAATCGATGGACCAACTTCCGTTCATTGTTCATCGTTGAGCCTCCCCAATTTAATGCTTGTTTTTTCAACGATGGCGGCGATCCGCCCCTTACTGCATGATCATACCACCATCGATCATGAAGAGCTGGCCAGTCATGTAATCGGATTCCGCCGATGCCAGGAACGCTGCGGTACCGACCACATCCTTGGGATAAGAATATCGTTTCATCAGGATCATGTTCTCGGCGAGCAGATCCATCGACTCGCCTTCCTTCTCGAACTTGCCGATAGCGACCAGATCCTTGTCCAGCTGCTCCCAAAGCTCGGTACGCACGACGCCGGGGCCGTAGCCGTTCACGGTGATATTGTGCTCCACCAGCGCCTTGGCGCCGCCGTTGATCATGGCGAGCACGGCATGTTTGGAACATGAATAGGGAACGACGTCATCGAAAGCTTGGCGGGACAGGATCGAGCCGACATTGATGATCTTGTAAGGATAATCCTTCTTGCCCTGCTTGATCATCTGCTTGGCTGCCTCCTGCATGCCGATCAGCACACCGAGCGCGTTCACCTCCATGATCTTGTTGAAGTTCTCCTCGGTCACGTCGAGGAACATCAGCGGCTTGTTGATGCCGGCATTGTTCAGCATGACATTGATCGAGCCGAAGGCGTCGACCGTCGCTTGCACGGCGGCCTTCATCTGATCGCGCTTTGTAACGTCGAGTGCTACACTGATAGCCTCGCCACCTGCCGTGTTGATGCGCTCGGCGACCACCTTGCAACCGTCCTCATTGAGATCGCCCAGACAGACCTTGGCGCCCTGCGCCGCATAATACTCGCCGATGGCCGCCCCCATGCCCTGAGCGCCGCCGGTTATCAGGACATGTTTGCCAGCTAATCTCGTCTTGTCCATCTTGGCTCCTCCTGGATACGGCCGCTTCCCTGTTCTTTCGAACCTTGCGTTCCTGGGCAGGACAGGAAACGCAAAAGTTATCCAGATTGGATAAATCCGCTGTTCATGGCTGCATCGATCTTCTGCAACATGAAGGCTGGCCGAACGGGTCCGCCGCGCTGCCGTGGGAGGACATAATGTCAAAAAAAAGGGAGACTATGATGCCACGATTACGAAGCGTCATCGGGGCGGTTACAGCCGCTTTTCTGACAGCCGGTGTTCTCGCAACAACTGCGGTAGCGCAGGACAAGGGCTCGATCATTTCCTTCAACGGCCCTGCAGGTGAAGCTTATATCGGTCGCTTCATCACCGGCATCAAGGAAACCGCAGCACTCAAGGGCTTCGACATCAAGGTTTTCGAGAATCAGTTCAATCAGGCTGAGCAGGATCAGCAGGTTCAGCAGGTGCTGGCGGCGGGGCAGCTGCCCGACGTCTTCATCTGGTGGCCGTCCGATGCGACCGCTGGCCTCGGCTCCCTTCGCGCACTGCACAAGACCGGCGTGCCGGTTCTGAAGATCAACCAGCTTCCGAACGAGCAAGACGAGAAATATATCTTCGGCTATGCGGGCCCCGATGATCGTCTTCGCGCGAGAAACGCAGGCTACATGATGCGCGAAGCGGCGGCCGCCAAAAAGGCAGCCGGTGGCGAGGGCTTCAATGTAATCGTCCTCTCCTATCCCCACTCCTATGGCGGCTATGGCCTGTCGATCAATGCCTTCAATGAAGCGATCGCCGGCTCCGACCTCAACGTCATCGGCGATGTCGATGAGGGCTTCGGTCAGGCCAACGGCTACAAGGGTGCAGCCAAGCTGATCGCCAGCGTCAAGGACCAGGGTATCGATTTCGTCTACGGCATGGACGATGCGATCCTGACCGGCGGCATCAAGGCCTTGGAAGAAGCCGGCTTCACCATGGGCGAGGATGTCATCGCGGTCGGCACAGTCTGTAATGGTGACAAGCAGCTGATCGAGGAAGGCAAGCAGTTCGGCACCACCTTGCAGTCTCCGTTGCATGAGGGGCAGCTGGCGATCAAATTGGTCGAGGAGTTCCTCGAGACCGGCGAACTTGCCAACTACATCAATTTCACCCCCAACCCCGCCGTCACCAAGGAGACTCTCGAGACTACCGCACTTCGCGGCTACGATGGCAATCTCTACGGCATCGACGAACTTTGCTCTGGTGCCTGGGGCGGCGGCTGAGCCAGCCGTTGCTGACATGCGTATGGTAAAGCCGGGAGGGGCTGGCCCCTCTCGGCTCGCCTTCGAAATGTTGACCTCTGGTCCGTGGGCACGGAATTGGTTAAGCCCCCGCGGCCCGCGGTGGGGAAGCCGGTGCAGCCCTTGTTGAAACTCTCGTCGATCAACCGCTCCTTCGGCGCCATCCAAGCGCTTAAGAACGTCGACTTCGAGGTGCTTCCAGGTGAAGTCATGGGCCTGGTCGGTGAGAACGGCGCCGGCAAGTCGACGCTGGTCAAGATCATCAGCGGTTTCGACAATGGTTACTCAGGCAACTACGCCTTCGATGGCACGTCGGTACGCTTTTCAAACCCAGCAAAGGCGGAACAATCCGGCATCGCGATCGCGCAGCAGGAGCTCAGCCTGATCCCGACGATGAGCGTTGCCGAAAACATTTTTCTGGCCGGACACAATGTGCCGGCAATCGCCAACAAGCGGAAACTGGTGGAGATGGCCGGCGCCTTCCTCGAGGAGGTGGGGCTCGACTACATCGATCCGGCGACAGGCGTCGATCGCCTATCGGTCGGCGAGCAGCATCTCGTCGAAGTTGCGAGGCTCATCGCCCACGATCCGCGCGTCCTCATCCTGGATGAGCCGACGGCCGCACTCGGCGAGCAGGATAGCATCCGCATTCTCAACATGGTGGCGAGGCTCTCCAAACGTGGAAAGTCGATCATCTATGTCAGCCATCGGCTCGACGAGATCTTCAAGATCACCGATCGAATCACCGTACTGCGCGACGGCGAAAGTCAGGCGCCGCGCACGGCAGATACACTGAACGTCAATTCGCTTGTCGAACTCATGCTCGGCCGTGAACTCGACAACATGTTTCCGGAAAGGCGACCGAAGCGCCAGGCGGAACCGCTGATGAAGGTCAGAGAACTCTGGCCGGACGGTCTGCTGGAACCGGTCGATCTCGATATCTATCCGGGCGAAATCCTCGGCCTCGCCGGTCAGCTCGGTAGCGGCTCCGGCGAGATCCTCGGCGCCCTCGGCGGTGCTCACCGGACGCGGTCCGGGGCGTTGACTTTGTCGGGCCAGGAATTCCTGCCTTCGAGTCCTAAGCAGGCGATCGCCCGGGGTATTGCCTATTGCTCGGATGACCGGAAGCTGGATGGCCTGTTCCTTGGACGACCGATCAAGGAAAACCTCTCATCGCCATCACTGGGCTCGATCTCCAAATTCGGCTGGATGCAGCGCTCCGCCGAAGTGACGCTCGCCGATGGCATCGCCCAAAAGTTCACCGTCGATACCACACGCCTGAACGCCGAGGCGGGCGTGCTTAGCGGCGGTAATCAACAGAAGGTGGCACTCGGTAAGTGGCTGTCGATCGCGCCTAAGATCATCCTCGTGAACGAACCGACCCGCGGCGTCGATGTTGGTGCGCGCGCCGAGATCTATCAAAAGCTACGGGATCTCGCTGATGATGGCGCTGCGATCGTAGTCGCCTCCACCGACATTCAGGAGATCGCCAATTTGCCTGATCGTATCATCACGTACTATCGCGGCATGCAGATCGGCGAGATCGATCTCGAAAACATAAGTGCTGCGACGATCTTGAAACAGATCACCGACCCCTTCAACGAAACCAATCTCTGAGGCGAATTCGACATCAATGAGCACGCGCATGATATCGGAGGAAGGAGCTAAACGAGATCCTCAGTGGGCCGCCCGCCTGCTGGATCGCTATTCGCCGCTGGTGGTCGTTCTGGTCGTGTTGTTTGCGGTCATCTTCATCTACGGCATGGTGACCGCACCCAATTTTTTGACGGTGTTCAATCTCAAGACCATCATCCGCGACGCCGCGCTTGTCGGCATCATGGCGATCGGCCTGACCTTCGTGACCTTGTCTGGCAATTTCTTCCTGCTTTCCATGAAGGAAACCGCAGCGCTCTGCATCATCGCCTTCGCCATGGCGATGTCGGGTGGGTACGGCTTCGAACTCGCCTTCCTGTTCACCATGGCGATCGCGATCGTCGCGGGCAGCCTGCAAGGCGTTTTGATCGGCCTTGGCGGCAATCCGATCGTCGTGACGCTAGGCGCCGCGGGCCTCTTCTTCGGCCTGGCCTCCTGGTGGAGCGATAATCTGGTGGTGTCGTTCAGAAGGCCACATGGGGCGGAGTGGCTGGGAACCGGATCTTTCCTCGGCCTTCCGAATATCACGATCGCCTTCATCCTGATCGCGATCTCCGCTGAGATCGTGCTGCGCTATACGACCTTTGGCCGGCAGGTCTATCTGATCGGCGCCAACCGTGCCGCCGGCAAGGCGACTGGCCATGAAAATTTTTCGATGGCGATCAAGACCTGCACGATCGCCTCGGTCTGTTCCGCCTTCGTCGCCATCGCGTTTTCGGCGCAAGTATCGAGCGCTCAAGCCAACTATTTCTCGTCCGAGTTCGGCTCGTCGGGCGACATGACGATCCTCGTCATCGCGACCGTCATGGTCGGTGGCAATTCCATCATGGGCGGTTACGGCTCGACGCTTCGGTCAAGCCTCGGCGCCGTCTTCATTTCCACGGTCGACAACATGATGGTGCTGCATGGCTTCAATAGCGGCCCGCGCGTCTTGGCGGTCGGGTTGATGATCGTCTTCAGCATCATCGTGTTCGCGCTGATGCGCCGGGGAAGCAGGGTTCAGGAATGACAAACGCACCTTCCAAGGATCAGGTGAGGGATGGATTACCCTCACGCTTCAAGGCCTGGGTCGTCAGTAATCCCGATCTCGCCTTCGCCATCCTGCTTGCTGTCTGCGTCTACGGCTATTTCGCCTTCACCAACGAGTTCTTTTTTACCCACCGAACAACCTATGCGATTATGGAGCGCTTCGCTGTGCTTGGCCTGGTTGGCCTCGCTCTCACGCTCTGCATCATCGCCGGCGAGATCGACCTTTCAATCGGTTCCAACGCCGCGTTGGCCGCCGTCATTGTCGTGCGCTTCACCGACCAGCTGGGCGCCGGCACCGCCGCGCTGATCGCCATCGTGCTCGCCGGTACAATCGGGCTGATCCAAGGCTACTTCATCGCCTATCTGCGCATTCGCGCCATCGTCCTGACGGTGGGCACGTTGATGCTGCTCCGCGGTGTCGCCTTGTTTGCCGCCGAAGAGAAGACCGTGATGCTGACCGACTTCACGGTGCCGGACTTCATCACCACCAAAATGCTGGTCTATTTCTCGCCGGCAAGCCTTCTGGTGATCCTGATGTTCGTCTTGGTCGGCCTCTTCATGAACTTTACCCGCTACGGCCGCGAGATCTACGCGATCGGTGGCGCGCGCAAGGAAGCGCTCGCTTCCGGCATCAATCTGAAGCGTCCGATGATGATTGTTTTTACAATTTCCGGCCTATGCGCTGGCCTTGGTGGCGTCATCATCGGTCTCCGCTCAGGAACGGCCCAGGCCCTGGGGCTGCAATATCTTTTGCTCGCCGGCACGGTCGCCGCCTTCATCGGCGGTGTCAGCATTCTTGGCGGACGCGGCGGCATTATCGGCGCTGCGATAGGCACACTGACGGTCAATTTTCTCAACACCGGTTTGGTCTTCAACGTGACACCGGCCTTCATGGTTCAGCTTTACCTTGGCATTCTCCTGATGATCGTAATCATGTTCCAGACCGGCTCACGCCTCTTCGACGCACAACAACGGAGAAGGCAAGTGTTGAGCGCAGTCGACCATCGCCGCGACATATTCCTGACGAGGAATGAAGCCCTCGCCGTCGCGAAGCGGGAATGAATATCCAATCTGGACAAACTCCGAGATGAGGCGTCATGCTGAATAACTAAAGGCATAGTGGCCCGAGGGAGGCAGCACGCATGGCCAGTCGCATCGTGGCTAACGTGTCTGACGAGCGATCGTCGAAGCGACATCGTGGGAAGCCTGAAGGCCCCTATGAGGACGGTGACAAGCACCCTGCCTTCGGCATTTCGAGCCATGAACTCATACGCCTCTTAGACTTCATCGAACAGTTCGATAGTGAAATCGAGCAGACGCTGACCATTAGGGCCGGCTTCGGCGAAATGCGCATGCTGGTCGCCCTCTTAAGGGATCATCTGACCGGCAAGCTGACGACGAGTTCATCCCTCGTCGCCCATTCCGGCCTGACCTATGGGACGGCAATGCGCACCATCACTTCGCTGATCGAGCGCGGGCTGATTATCAAACGTCCGCGAACCGCCACTGGGAAATCCTATTCGCTCCACCCAACGGAAGACATGCTGCTGCAATGGCAGGAGCTGGCAAGTCGGAGCGACTCGCTTGTTGCGACCGTCTTTGGCACGCGCAACACGACATCTCCCAACTTATCAGACTATTTCTTCGGGGCATCCTATGCCAGCAGCAGCGTGCTGCCGCCGCCGTGTATTCTCGCCACCAAGCTTCCGATCAAGAACGCACTCAGAGTCCTCGTGCATGCCGATCCGACTTTTATGGCGATGCATGTTCTAAAAAAACAGTTCGAGACAATGTTCGGCGTTGGCATTCGCAGCCGCGCGCTTTCCATCGATCGGCTGCATGAAGAAGTCCTCGATAATGCCGGAGCAAATTCGTCTCGTTACGATCTCATCGCCTGTGACCTGCCGTGGTTTGGAGAAATGGCGGCCGCGGGGCATCTACTGCCTCTTGATGAACTCATGAAGGAATGTGACTTCGACCAGTCAGACTTTCACCGGGAAGCGATGGCGAGTGCTCGCTATGCCGGCAAACAATACGGTATTCCAGTACAGACAACGCCGGAGCTTCTGGTTTGCCGCCGTGATCTTCTAGAGGCGAAAGGCATAGCGCCACCCAGAACGACCGACGAAACGATCAAAGCCGCGCGTCAGCTTCACGACCCATTCAGCACCGCAGGCATCGCCTGGAATGCGGCCCGTGGAACGCCGCTCGGCCACTCATTCATGTTCGTAATGGGCGCCTTCGGACAGCCTGTGATTAACCTCAAAAAAACGCCGACTGGTTTTGATGGCGAGAACGTTTCAGGCGAGGATTTTCGCCCCAAGTTCGACAGTGCTGCGGCACGCGGTGCGGCAGAATATTTTCTTGAGCTTTTGGAGCTTTCACCTCGCGGCATCCTTGATATGTCCTGGTATGAGCGCGCGCGTTGCTTTGCCGATGGCGGTGCAGCGCTGGCCTATTGTGCAACCCTTCTGGCCCCGCTTTTCGAGCTCGATCAGCGCTCGCCTGCTTACGGCCAGACCGACTATCTGCCCCACCCTTTCGGGCGGAGTGGAACCAGTATCGCGCCAATCGGCGGCTACGCGCTGGCAATCCCTTCCAATATTGCGCCGGAGCGTGTTGATCCGGCGTGGACGGCTTTGGTGTCACTGACCTCGGCAGAGGCGATCAAGCTCTATATCGAGAACGGCAGCCTAGTGACGCCGAGGTTCAGTGTCGGCTCGGATCCAGCCGTCAAGCGGATCTCGCCGCTAATATCTATCGTGGATGAGATGGCGCGAAGCGGCGTCTTACAGATGTGGCCGAGGCCGCCGGTTCCCGAAATTGCCGAGATCATCGAGATCACCGGCGAGGAGATCCACGACATGCTGCTTGGGGCGAAATCGATCGGCCTTGCCTTGGAGACAGCGCAGAATAGAGCCGACGCACTGATGCGCTCTCAGGGGCACTATTAGACTTCCTAAGAGGCCATGTGACCGCAGGGGGTTTTCGACCTGCAAAGATATCCAACTTGGACTTAATTGATCTTTCGTGGCCATGGCGAATCGCTGATCCTGGGCAGGTCAACGACGATACCAGGGAGACAGCGCATGGCTGCCCTCAATCCGACGATCCTTCGGCCTGAAGACGCTGATCACAATTGGAACTGGGAACGGGCCATTCCCTCGCCCGGCAAGATGGGCGTCGATTTCGAGACGCGGGTCGATTTCCGCAGGCTGCAGCGATATCGCCTGGCGCGGGCACAGCAAGCCCTTCGCAACAGCGACTGCGGCGCGCTTCTCCTCTTCGACGTCAACAACATCCGCTATGTTTCAGGCACCAAGATCGGCGAATGGGAGCGAGACAAGCTTTGCCGCTTTGCCCTTTTAACCCAGGATAACGAGCCCGTCGTCTGGGATTTTGGTTCTGCGGCGGTGCATCACCGCCTCTATTGCGACTGGCTCGATCCGTCTTCCTGCCGTGCCGGTGTCCTGGGCATGCGCGGCACTATCCCGCCCTCGTTCGGCCTGATGAAGGCCCACAGCGAGGAGATCATGGGGCTTCTGCGCGAAGCCGGCGTCGACAAAGAGAAAGTGGGCATCGACCTCGCCGAGACCGCTATGATGTTCGCGCTGCAGGATGTCGGCATACAGGTCGCCGACGGTCAGCAGATCATGCTGGACGCGAGGGAAATCAAAAACATCGACGAAATCGTGCTGCTGAACCAGGCGGCCGCCATGGTCGACGGCGTCTACCACATGATCTGGGAGGAATTGAAGCCGGGCGTGCGCGAAGCGGACATTGTGGCGCTCGCCAACAAGATGCTCTACGAGCTGGGCTCCGACGATGTCGAAGCGATCAATGCGATTTCCGGCGAGCGCTGCAACCCGCATCCACATAATTTTACCGACCGAATCATCCGCCCGGGCGACCAGGCGTTTTTCGACATCCTCCAATCCTTCAACGGTTATCGCACCTGCTACTATCGCACCTTCAATGTCGGGCGTGCGACGCCAGCGCAGCATGATGCCTACACGCAATGTCGCGAATGGCTAGACAAGGCGATCGAGCTGATCAAGCCGGGCGTTGGCACCGATCAGGTCGCGAGTGTCTGGCCTAAAGCCGAGGACATCGGCTTCCCCGACGAACTCTCCGCCTTCGGCCTACAATTCGGCCACGGGCTTGGCCTTGCCTTGCATGAACGCCCGATCATCAGCCGCGTCGTCAGCCTCGACAATCCGATGGAAATCAAGACCGGCATGGCGTTCGCGCTCGAAACCTATTGTCCCGCAACCGATGGCTATTCGGCCGCGCGCATCGAGGAGGAGGTTGTGGTCACCGACAAGGGCTGCCAGGTCATCACCCACTTCCCGGCAGAAAAGTTACCCATAGCGAATGCCTATTGAGCACGATAGGAGCCAAAGTCGATGGCCAAGGGAAGCCAGACTAAGAACACAGACAGCTATCTCCGCATGTATCGACAGATGGTCCGCATCCGATCCTTCGAGGACAACGCTAACCAGCTCTATCTGTCGGGCAAGATGCCGGGTTTGACGCATATGTATTCGGGGCAAGAGGGTGTTGCCGTTGGTATCTGTGAGGCGCTCGAGAAAACAGACCACATCACGTCCACCCACCGCGGTCACGGTCACTGTGTCGCTAAAGGCGCCGCTTTCAAGGAAATGTTCTGCGAGCTGCTCGGCAAGGCCGAGGGTTATTGCCGCGGCAAGGGCGGCTCGATGCATATTGCTGATCAGGAGAATGGCAATCTTGGTGCGAATGCCATCGTCGGCGGGTCCGCAGGCATCGCTACCGGCGCTGCGCTCAGCGCCAAGTGCCTTGGGACCGATGCGGTCACAGTCTGCTTTTTCGGCGATGGCGCACTTGGTCAAGGCCTGCTCTACGAGACCATGAACATGGCCGCCTTGTGGAAGCTGCCGGTGATCTACGCCTGCGAAAACAATCTTTACGGAGAATATACCCATATCTCTGAAATGGCGGCGGGTGATCTGATGGCACGCGCGAGAGCATTCGGCATCGAAGCGGAGGAAGTTGACGGCCAGGATGTGCTCGCGGTCAATGCACTGGCTCAGAACTTGGTCGCACGGGCGCGGCGTGGTAAGGGACCATTCTTCATGCTGCTCAATACCTATCGCTATTTCGGCCACCATGTCGGCGATATCAATCGTGACTATTACCGTACCAAAGAAGAAGAGGCGGAATGGAAGGCAAACCACGACCCGATCACCAATTTCGGCGAGTGGTTGGTCGAGCAGAAGATCGCGGCGGCTGACGAACTCGACGGCATGGCCGAGGTGATCAAGGCAGATGCTGAAGCTGCTGTGAACTATGCCCTCAAGGCTCCTTATCCGTCGGCTGATGAAGTCAGCGCGCATGTCTATGCAGCTTGATCTGACGCTTTGAACCTCTGAGGAAACCGCCGATGCGCGAGATAACGCTGTCTCAGGCAGTCAACGAGGCAATCGCCGAGGAGATGCGACGCGATCCCACCGTGATCGTTCTCGGCGAGGACGTCGCCGAGGCGGGCACGCCATTCAAGATCCTCTCCGGCCTGGTCGAGGAATTCGGGGTGGACCGGATCGTCGATACACCGATCTCTGAACCTGGCTTCACCGGAATAGCCGTCGGCGCTGCAATGACCGGCATGCGTCCGATCGTCGATATCATGTTCGGTGATTTTCTGTTTCTGGTCATGGATCAGCTTTGCAACCAGGCAGCCAAGACCCACTATATGTCCGGGGGCAAGCTGAACGTGCCTATGGTGCTACGCACCAATATGGGTGCGACCCGCCGCTCGGCCGCCCAGCACAGCCAGTCACTACATGCTCTGGTCGCTCATATTCCCGGGCTGAAGGTCGCGCTCCCATCCTCGGCCTATGAGGCAAAGGGCCTCCTGAAGTCTGCGATCCGCGACAATAACCCCGTGGTCATTCTCGAAGACAAGCTGATGTACCAAGACAAGGCACCGGTGCCGGAGGAGCCCTATCTGATCCCCCTCGGCGAGGCCCATATTCTCCGGGAAGGTGGGGATATCACGCTGGTGGCGACCAGCTCGATGGTCCAGGTAGCTGCAGATGCTGCGGATCGCCTGGCAGGCGAAGGCATCAGTGCTGAAGTGATCGACCCGCGCTCGCTTGTGCCGCTGGATGAAGCAACGATCCTCCACTCGGTCAAGAAAACCAGCCGCGCCATCGTGATCGACGAAGGCCACCAGAGCTACGGCGTCACCGCAGAGATTGCTGCGCGCATCGCCGAGAAGGCCTTTTACTACCTGGACGCGCCTGTCCAGCGCATGGGCGCAATGGACGTGCCCGTGCCATTCTCTCCGGCGCTCGAGGACCTTACCGTGCCGACTGTCGAGCAGGTGATCGAACGCGCGCGCAAGGCCGTCCGCGGGGAATTGTTCTATGCAGCATGAGGTAATCATGCCAGCGCTCGGTATGACACAGGACAACGGCGTGATCGTCGCCTGGCGAAAGGCGCTCGGGGACGCGGTCGCCATCGGTGATCCCCTGTTCGACGTCGAGACCGACAAGACCACCATGGAAGTCGAAGCTGCGTATGCCGGCTATCTCACTGAAATCCGCGCCGACGCCGGCGCCGACGTCCCGGTCGGCCAAACCATCGCCATCATAGCGGCGTCAAGCAACGCCGGCCCGAACTTGGCACCTGAGACGGCGACGGCGGTTGAGGCCCAATCGTCAACACCAGCGCCATCGGCCACCGCAAAGGCTACACCAAAGCCGCCCCAGCCACCAACGCTCCCATACAAGCCAGCCGCCCTGTCAACGCCGTCGGCCACACCAGCGATTTTGGCGTCACCCAAGGCAAAGTTCGAAGCCCATCGGCGCGGCATCGATCTGAAGCGCCTGGTCGACCAGGGCTTGGCACAGCCCTTCCATGTCGCCGATCTCGATCGCCTGCAGCCGGAGGCTAAGACCGGCTCGGTTCCGACAGCCAGTCTCCTGACCGCGACTTTCGAATGGTCGGCATTCGATGACTTCATCGCCTGGGCCGAGAAGAAGACCGGCGAGCAGAAGCTGCGTCAGGTCGCGCTCGCAGCCTTTGCCGCAAGCGCCTTTCGTGCGGAGGTCAAATCCGGCAAAGCTGACAGCCTGACGGTTTCAGCCTTGTCGGTGCAACCCGGGGGCTTGGAGATCACTCTTCGTGACCCCGACCTTCAAGGTCTTGGCGGCCTAGCCGATGCTGCTCTGAAGAGCTGCGACACGCGTGCTGATCTCACGCTTATCGATCTCAGCGGGACAAGGCTCGTCGACTATCGGCCGGCAGCGCAGCCGGGACTTCTTTCGATCGTGATTACGGATGACGGTTCAGGCAAGGCATCCGTCAACCTGCATTATTACGAAGACGACCTGCCGCTCATCGCAGCCGCGCGCTTCCTCGACAGATTCGCCGCACACACTTCCGAGCCGATACTGCAGCTACTATGACCAGACCCGATAGTCGGCGAACGTTGCCCTTCGCTCTACACGGATAACCGTGCCCGACGTCAAAGCCTGAGAGTTCATTTCAGATACCCAAGACCAACCCAAAGCTGCGCCGTTAAGGTGAACGACCCGGTAAGGTTTAGCACGCAGCTCTGGCTATCATCTTGAATATCTGAGCCGGTGTCATGTAGCCGAGTGTCGAATGACGACGTCGGCGACTATAGAAGCTATCGATCCAGCGGAACAATGCGCGCTTGGCATCAGGAGGAGGTCGGCCAAGAAGCTCTCCTCGAATTGACTGACCTCATGATCGGTGCCCATCGGCTACGCGCCAACTGCGGTTGCGCTCTTCAGGGCTTCGATTGGCGTGAAACCGGAATAGGCGACGAAATGCTCGAGGTCGCGCGTGTTTTGTCCCATCACCGTGATCGAGAACCCGTAGTCGCCGCCGACCACCATGCGTATGCCTGCTGAACACGAGCGCCGCATGACAGTTGGACAGGTCGCGCATCATGCACCGTAGACCGCAAGCAGGGCCTTCATGCGCTTTACGGCGACATCCGGATCGCGCAGCAGACCGCATTGATCCGCAAGCTTGAAGGTCTCGACAAAATAGGGAAGTGGCCGCATCGACTGTGCGCCACCCAGCATCACGAAATGATCCTGATGCCCATTTAGCCAGGCGAGGAAGACGACGCCGGTCTTGTAGTATTGCGTCGGCGCGCGAAATATCTGCCGGGCGATCGGCACCGTAGGATCGAGGGTTTTTCGAAACCCTTCGACATCGTCTTCGCCAAGCTGGCTGATCGCCTTGCCAACCGCGACGGCCAACGGATCGAAGATGCCGAGCAGCGCATGGCTGAAACCCTGCTCGTCGCCGGCGATCAGCTCCGGATAGTTGAAATCGTCGCCAGTATACATTTTGATGCCTACGGGCAGCCGCCGGCGCATGATGATCTCCTTCTCTTTGTCCAGGAGAGAGATCTTGATGCCGTCGACTTTGGCGACGTTCTCCTCAATAACGCCAAGCGCCGTTACAAGCGTGTCTTCAAAGTTGGAGCCCCCCCAATAGCCGGCAAGCGTCGGGTCGAACATTTCGCCGAGCCAATGGAGGATCACCGGCTGATCGCAAGCCGTCAACACATCACGGTAGACCGAAAGGTAGTCATCTGACGAGGTCGCAACGCGCGCCAGCGCCCGGCTCGCCATAAGGATGATTCGACCGCCGACCTTCTGGATCGCCTCAATCTGCTCGAGATAGGCTCGGCGCACGTCATCCAGGCTTCTTGCGTCGGCCGGATCGAGCTGATCGGTGCCGGCGCCATTGAAGACCACTGCCGCGGGCAGCTCGGCCTTGGTTCTGGTGATCAGTTCCAAGGCACCTGGCCAGTCCAGACCCATGCCGCGCTGCGCCGTATCCATCGCCTCGGCAATACCGATACCGAGATCGGCGAGATGACGACGAAACGCTATGGTCGCGTCCCAGTCCAGCACTGCAGGGCCCGAGGGATCGTTGGCGGTGAACGGATCGGCGACTACATGGGCTGCCGAAAACACGACCCGTACCGGGTCAGGCCCGAGGCGGGCTGCCTCGATCGGTGCGCCGATCACCATATAGTCGCTTGGGAGCCCCCTTGCATCGGGAAGGGTGATCTTCATCGCACGGTCCTCAAAAGCGGGAAACGAGCATCCCGGCATCGGCCGAGGTCGCCTGCCCGGTGGTGTCGGGAAGCTTGCCAGCACAACGTGCTGAAATGATGGCGCCGATATCCTGGGCCTCGCCTATGCGTGGAAAAAGCGTCACGCTTTCCTTCGTGCGCTCTTCGTACGGGCTAATGACGGGCGCTGTCATGTCGATGGCGATCGGGCCCGGCTGCAGGTCATAAACCGCGATGTTCTTCGGTCCGAAACAGACGACCCAGGTCTTGGGCACCATCGCGGCGGCCGCCTTCGAAACGCAATATTCCGCACGCGGCGTCGCTACGGCGACGGCAGCCTCCAGGCTGATGCCGCGAGAAGAGCTGGTGGCCAGGGCGACGGGCCGGCTCATGTCGCTGCTCCATGCTTCATCAGTTCGCGGGCGATGATCATGCGCTGGATCTGGTTGGTGCCTTCGTAGATCTGGGTGATCTTGGCGTCGCGATAGAGACGCTCGACCTCGAAACCACGGATATAGCCTGATCCGCCGAAGACCTGCACGGCATCGGCGGTGCGCGCCACGGCCATGTCACCAGCGAAGCATTTAGCCATCGAGCAGGCCTTGGTGGCGTTCTCACCCCTGTCGATCTTCACGGCCGCCGAGTGCACCAGGAGGCGTGCGGCCTCGATATCCTTGGCCATGTCGGCGAGCATCCACTGCACGCCTTGAAACTCGGCGATCGCTTTTTGGAACTGTTTTCGCTGGTGGGCATAGTCTACCGCAGCCTCCAGCCCAGCCTGGGCGATACCGACCGCGAGGGCCGCGATACCGACTCGGCCCTTATCGAGCACGCTCATCATCATATGAAAGCCGCGCCCCTCATCGCCGAGGAGGGCGTCCACAGGCAGTCGCACATCGGTGAAGGTCAGCGCCCCCACCTGACTAGCACGCTGGCCCATCTTGTGCTCTTTCGGTCCGCGCTCAATGCCGCCCTCATGCAGGTCTACGATGAAGATCGACATGCCACGGTGACCCGCCTCCTTGTTGGTGCGCGCAAGCACGAAGGCGATATCGGCGACGGGCGCATTGTGGATCCAGATCTTGCCGCCGTTCAAGGCCCAGCCATCGCCGCCGAGGACCGCCTCGGTACGGATACCAGAAACGTCCGTGCCCGCTTCAGGTTCGGTGATGCAATAGGCAACTTTGGTTTTCGCCGCCATGACGTCGGCGAGCCAGCGGCTCTGCTGGGCTTCGGTTCCATGACGCACCAGAAGGGTCGAAATCAACTCGACCAATCCGCATTGATCGGCAATGGATGCGTACCCGCGTGACAGCTCTTCCATCACGAGGGCATAGGTCAGCGTATCGAAGCCCGGCCCGCCCATTGCCTCCGGCACGCCGATGCCGAATAGGCCGATCTTCCCCATATGCCGGTAGATATCGGCCGGAAACCGCTCCTCCCGATCCAGCTCCTCCGCCACCGGCCGAATGACCTCGCTGGCGAAGTCGCGCGCCATGTCCCGTACCTGAATGTGGGTTTCCGTCAGATACAATTCGGCTTCCAGTGCATGAGGCTAACCCACTAGTAACTGAATAGTTACTTTAAACAATATGCGATCGCAAGGTCAAGGCTGATGACAAAATTTCTCTTGAGGTCACCCTATGACATTTCCAAAGCAACTATATAGTTACTTACAAACATTTCGCGTGAGGAGGAGTTGGCATGCAGCCTGACACCAAGGTGAAATTTGGCCGCGTCGATCTGGAGGTCACCCCGTTCAGCTTCGGCACGGCACCGATCGGCAACATCTTCCGCGAGATCGACGAAGAAACCTCCGATGCGATGATCCAGGCAGCCTGGAATTCCGGTGTGCGCTATTACGATACGGCGCCGATGTATGGCCATGGGCTCAGCGAACTCCGAACCGGTCATTCGCTTCGCTGGAAGCAGCGCGACGATTTCGTGCTATCCTCCAAGGTAGGCCGCATTTTGAAGCCAGCGAAGCGCCAGACCATCGAATTCGCGCCCTGGACCAACGCCGGCGCTTTCACCATGCATTTCGACTATTCCTATGATGGCACGATGCGCGCGTTCGAAGACAGCCTGCAGCGCTTGGGGCTGGAGCGCATGGACATCTGCTTTATTCACGACATCGATCGTTTCACTCGCGGCGACGAGCAGCCGGAGGTGTTTGCGCAGGCCATGGACGGTGCTTGGCGTGCCCTTTCGGATTTACGCGACCAGGGCACGGTCAAGGCGGTTGGTATCGGTGTCAATGAATGGGAGGTCTGTCAGGAGGCGCTGAAGCAGCGTGATTTCGACTGCTTCCTTCTCGCCGGGCGCTACACGCTGCTGGAGCAGGACTCGCTTAATGAATTTCTGCCACTTTGCGAGGAGCGGGGTGTTGCTGTCGTGGTCGGCGGCGGCTTCAACTCAGGCATTCTTGCCACCGGCGCCGTGGAAGGGGCGAAGTACAACTATGCGCCGGCACCTGCCGAGATCATGAAGAAAGTCAGAAACATCGAGGCCGTTTGCGCTGAGCATAACGTACCCCTGCCGGCGGCAGCCCTGCAATTCGTGGTCGCCCATCCGGCGATCTCTTCCTTCATCGCCGGCACCCGCAATGTCGAGCAGCTCCAGAAAAACCTCGCCTGGTTCCAACATCCGATCCCAGCCGCGTTCTGGACCGACCTTAAGGCCAAGGGTCTTCTGCGCGAGGACGCGCCGACTTCCTAGCAGGTTGGGATGGGCGCTTGCCGAAATTCGGCGTCTGCACCTCGCGAAGCGCCGCCAGCTTTTCAGTGAGGTCGGAACCCGGCGGTGAGGAATTCGATCACGCGTTCGCATACCTCGCCTTCCGCAGCATTGATAATCTTGGCAAGCTCGGTGACGCACGGACCGCGGCCGAGCACGGTCGTCTGCAGAGTCTCATGAACAGAACGCGAGGGAAGAGCATTGCGCAGCCTGGCCCTCGGCAGGAAATCGAGGCTATTTGCATTCGCTGGCTCCGGCCACGGCCGCCTCAGCCCGTACGGACTGCACACCGTTCTGATCGACAACGACGTTCAATTCTGCCACCCACCACGCTATCGCGACGGACCGACAGCAAAGTTCGTAGGCCATCTGAGGACCGGCAACGAATTTAATATGAAACAGCTCAACGATTATGCCATTGTGATTTTCTGGCCCGATGGTGCGGAGCAACCCTGGAAGCGTTACGACCTTCAGGCGAGTGATGAGCTTATCCCAAATTGCAAGCCGAGTGGCAGCAATTCGAGTTTACGGTCATTTGATGCCAGATCGCCAACCCACTTTCTGATCCAAGTTGGCCTTGGAGTGGGGCTGCCAGACCTAAAACTCGTTCCAGCCACCATTGTCAGCACCCGCCATAGCAGGCTCTTTTGTGGCCGCAACCGATTTCGCAGCCTGATAGGCTGGTGATTGAGTCCGACTAGGTGAGAAGGTGTCATTCATCTTAAAGAAGGTCATTACTTCAGTGAGTTTTCGTGCTTGATCACTCAACGTCCGTGCCGATGCTGTGCTTTCTTCGACCAGAGCAGCGTTCTGTTGGGTCATTTCATCCATGCTAGTAACCGATCTGTTGATCTCCTGCACACCCGAAGCCTGCTCTTGCGAAGCGATTGAGATGCTCTCCACAATGACTACGACGTCGCCGATCGAAACAAGGATCTCCGTCAATGCCTCGCCAGCCTGATTGACGAGCTTCACGCCATCTTTAACCTGGCTATTACTGTCTTGGATCAAGACTTTGATATCAGATGCTGCCTGTGCTGAGCGTTGAGCAAGTTGACGGACTTCTTGAGCAACGACAGAGAATCCCTTGCCGGCTTCCCCTGCACGTGCTGCCTCGACACTAGCGTTGAGCGCTAAGAGGTTGGTCTGGAAGGCAATTTCATCGATCACCCCGATGATATCAGTGATTTTCTGCGCTGAGGTCTCAATGCCGCTCATCGCCAAGACCGCTTGCTCGACGACAGCACCACCCTTGCTTGCTGTCTGATTTGCAGTATCCGCTCGCTGATTGGCGGTCTTGGCGTTCTCAGCATTCTGCTTGACCGTTGCCGCCATCTCCTCTGTCGAAGCCGCAGTTTCCTCGAGATTGGAGGCGGCCTGCTCGGTCCGCGTGGCGAGGTCCTCTGTTCCTGAATTAATATCCGCGGCAGCATTGGCGACTTCAGCTGCCGTGACCTTGATTTCTGCAACTATTGAGGCGAGCTGGGAGGCTGTATTGTTGGCATGATCCTTGAGATCGCCAAGTTTACCTTGGAAATCGACATCAATACGGTTAGACAGATCACCCTTGGCCATGGCTTCGAGCATCGCGCCGAGTTCGCTAGTAGCATCAGCGATAACATGGATCATTTGATTCATACCGTCGCCGAGATTTCGGTACACACCTTCAACACCCTCAAGATCGACTTGCTGGTTGAAATCGCCTTGGCGAGCTGCAGCGATTACACGATCAATCTCCTCCTTCATGGAGAGATCGATCGTGACATCGACCCATTCTAATACAATGCCCAAAAACACATGGGTTTCATTATGCACCGGGCTGACCGCTAGCTCCATACGACGGCCACCAAACGCCATCGAAATCTTCGTTGTACCGGCCATCTCAGCTGTTGCTTCAAATTGTGCTAGCTGCTCGCCGCAGCATTTGACATGTTGGCCAATGATTTCGTTGGCCTTGAAGCTTGCGAGATTAGCTCGAATCTCATCCTCGAAACGAAGAAAGAATTCTTCCAGAGCCGGATTTAAATAAATGATCTCAAAGCGACGATTTGCGACCATCGCCATCGTACTGCAGCTATCGAGCGCTGACCGCAAACGTGCTGCCTCTAGCCCTCTTTGATAGACAGTATCCAGTGAACGACCCAAAACTCCAATCTCATCACCTCGATTGCTGCCTGGAACCTGGATGCTCTCGCCTTTGGCAAGCTCGCCCACCGCCTGAATAATATCATTAAGGGGATTGACTATACTCTTAGCCATCATCCATCCGATTCCAAACAAGAAGACCAGGATCACCGATGCGATCCCAGCGGTCTCGATCCCTAAATCGATAACTGGTGCCATTATTTCCGCGTGATCGATCTGCGCTAACAGCGCCCAGCGTACACCGGCAAAATCTACTGGCATGTACGCCACGACAAGCTTGTTGCCTTCTTGAGTAACTTCGCTTGATGCACCGCTTTGACCGGCGAAGGCATGTTCAACCGCCTTCATCTCAACCTGACGCCGCAGCATCGTGGACTCATCGGAGAAACGAGAATCGCTGCGCATCGTCGAATCATCGCCGACAAGAAATGTTTCTCCGGTGTTGCCCAATCCCGTCGCTTCTTGCAGTATTGCGTTGATCCGATCAATTGGCATTTGGAAGGCTAAAACTCCCAAGAACTCGCCATCTTCGCCGTGAAGAGCCTTAGAAATGAAGCTTGCAGGTGCATTATTACTTGGCTCATAAGGTCGAAAATCAAAAAATGCTTGATCATTGTCACGCACCGATCTGAACGCGTTGGCCAAGTCTGTATCACGCCATGGCCCCCTCTCCATATTCGTCGCGAAATCACGCTCTTTAAAAACCGTGTATACGAGATTGCCGTCAGCATCGAACAAGAAGATATCGTAGTAACCACGTTCCTCAAGTAGACCGCGAAACCAAGGATGATAGAGGGCATGAATTTCACTGTAGGTCGTATCGTCGGCGGCGGCATCTAGCTTGTGTTTTTGCCCCAAAGGGAATTGGTTGTCGTAAATGTATGAGCCTTGAAGTTGCTCGGTTTGATTCTCTTCAAGCTCAGCCCACCCCTCTTCAAAACCTGCCAGCGCCCAGCGAGTTGTGACACTCGAGGCAACGATTTCGAGGTCTTGTTGGATTCCAGTTAGATAGGATTGCAGTGTCGCGTTGCGCCCTTCGAGTGCAACAAGCAGCTTCTCACGTTCGACGTCTTCAAGACTAGCTGCTGCATTAAAATAGGTTGACAATCCAAGGCTTACACCGACAAGCAACCCTGCACCAACGATAAGAATTGGCAGCTGATGAGCCAGCTTCAGCCGATCGAATCTGAGTCTCATTTGTCCAATTCCCCTGCTGCAACAGACCTCTAGACTAAATGCGACAATCCCTGATTAGATCGGGATTGAGTTGCGACCAAAGTTGAATAACAGCCTGGTGTTAAAAAACCGGAAACCGTTCTCAGAAAATAACCCCAAGAGTCTTCAGAATAGCCGCCGAAAAAATCGTACCTTTTAAGTAAAATGCACGAATCACATTCATTGGCGTTATTAATAGATTATTCACCTCTTCATCCTACTTTGTCGACCGAAGCATGCTAGCTCGAACATTTGGATGACATGGCAATGAGATCTTGGCTTTCGAGAAAATTTTCAACTCGCGCTATTTTTTTCACCGTGACTTCTATCACCGTCGCGGCAGCATCAGTCATGGCCGACCCTCTGGGCAGTTATGTTGTTGGCGAAGAACTGGCCATCTTACAGGCTGACTATAGGCGACCGGCAGAAATTCCGTTTCCTGAAGAAAATCCATTCTCAGAAGCTAAAGCTCGCTTGGGACAAACTCTTTACTTCGACCCGCGCCTATCGCGCTCCAATATGCAATCCTGTGCGTCTTGCCACAACCCAAGCTTCGCCTGGGGCGATGGTTTGGCAGTTGGCGTTGGCGACCGTATGACTGAGCTTGGCAGGCGGAGCCCGACCATTCTCAACGCAGCATGGTCGGAAGCCCTAATGTGGGATGGTCGCTTCGAAACACTTGAAGAGCAGGCACTAGGGCCCATCGAAGCAGGTGTCGAGATGAACATGCCGCTCGATGAGCTCATCAAGAAGCTGACGAACATTCAAGAATACGCAGATCTGTTTGCGGCGGCGTTCGATGGTAATCCCGAGATCACAAGTGCCCGAATCGCTATGGCAATCGCTACTTATGAGCGAACAGTTGTATCTGGTGAAGCAGCGTTCGATAGCTGGATCAAAGGCGACATAGGGGCCATTTCGGCATCGGCTCAACGAGGCTTTCGCACCTTCAATGGAAAGGCTCGGTGCGCCACCTGTCATTCCGGCTGGCGGTTCACCGATGATAGTTTTCATGACATCGGCCTAGCCGATACGGATCTTGGCCGAGGTAGCGAGCTGCCGGGCATCGTAAAAATGCGACATGCCTTCAAAACGCCGGGCCTCCGCAACATCGATCGCCGTGGTCCCTATATGCATGACGGATCAATTTCGTCGCTTGAGCTCGTCATAGATCATTATAACGAGGGTGGCATACAGCGACCAAGCCTTTCGGAAGACATGAAACCGCTGCGCCTAACCACACGGGAGAAGCGCGACCTTGTGGCCTTCATGAAAACGTTGACGAGTGACGATGATCCTGTGGAGTTCGTTCAACTACCGCGGTAGTTTTGATGTTACAGAGGAATCTAAAGATGTCTTCCAAGGCTCTTATCGTTAATGCAGTCTGCGCAATGTTCATTGTTGTTCCAATAGCTGGAGCTGAGCAGCTAACTATCATCCAAGAAAGCAAGGCTTTCTCAAAGAAAAATGTAAATATTTCGGTGGGCGATACCATTAACTTCGCAAATAATGACAAAAAAACTCACAACGTCTATTCGAGATCAAAGGGGCATAAATTCGACATTGGCGCTCAACGGCCAGGCACCTCCGCATCTCATACGTTTACTGCTCCCGGCAAGGTAAAAGTTCGATGCGCCATTCACCCGCGCATGAAGCTTACGGTCAATGTCGAATGAATAGACACGTCGAGCTATCTTGGATGGGCCAACTAGGCATCAGCCTATCCATCTTGCTTTGGCCGATTGTCACCAATGCGGAAGAGCATATTGTCCGGATTGTCAGCGACTATGACAATCTAAGAATGGTTTTTGCCCCCAAACACCTCCAGATTGAGCCAGGTGATCGGGTTACTTGGATCAACGAAGCTGACGAGGAGCACAATGTCATCACCTTCCCAGATGGTTTTCCTAAAGGTGCGATGGCCTTTCAAAGCCAGATCATGACCCGCGCCGGCGACCAGTGGTCCTATCGGTTCGAGATTCCTGGAACATATGAGTATCACTGTATTCCCCATCTCCCGATGGGTATGCATGGGATGATTGTTGTCGGCCGGCTCTCGACCAATGATGAGTTTCATGTTCCGTCGCGAGAAGAGATCACAGCATATCGGACATTAATGATGGAATGGCTCGATGAAGAGGACCTGGATCTCCTCGATCGGGAAAATCGTGCCAGTATGGGCAACCTCGACTTTACTGGAGCGATTTGCTGCGCACCAAAGGCAGCTCAACCTATTGGTTGAGCAAATCTCGGCTAGCGACTCCGTTAGGCTACTAATTTTCCACGAATATACCGGGCATAGTTACGAAGTTTTGCTATGTTGTTTTCATGGACGGGCGGGATTTTCGGAGCATCGGTCGTTCAGCGCAGGAAGAGCTTTGGCGTCGTGCGCTGTATT
>JBPCVQ010000509.1:0-10830 GCA_051010395.1 Geminicoccaceae bacterium | reverse complement strand
CTCGACCTGCGCACGCGGCGTGACCTCGACCACCTCGAGGACGTCGAACTTCGAGGATGGGTTTTCCTTGCCCTTCACCACCAGCACATCCTTGAAACACTGGTGATCGCCGGCCCGGTATTCGGTCGGCCCATTGCCGAGACCGTCGAACGTGAAGCCCTCGAGCGCCTTGCCGACCTCTGACGGCTGGAACGTGCCGGCCCGCTGGCTGGCGTCGGCGTAGAGGAGTGCTTGGCAGTAGCAGGTGTGCGCTGCCTGGCTCGGCGGGAAGCCGTATTTCTGTCCGAACGACTTGACGAAAGCCTGCGATCCCTCGTCCTGCAGCGACCAATGCCAGTTGGTCGATCCGAAGATGCCCTTGACGTTCTCGCCGGCACCCTGAGCCATGAGACGGCTGTAGAGCGGAACGACGATGGCGAAGTCCTTGCCGTTGGCCTGCTTATCACGCAGGCCGAATTGCACCGCCTGGGTCAGCGAGTTGACCATGTCACGACCGTAGTGATTCAACACCAGCACGTCGGCACCGGAATTGAGCACCGGCGTTATATATTGCGAGAAGTCACCAGCGCCGAGCGGCGTGCGAACGGCCGCCTCGGTTTGCCAGCCGAGCTGCTCGGTATATTTCTTGATCGAGCCCTCCTGGGACCAGCCCCAGGTGTAATCGGCAGTCAGGTGATAGGCGACACGGTCCTCGCCGAACGCATTCTTCAGCACGGGACCAAGAGCGGCGCCGGACATTTCGGTATTGAAGAAGTGCCGGAAACCGTTAGCGCGCCGGTCCTTGCCGGTGGTGTCGTTGGAGTGGGTGAGGCCGGCCATGAAGATGACGCCCGCCTCCTGGCAGAGACCCTGAACAGCGATCGCCACGCCTGAGGACGAGCCGCCGGTGATCATCACGGCGCCGTCTTTTTCGATCATGCGCTTGGCGCTGGCGCGCGCGGCGTCAGATTTGGTCTGAGTGTCGCCGGTGACGAACTCGACCTTCTTGCCGTTGACGCCGTCACCCTTGAGTTCCTTGGAGGAGAAGGTGTTGAGCATACCGCCGTCACCTTCGCCATTGATGTGCTCAACGGCCAATTCATAGGCGCGCAGTTCGTCGGCGCCCTCGTCGGCATAGGCGCCGGTCTGCGGAACATTGAAACCGAGGATCACGGAGCCGCCGGTCGGCTCATTGGTATAGGCCCATGACCGCTTGGTGAAGATCATCGGCGCCGCCAGGCCAGCGGCGATCACCGCGCTACCCTTGGCTCCGGTTTTCAGCAAGCCGCGCCGGCTCACGTCTTTGATGATTTTGGCCATGTTGGCCTCCCTTGATGGATAATTCTCGCTCTGCAAGGGCGCCCGTAGGACCTGCGTCGTCACACGCAGCCATGCGGCCCTCTTGGGTAAAAAGTATCCAGCAGATCTTGTCATCGGCGCAATAAGAATTTGTTATTTAAAGGTTTTTTTGTAAATATATTTCAGGATGTCGACGTCAATCTGTAAATAATTTACTATTTTACCGATCAAACGAGTGCCGAGGTGCAGTACGCCGTGTCCTATGCCCATACCGGTTCCAAAATTCGCGAACGCAGAAAGTTGCTCGGCCGTACCCAGGCAGCACTCGCTGCAGAGATAGGAATTTCAGCATCTTACCTCAATCTCATCGAGGCCAATAAGCGCCAGATCGGTGGCCGGCTTCTGCACAAAGCCGCAGCTGTGCTCGAAGTCGATCTCGAAAGCCTGGACGGTGCCGCAGAGCGGCGGCTTGCCGAGCATTTGGCGGAGCTCGCCGGCGAGCCTCTCTTCGGCAATCTCGATATCACACCTTCGAGCGCATTCGATCTGGTGGGACGCCAGCCGGAATGGGCGAGGGCGCTGGTCCTGACCTACCGAGCACTTCAGGATCAAAAAGATATGACGGCAGCCCTGTCCGACCGGCTCCAACACGATCCGTTTCTCGGCGAAGCCGTCCACACGATGCTGACCAATGTGACGGCTATTCGATCGGCCGCTGAGATCCTGGAGAGTGTCGATGACCTCGACATGGCGCAGCGTGGTCGTTTCGATCGGATCATCGGTGAGGAAAGCGAGCGTCTCGCAGACGTCGCGACCAAGCTCGCTGCTTACTTCGACAAAGCCGAAACCAAGGCCCATTCGCTGGCACCAAGGGATGAAGTCGACGAGCTGCTTTGGGAGAAGAATAATTATTTTCCAGCACTGGAAAAGGCTGCGGCCAGCCTGAACGGCATCTGGTCAAAGGGAGCGGCACCCTCCGAGCCGGAACTGATCACCCGGCTCGAGCAGGAATTCGGCATAACCGTCGAAACGGTCTCACCACCGGATTTGTCGAGCCAGGGTTCTCGCAATGATTGGCATCATGATGTTGGCGGGCGTCGCCTGATCTTCGCCGAGACCATCCAGGCGACAACGAAGCGATTTCAAATGGCAAGGCTCGCCGCTGCTCTCTCATTTCGTGATCTAATCGAACGGGAACTCGATGCTTCCAACTGTCTGACCACGCCGGATGCCCGGAAGCAGGCGTTTCGCGCCCTTTCATCCTATGCCGCAGGTGCTCTGCTCATGCCTTACCGGTCATTTCGACAGCATGCGCTGGACGTTCGCTACGACGTCACCCTTCTGGCACAAAAGCATCGGGTCAGCATCGAACAAGCCTGCCATCGGCTCGTCACTCTCAGGCGGCCGGACGAGGCCGGTATTCCCTTTGCCTTCATGCGTTCCGATCCTGCAGGTTTCGTCACCAAGCGCTTCCCGCTGCCGCGTCTTCCGTTGCCTCGCTATGGGAATGCCTGCCCACTTTGGGCTGTCTACAGCGCTTTTCAATCGCCGGGGATCTTCCATCGTCAGATTGCCGAATTGCCGAACGGTGATCGCTTCCTGTTCATCGCGGGGGCGATCGCCAAGGAAGAGACTGGATTTCAAGAGCGGCGTCACTTGGTATCGATCATGCTCGCCTGCGATGCTCTCTATGCAGGCGAGACGATCTATGCCGATGGTCTCGACCTCTCAGCTATCGAAGCCGTGACGCCGATCGGCCTGAACTGCCGCCTTTGTCCGCGGGAAGCTTGCCGTCATCGCGAAGAGGATCCTATCGTCAACCGCTGAAACCGCTTGTTTCGACGGGAGGTCGATAGATGTTGATTTGCCGCGCCTCGATATTGGCAGTAAAAGAATAGAAAACTTGCACGGCGAGGCAGGGTTTTAGGGTTTTTGGGGAGGCTTCCTGGGAGAAGCTGATTTTGGACAAGCACGTTCTGATCGTTGAAGACGAACCGCATTTGATCGAGTCACTCACCTTCATCCTGGAGCGCGAGGGCTATCAGGTCACGACGGCGCTCGATGGCGAGGCTGCCTTGCAATGCCTCTGGCAAGCAGCGCCCGACCTTCTCATTCTGGATGTCATGCTCCCTGGCCTGAACGGGTTCGACGTTCTGAAGAAGATTCGAGGCCACGCCGGCTTACGTACGCTTCCGGTCATCGTCCTGACGGCCAAGGGACAGCGGCAGGATCGGGACACAGCTCTCGCGGTCGGCGCCGATGTTTTCCTCACCAAGCCTTTTGCCAACAAGGACATCATTGCGGCCGTTGCCAAGCTGACCGTGGTGCGATGATGCGCCGGTCACTCACAGCTAAGGCTCGGCACATCGTACTCTGCCTTCCCCTCTTTGGGCTGGCCCTCCTCTTGCCACCGGCCATCAGGGTCTTTGCCGTCCCGGCAGCGATCATGGGTGTGCCGCTCATCGTCATCTATGTCTTCGGCATCTGGGCCGCATTAATCATTGGTGCTGCAGTGTTCGCCCGGCACCTTGTCGGTGGAGATGTCATCGATCATCCGGCAGAGTCTAACCCGGTGTCGGAACAGGACAGCATGACCTGATGCTGTCGCCGAAACTCGTCCTGCTGGCAGCGCTTGCCTACGTCGCCATTCTCTTCGCTGTCGCCTTTTTCTGCGATCGACAGGCGAAGCGAGGCCAGCTTGGCTTTCTGCAATCTCCTCTCGTCTACACCTTGTCCCTTTCCATCTATTGCACATCGTGGACGTTCTATGGTGCGGTCGGATCGGCCGCGCGCAACGGTCTGGAATTCATCACCATCTATCTAGGCCCCACCTTGGTCTTCGCCGGCTGGTGGTTCTTTCTCAGGAAGCTCGTCCGCGTAGGCCGCGTGCATCGTGTGACGTCGATCGCCGACCTGATTTCATCCCGCTACGGCAAGAGCACCATCATCGCCGTCGTGGTGACCCTCATAGCGGTGATCGGTACCACGCCCTATATCGCGTTGCAGCTCAAAGCCCTGACCATCAGCTTCCAGGTCGTCGGTAATGCCGCCGACGCGCTCGATCCAGCAGAACTCGGCCGGACGGACTTCGTAACCGCCTTTTGGATCGCTGTTGGCATGGCAATCTTCACGATCATCTTCGGCACACGCAATATCGACGCCAATGAGCGCCACCACGGCGTGGTCGCCGCTATCGCACTCGAAGCGATCGTCAAGCTGACCGCGCTCCTGGCCGTCGGCCTCTTCGTCGTCTTCGCCATCGGTGATGGTATCGGCAACGCCTTTAAGATGCCCGACCCCGAATTGATCAACGCCGACGCCGTATTTGGCCCGCGCTGGGTAACACTGACATTCCTTGCGGGTGTCGCGATCTTCTGTCTGCCTCGACAGTTTCAGGTCATGGTCGTCGAGAACACCGACGAGGACCATCTGCGCACGGCTTCCTGGCTGTTTCCTCTCTATCTCTTCCTGATCAGCCTGTTCACACTACCGATCGCCCTTGCCGGCCTCGCCAATCTTTCGCCGAGCGCCGATCCTGACATGTTCGTTCTCACGCTGCCGCTTTGGGCGGATCAGGAGATGCTGGCGCTTCTCGCCTTTCTCGGCGGCTTTTCATCAGCGACCTCGATGGTGATCGTGGCCTGCATCGCGCTCTCGACGATGATTTCCAATCACATCGTCATGCCGCTCGCCCTTCGCCTGCCAGGCACGGCGTTGGCCGCCAGCGGCGACGTCAAGCGTCTTCTCCTGACCAGCCGCCGCATCAGTATCGGCGTCGTCCTGCTGCTCGGGTTTCTCTATTTTCGTCTGAGCGGTGAAACAGGGGCGCTGGCCTCGATCGGCCTCATCGCTTTTGCCGGTGTTGCGCAAGTCCTGCCGTCACTGGTCGGTGGCCTCTATTGGGAACATGCGACGGCCAAGGGGGCGACGGCCGGTCTGCTGGCCGGTTTCATCCTCTGGAGCTACACGCTTTTCCTGCCCAGTTTCGAAGGCCACTTCGTCCTATCATCGGCAGCGCTCGAATACGGGCCCTATGGCCTTGCCTGGCTCAGGCCCGAAGGCCTCTTTGGCTTGAGCGATATGGATCCGCTCGTGCATGCCCTGTTCTGGAGCCTCTTTGCTAATGTCGGGCTGTTCGTCCTGGTGTCGCTCATAACACGGCCGGCACCGCTCGAGCTGGTCCAGGGACGCCTCTTTATCGATGTGTTCGAACGAGGTAGCGAGGAGGCGTTCCGCTATATCCAGCGCTCCGCCACCGGCCGTGATCTGTTCGTGCTGGCGCAGCGCATCCTCGGAGCGGATCCCGCCCACAAGCTGTTTTCGGACATGGCGAAACGGGATGGCAAGGAAGGCCTCAATCCCATCATCGACGATGCCTTCATCGATCGGCTGGAACGACAACTCGCCGGCAATGTCGGTGCTGCATCAGCAAGCGCCATGGTTTCCCAGGTCACGACCGGCGAGCGTATCAGCCTTGATGCCCTCATGCGGATTGCTGATGAGACTCAGCAGGTGATCGAATATAGCCATGAGCTGCAGCAGAAAACAGATGAGCTCGAGGACACGGCCGCAAAGCTCCGGGTCGCCTATGAGCGCCTTCAGCAGCTCGATCTGCAAAAGGACGACTTCCTGAGCACGGTCAGCCACGAGGTGCGCACGCCGCTGGCCTCCATCCGTTCCTTTTCCGAAATTCTGGCCGATACCGAGGAGTTGGAACCTCAGCAGACCCGACGGTTCGCTGGCATTATCAGGGGGGAATCGGAGCGCATGACCCGGCTCCTCGACGATATCCTCGATCTCAGCCTCTTGGAACGCGGCGAGTCGACGTTCAGACTGGAGAAGATGGACGCCGAGATCGTTCTGGAACGCGCCATCGAGACCAGTATCGGCCTCGCGACCAAAACCGGTGTGCGCCTTCATTCCGTCGAGCGTGCGGGCAATGCGTTTGTCGAAGCGGACCCTGATCGTCTCAATCAGGTCTTCGTGAATCTCCTTTCGAACGCCATCAAATATAATTCGAGCACAGATCCATATGTCCAGGTCCGAAGCCTGATCGACGATCGGACCTATCAGGTGATCGTCAGGGATAATGGCCCCGGTATCGATCCTCTGGATCGCGATCGCATCTTCGAAAAGTTCTCCCGAGGCTGGTCGCAAACCTCCTCGGACCGCTCGGGCGCCGGCCTTGGCCTTGCCATCAGCTGGCAGATCATGAACAGCCTCCGTGGTTCGCTCAAACTCCTTCCGGATCAAGGCAAGGGTGCAGGCTTTGTCGTCTCGCTGCCGATCATCGAGGAGGCCCTGATCTAATGATGGTCAAGCTCCACTGCCTTGGCAAAGTTCGATTGACGATGGTCGCGGTGATCGGGAGTATGACTTCCTAGAAGTACGACAACATCTGCTGATATATCGTGCGAGGAGTGTAACGCATTGATTCCAATATCAACTGCGAGGCTTCAAGTTTATCAGATGATATCGTCATACCACTAGCAGCGTCGAATGAACTTTGGAGGCAACGTGTCCCGCCGAATAGACCAAGCCTCATGGGACAGGCTGTTCGCGCGGACGGCAGCGAGCGGAAGACCGCTGCAGGCAAGGCTGCGCGAGATGGTCGTGAGTGCGATTACCGAGGGCTGGCTTGGCGCGGATACGCCTTTACCCTCCAGCCGCCAGCTCGCGAAGAATCTCGGCGTCGCGCGCAACACCGTATTGCTCGCCTATCAGCAGCTGGTCGACGAAGGTGTGTTGGAGGCGCGAGAGCGCAGCGGCTATTTCGTCCGCCCGGGGGGGCAGGACCTGCCACCTGCGCAAGGTGTCCATCCGCAGCCGGCGGGAAGTGTCGATTGGGCGAAGCGGCTCACGATCCATCCAGGCGACCAGCGCAATATCGCCAAGCCCGCGGACTGGCTCAATTTTCCCTATCCCTTCATCTACGGTCAGGTCGACCCGACCCTGTTTCCGATCAATGATTGGCGCGAATGCGCCCGGCAGGCACTGAGCGTACTTGAGATCAGAGGTTGGGCGGCCGATCTTGTCGACGGAGACGATCCGGAACTCGTCGAACAGATCCGAACCCGTATCCTGCCTCGGCGCGGCATCTGGGCGGCATCAGATGAAATCATGATCACCCTAGGCGCGCAGCAGGCCCTCTTCCTTCTAGCCGAGCTCCTGGTCAGCCCGGGCATGGTGGTCGGCGTGGAAGAGCCCGGCTATCCTGATGCTCGCAACATATTCTCGCTAAAGTCGGCCGAGCTCAAAACATTGCCCGTTGATGAAAACGGTGTCGATCCCGACAGCCTGCCTCCGGATTGCCGCTTTCTCTTTTTGACGCCGAGCCGACAATGCCCAACGGGCGTGCGCCTATCCAAGGCCCGGCGCGAGCGTCTCCTAGCGTGCGCAGAACAGCGCGATATGATTATCATAGAGGATGATTTCGAGAGCAATTTCGGCCTTTCCGAAAAGGCCTCGACCGCTATGCGCGGCATGGACGCAAACGGGCGTGTACTCTATGTCGGCAGCCTGTCCAAGACGCTGGCGCCTGGCTTGCGCGTCGGCTACATCGTCGCCCCGCCGGCGATTGTGCGCGAGGCACGGGCTCTTCGCCGTCTGATGCTTCGCCACCCGCCGACCAACAACCAGCGCGCACTGGCTTTGTTTTTGGCGCTCGGCCATTTTGATCGCCTCCTGCGCAAGAACATTGACGTGCTGGCGGAGCGCGCCGCCGTCATGCGCACCGCCATGGAACGGTATCTGCCGTCATCGGTCGTCAAATGCGGCCTTGGCGGCTCCAGCGTCTGGGTTGAGGGTCCGGACGGACTGGACAGCCGCGCACTGGCGATTGCGGCAAAACAGGCGGGCGTACTGATCGAACCAGGCGACGTTTTTTTTAACGGCGATCATCCGCCGAGACACCATTACCGCCTCGGTTTCGCCGCCATTCCAACCACCAGGATCGAGGCAGGCATCAGGATTTTAGGTGAGATCGCGGCCTCGCTGAATGACAGCAGGCCATGAACCAGGGGAGAGATTGATGGAAAAAGTGACGGGAATCGGTGGCGTATTCTTTCGCTCACCCGATACCGATACGGCTCGCCAGTGGTATGCACGGCATCTTGGGGTAGGCGGCGACGAACCCATTTGGCGACAGAATGCCGGGCCGACGGCGTTCGAACCTTTTCAACAAGATACCGAGTATTTCGGCCGATCGAGCCAGCAATGGATGATCAATTTCAGGGTTGCTGATCTGGATGCTATGATCAAGCAGCTCGAAGCCGCCGGTATCGCTGTCGAAACCAGGGCGGAGTGGGATTCCGAGGTCGGCCGCTTTGCCCGCATCCATGATCCCGATGGTAACCCGATCGAGCTCTGGCAGCCTTCGGGGGGCCTCGCAGGCCCGGGCTGAACACGACCGAGCGCAGCTGCAAGGACTGGAGCCATAGAAACGCCGGCTCTGGTTCTAAGCGGTGACATTCTTCCGACCTAATCTCTGGGAACAACGGGGCGCGCCATGCCGTCGACGGCAGGTGCCTTCTTCCTTAACAAGAAGCCTGGAGGAATGATCATGGGCGGCAACACAGCCGATTTGAGTGCTTTGTTCGAAGCTTTCAACCGACATGATGCCGATGCGGCTGTGTCCTTCATGACCGATGATGTCGTGTTCGAAACGCTGGGCGGCTCCGAGGTCTACGGTACGCGTATCGAAGGCCGCGATGCCGTGCGCGATGCCTTTGCTGGTGTCTGGGCCAGCTTTCCCGATGCCCATTGGGAGACCACGAGTCACCGGCTCGACGGCGATTTCGCTGTCTCCGAGTGGATCTTTCGCGGCACCGGTGGCGACGGCTCGCGCATCGAAGCCGAAGGCGTCGATCTCTTCACGCTTCGGGACGGCAAGATTTCGATGAAGCGCGCTTTCAGGAAGCAGCGCCCCCCCATCGCCGCCTGAATCTGCTCCCTGTTTTCATCATCGTCATGTGCAAGGACCAAGGCGATGCCAAACCATCTGCGCCCGAAACATTGGCCCAAAGCCAGCTATGATCCCCATTACGACCCGCTGGTCGACGCCGGTCCTGGCCATAACAGGGACTATGCACCGACTTATTGGATCGACACGGCGGGGCCAAGGCCCAAGGATGACGGGCCGGTGTCCGGCGACATGGATGCAGACGTCGTGGTGGTTGGCTCCGGCTATACCGGGCTCTCGACGGCCATTCATCTGGCGAAAGAGCACGGCATCAAGGCGGTTGTGCTCGAGGCCAACACTGTCGCCTGGGGTTGCTCGACCCGGAATGGCGGCCAGGCGCAGATCTCGTCCGGACGCCTCAAGCGTTCGGAGTGGATCGATCGCTGGGGTGTCGATGTCGCCAAGAAGGTGCATGGCGAAATCGTCGAGGCATTCGAGGTGTTCCGCGACCTGATCGGTTGCGGCGAATTCGACTGTGAGCCCCAGGACGGCGGCCATTTCTACATCGCGCACAAGCCAGGCGTTATGCCGAAGCTGGAGAAGGAAAGCCAACTCCTGAACGAAGTATTCGGCTACGGCTCGCGCGTCATGGGCCGGGACGAGCTGCATGAGAATTATGTGAAGGAACAGGAAGCGGCCGGCGCTCTCTTTGAGCCCGATGGAACCTGCATTCATGCTGCTAAGCTCGCGTTTGGCTATCAGAACCTCGCACGGAAGCTGGGCGCAAAAATCCACCCGGCGAGCCCGGTCATGGGTTGGAAGACGGTGAATGGCGTTCATCACCTGACCACCCCCGGTGGTACCGTTCGGGCGAAGGCAGTGGCGCTGGCGACCGCAGGCTACACACCGCCCGGACTCAGCAAGTTCACCCAGCACCGACTGATGCCGATCCTTTCCAACTCGATCGTCACCCGTCCGCTGGACGACGACGAAAAGGAGGCTTGCGGCTTCAAGACCTGCTCGCCGCTGACCGACACACGCACCCTTCGGCACTACTATCGCTGCCTGCCTGATGGACGTGTGCAGATCGGCAGCCGCAGCGCCGTCACAGGCAAAGACGCCGAGAACCCGAAGCACTTGGCCCTCCTCCAGGAAGGGCTCTATCGAAAATTTCCCGCCCTTCGCGGCATCGATCTCGACTATTCCTGGTGGGGCTGGGTCGATGTCAGCCACGACATGATGCCCCGGATCTTCCAGCCGGATAAGGGCGAGCAGATCTATTACGCCATGGGTTATGGCGGCAATGGCGTGATGTATTCGGCCCAGGCCGGCCGGCGCATGGCGCAGATGGTAGCGGGCAAGGGCGGTGAGCTCGATCTCCCCATCTTCACCTCGCCGTTGCCGAGCCATGGTGTGCTGACGCCATTCCGAAGGCTTGGTCAGCGTTTCATGTATGTCTGGTACTACGTCAGGGACGAACGGCTCTGAGACCGCCAGCAACCTCAAGAGAACAAAGGAGAATTCCGATGAAGATGACGACGGAAGAGGCGTTCGTGAAGGTTTTGCAGATGCATGGTATTGAGCATGCGTTTGGCATTATTGGTTCGGCGATGATGCCGATTTCGGATTTGTTTCCGGTTGCAGGGATCAAG
>JBPCVQ010000508.1:0-5762 GCA_051010395.1 Geminicoccaceae bacterium | reverse complement strand
GAGCATTATGGCCAGCGGCTATGCGACGTGCCGCGCAAACAGGCCGGACGCATGGCAGTTCCGACCAGCCGGGTGAAAAAAGATCAGAAACCCCTTGCCAACAGGGGGGCCATCCACGCATGGCACATCATGGTGGCGATGCTGGTGGCAGCATCCACCAGGCATTGGAGACACAAGCGTTTCTGAGTGAACGTCAGCCAGGTTAGGCCGTGGGCCCGGCCGACCCGCTTACCTTCCCAACATGCCGGGCGGCAACCCACCTGGCGGCATCCCGCCTCCGCCCATGCCAGGCATGCGGCCCATCAGGTTCTTCATGCCGCCCGCCTTCTTCATACGCTTCATCATGGTCTGCATCTGCTGATATTGCTTCATCAGCTTGTTGACGTCCTGCACTTGGGTGCCGGAGCCGGCGGCGATGCGTTTTTTGCGGGATGCATGCAGAATCTGCGGATTTTTTCGTTCCTTGGGCGTCATCGAGGAGAGGATGGCGAGCTGACGGCCGATCATCTTGTCGTCGATCTTGGCTTCCGCCATCTGTTTTTGCATCTTGCCGATGCCGGGCAGCATGCCGAGGATGTTGTTCATGCCGCCCATCTTGCTCATCTGCTTCAGCTGCGTCGCCAGATCGTCGAGGTCGAACCTCCCTTTTTGCATGCGGGCGGCGAGCGCTTCCGCTTCATCCTGATCGACGGTCTCGGCGACCTTCTCGACCAGCGAGACCACATCGCCCATGCCGAGGATGCGCGAGGCGACACGTTCCGGATGAAAAGCTTCGAGCTCGTCGATCTTTTCGCCCATGCCGACGAGCTTGATCGGCTGGCCGGTGACCGCGCGCATGGAGAGTGCTGCGCCGCCGCGCGCATCGCCGTCCATTCTGGTCAGGACGATGCCTGATATCCCGATCCGGTCATGAAATGACTTGGCGAGGTGGACGGCGTCCTGGCCGGTCAGGCTGTCGGCGACGAGCAGCGTTTCATGCGGACGGACCTTGTCGCGCACGGACTCGAGCTCGACCATCAGGCTGTCGTCGACATGCAGACGGCCGGCGGTATCGAGGATGACGACGTCGATGCCTTCCTTCTCTGCAGTCTCCTTGGCGCGCACCGCGATGTCGACCGGCTGCTGGCCGAGCACGATCGGCAGGCCGCCCACGCCGGTCTGATCGGCGAGCACCTGGAGCTGCTGCTGGGCGGCGGGGCGCTGCACGTCGAGGGAGGCGAGCAGGACCTTCTTCCGCTCCTTGGTCTTCAGCCGGTGGGCGATCTTGGCCGATGTCGTGGTCTTGCCCGAGCCTTGCAGCCCGACCATCAACAAGACTTGTGGGGGAGAACCGCCCAGGTTCAGGTCCACGGCCTCCGTGCCCAGAAGTTCCACCAGCCGGTCATTGACGATCTTGACCACCATCTGGCCGGGCGTGATCGACTTCAGCACCTCATGGCCGACTGCCCGCTCTTTGATCGACGCGATGAAGTCCTTGACCACCGGCAGCGCGACATCCGCTTCGAGCAGCGCCACCCGAATATCGCGCATCGCCTCCTCGACGTCCTTTTCGGACAGCGAGCCACGCCGTTTCAGCTTTTCGAAGACGTTGCCAAGTCGGTTGGAGAGATTGTCGAACATCAAGTCTGTCCTGGAGTTGCTTACGGCAATGAGGGCAATCTGGGAGAGGAGATAGGAAGTCATACACCAAGAAGTCAAGAAAAGCACCGCGACAGCGTAAGGCGGGCCGACCTTCGGCCTTGATAAGGGGGAAAGTGGGGGTATTGTGCGCGTTATGGATGAGCTTGGTTTTCATAAGATGCACGGGCTTGGCAACGACTTCGTGATCGTCGATCAGCGGAGCGGAAAGCTGGCGCTTTCGGCCGAGCAGATCCAGCAGATCGGGGATCGGCGGCGTGGTGTCGGTTTCGATCAGCTGTTGCTGATCGAGCCGTCTGAGCAGGCCGATGTGTTCATGCGCGTCTATAACCCGGACGGCTCGGAGGCGGGGGCTTGCGGCAATGGTACGCGCTGTGTCGCCCGGCTGATGATGGAAGAGCATGGGTTGAACAGGGTTATGATCGAGACGCGGGCAGGTGTGCTCGAAGCGTCTCCTGGCCTTCGTGGCTATACGGTCAAGATGGGCAAGCCCGGCCTCGGCTGGGATGAAATACCGCTCGCAAAACCGATGGACACGCTGTTCCTCGACATCGAAGCGGGGCCGCTATCCAGACCGACGGCGGTCAGCATGGGTAACCCTCATGCCGTTTTCTTCGTCGATGATGCCGATGCGATCGATCTTGAGACCCTTGGACCGGAGCTGGAGCGGCATCCGCTCTTTCCGAAGCGTGCTAATATCGGCGTCGCCTCGATCATCGACCGCGAAACCCTTCGTCTTCGGGTGTTCGAGCGCGGTGCGGGGATCACCAATGCCTGCGGCAGCGGGGCCTGTGCGGCTGTCGTGGCGGCTATTCGGCGTGATCTTGTCGGGCAGACCGCCTCGGTCAGGCTTGACGGCGGGCGATTGCACATCACTTGGGGGGGGGACGGGCAGGTCGCGATGACCGGGCCTGCGACCCACAGCTTCAAAGGCCGGTTCGAGCCGGACATGCTGGCGCCAGACAATCGAGCGGTCATTTGAGCAAACCTGATATCATCACCTTCGGCTGTCGTCTGAACAGCTTCGAATCCGAAATCATCCGGGGCCGGGCGGCCCAGGCAGGACTGGATGACGTCGTCGTCATTCACACTTGCGCGGTGACTGCCGAAGCCGAACGTCAGGCGCGCCAAGCGATCAGGCGCGCTCGGCGCGAGCGGCCGGACGTGAAAATCGTGGTCACCGGCTGCAGCGCGCAGATCTCGCCTGATCGCTATGCAGCGATGAGCGAGGTCGATCACGTGGTCGGCAATCAGGAAAAACTCGACCCTCACGTCTGGCGAGACTTGTCGACCCAGGTCCTGGAAGGACCTCGCGTCATGGTCGGCGACGTCGAGGATATCCGGGAGACCGCCGGCCATCTCATTGATGGCATGGATGGGCGCTCGCGCGCCTTCGTGCAGGTGCAGAATGGCTGCGATCATCGCTGCACGTTCTGCATCATCCCCTATGGCCGGGGCCCGAGCCGGAGCGTTCCGGTAGGTGAGGTGGTGGCGCAGACGCGCCGTCTGGTCGAACATGGCCACAAGGAAGTCGTGCTCACCGGGGTCGACCTCACGTCCTACGGCAAAGATCTCCCCGGCCAGCCGACGCTTGGCCAGATGACGCGCCGGCTGTTGAAGCTGGTGCCGGAGTTGCCGCGCCTGCGCCTGTCGTCGATCGATCCGGCCGAAGTCGACCCTGATCTGTTCGAGCTGATCGCTTCCGAGCCGAGGCTGATGCCGCATCTGCATTTGAGCGTGCAGGCCGGCGATACGCTGACCTTGAAACGCATGAAGCGCCGGCATACGCGCGACGATGTCATATCGCTCACCCGTATCTGCAAGGGCCTCCGTCCGGAAATTGCGTTCGGCGCCGATCTGATTACGGGTTTTCCGACCGAGACCGAAGCGATGTTCGAGAACACGCTTCGCTTGGTCGAAGAGGCGGAACTGACGTTCCTGCATGTCTTCCCGTATTCTCCACGCGAAGGTACGCCGGCGGCGCGCATGCCGCAGGTGCCGAAGGCCGTGGCCAAGGAGCGTGCGGCTCGCTTGCGCAGGGCTGGCGAACAGGCGCTCACCCGGTTTCTCGATCGCGAGATGTCGCGAAGCGCCACGCTCCTGGTCGAGCAGAGCCAGGGCGGCCACACCGAGACCTTCGCGCCGTTCCGCTTCGGCAATCCGGCGAACGCGCCGGCCCCTGGCAGCCTCGCACCCGTCGTGGCCGAGCGGGTCGAGGACGGCATGCTGGTCGGACGCCTCGCAGCATGAGTGCCGGCGGCACAGGCGTTACCGGCGGCGCGGGCTCTAAAGATAACGAGCCCGCGTCGGGCTGGTTTCAGCGGCTGAAGTCCGGCCTCAGCCGTTCATCCTCAAATCTGCAGAACAACATCACTTCGGTCTTTACCGGGCGAAAAAAGCTGGATGCCGCCAGTCTCGAGGAACTGGAAGAGGCCCTGATCGCCGCCGATATGGGTGTCGAGACGTCGATGGCGCTGGCCGAAACCCTGAACCAGACCCGTTTCGGCAAAGATGTGTCCGAAGAGGACGTGCGCCATGTCCTCGCGGGGCAGATTGCCGAGATTTTGACACCGGTGGCCAAGCCGCTCGTGATCAATCCGAGCCACAAACCCGAGGTGATCCTCGTCTGTGGCGTCAACGGCACGGGAAAGACCACAACCATCGGCAAGCTCTCGCAGCAGCTGATCAATGACGGCAAACGCGTGATGCTCGCCGCCGGCGACACCTTTCGCGCTGCAGCGATCGAACAGCTCGAAGTCTGGGGACGGCGTACCGACTGCGAGGTTATCGCCAAGGCGCCGGGCGCCGATGCGGCGGGGCTCGCGTTCGAAGCCCTCGAAAAGGCAAAAGCTGCCAGCTCGGATGTCCTTCTGATCGATACCGCCGGGCGGTTGCATAACAAGTCCGCGCTGATGGACGAACTTGCCAAGATCGTGCGCGTCCTTAAAAAGCAGAACCCGGACGCGCCACATCAGACATTGCTTGTCCTCGATGCGACCACCGGCCAGAACGCCAAGGCCCAGGTCGAGACGTTCCGCTCGATGGTGCCGCTGACCGGACTTGTCGTCACGAAGCTTGACGGCACCGCGCGCGGCGGTGTGGTCGTGGCGCTGGCCCGGCAGTTCGGCCTTCCGGTTCATGCAGTCGGCGTTGGCGAGGGCGTCTACGATCTTCGGCCGTTCGAAGCCGAGAATTTCGCCGCGGCATTACTAGGGCTTGAGAAATCAGCCGATTGATCCTAGTGGTACGACCACATCGGAAATTAGACTTGGCGAGGAGCGTAACGGATTGAATTCTGGTCCAACTGCAAGACCCCACATGAACCAAATGATGTGGTCTTACCCCTAGGACACAGTCCCATCGGCGCTGCGATAGGCGGCATTCAGGCGTATGGTACGTCTTCTACCCACCGGCTGGTGCAGCGCCTTGGATATTCGCCGGCAACTCCCGGATCGGTCGCCGTCGACCGACCTCACATGATGGATGGATCATGAACCGGAATTTTCTCGAAACCGTGCTCGGCGCCGTCGTTCTCGTTGTGGCGATCGGCTTTCTCTATTACGCCTACCAGAACAACAAGGGTGCTGAGGGCGGCAGTTACGCGCTCCTCGCCCAATTCGACCGGATCGATGGTTTGGACAATGGCGCTGACGTGCGCATCGGCGGCATCAAGATCGGCTCGGTGACTGAGCAGACGCTGGATCCCGCAAGCTACCGTGCCCAGGTGCGCTTTACGGTGCAGGACGGCGTCGAGCTGCCGCTCGATAGTTCCGCTGCGGTCATGTCCGATGGCCTGCTCGGCGGTAAATATCTGTCCATCGAGCCTGGGGGCGATATCGACATGCTCGAACAAGGCGACGAGGTGACGCTCACCCAGTCCTCCATTCGACTGGAGGACCTGATCGGCCAGCTGATCTACAGCGGCGGGTCGGGCAGTGGTGACGGTGATGGCGGCGAGGCTCCGGTTACCCAGTGATGCCCGGTTACTCTTCGATGATTTCAGGGTCGATCAGGAAGGCCATTGGGCCGACTGTCGGCGTCTGGCTTCTCGCTTCTGGCCCGCTTGGCGCACAAGAGATTGAAGGCGGCATTGACGATAATGCCGGCTATGCGCCGGATGTCGA
>JBPCVQ010000507.1:0-32768 GCA_051010395.1 Geminicoccaceae bacterium | reverse complement strand
GTCGACCTCAACATGCCGGTAATGAGCGGCCTCGAAGCTGTAAAGCTGCATCGCATGGGCGTCGGAACCCATCATCCGCCCTTTATTGCCTTGACGGCGGATGCCACCGACGAGACCAGGCAAACTTGCATCGAAACCGGCTTTGCAGACTACCTTACCAAGCCGCTCGAAATGAACGGCATTCTGGAGACGGTCAAGCGTTTCGCGAGGCAGCGTCAGCCTTCGGACAATAGAGCGATCACCAAGGTCATTCGGCATCCCCGTTTCTCGGATAGCCATACCACCATCGACATCAATTACCTGCGAAATCTGCGCACTCTCGACCCTGACCCAACGTTCTTCGCCGAAATCGTCAACGATTTCATCGAAGATGCACAAGGGCTGATCGATGAGCTGGAGGCTGCGGTCGAAGTCGGCGACGACATCGCCTATCGTGACCGAAACCACGCCTTGCAAAGCAGCGCCGCCTATATCGGTGGCGTGGGCCTCTGCCAGCTTTGCCGGCAGTGGCGAAATGCCGGACCCGATCAGCTACGCGATGAAGGCGCTGACAGGGTCACCGAGATTCGCCTGGAATTTGACCGGCTGTCCGCCGAGCTCAGAACATTGCTCGGCGACCAGAGCACGGCCGGCATGGAAGGCAGCGGTTAGAAAAGAAACCGAACCGGCAGCTCCAGCCTTACCAGGCGTAATCCCCGTCCTGCATCGCTGATTACGATCCTCCCCGTGTGATCAGCAAATCCGCTGATCTGGGATGGCACTTAATCAGTCTGGTGGGCTCGGCATTGGATCGGCATGTCGGCGCATTTGAGCTTTGACCAGTCGACGCATTCGACGAAGGTCGTTCGAGGAAGTGCCCATGGCATTTTCCACCCAAATGTCGGCGACGTCGATCAATTCGGCATGATCGATACCGCCGCAACGTCGGGCGACCCGGGACATGGAGAGAAGGGGGCGATGCCTGCGGCGGTTACGATCGAGGAAGGACCGCAGCCCTTCCTCACCGGTGCCGGTGGGAACGACCATATCGATCAATCCGAGGTCATGAAGCTCACCTGCTGAATAAAGACGACCACTCAAGATCATGGATCGGGCTTCGGTGGCGCTAAGCTTGCGCGAAAGAAAACTGTAAGCCCCCATGCCTGGGAACATATTGAACATGATTTCCGGCAGGCCAAACTGACAATGCTGCTCCGCTATGATGATGTCGTTGGAGAGTGCGGACTCGAACCCGCCGCCAAGCGCATCACCCTGAACTAGAGCGATGGTCAGATAGGGTAGATCACTCTTGGTGAAGTTCTGATAGACCGTATCCACGCATCGATAGGCATATTCGCGTAAGCTCTCGATGTCCTCCGCCTCGATGAGCTTGATGAACAAGGCGAGATCGCCACCAAGGTTCCAGATGTCCGACGTTCCGCTTTGCCAAACAAGGTACTTGAACGGAAAAGAGGCCTGATCCAGGCCTGAATATGAGTCTCGCAGCAACGCGAAGAGCTCGAGCAGTTCAGCGAGCAATTGTGGCGTGTAGCAGGGCTTTTCGCGATCGGCATGGCGACACCAAAGAAGTTGTTCCCCATGTTCGTAGGTGATCTTCAGTCGATCGAAGGCATCATCAAAAGCTTGAGGGTAGAGATGCTGAATGGGCTTGCGTTGTAACCAAGCACCTGCCGCGACGTTATCGATAGTCACTGGAGTGGTTTGCTGCCCACCATTCGGCGATCGCTCCAGATGCGCAAGATCATGCTGATCATCGGTCGAGATGGTCATTGGAGGCGACAGGTCATCATGACTGTCCGCAGGCAGGAGGCCATCATACCGAGGGCCCAATTGATCGGTGGAGCCAAGTAGCTCGAGTTTAGAAACAGCCATTTTATTCCTCCACAAATTGTTTGTTACAACTTTTCAAGACGATCATTCATCTGACGTAAAAGGCGAAGATCGATCATAATAAATTAGCGATAATTAGCAAAAAAATCAATTATTAGTTTAGTCTTTTGCTCAAGCTATAACTAATGAAAATTGACCGTTATTGGCAGTTAATTCTTCTTGAGGGGCCACACTATGCGATTGATTATGCTTCTATTGAAGTGCATAGCAGGCAATCAACCCTGTCCCGATAGCGATTGCCATCGTCGGGCTGCAACCCTAATGGTTGAGAGATTTGCGCAGTGTCTCGGAAGCAATCCGAGCGTCGCTCACTTGAGAATGACGACCTCGACACGTCGATTGGTGTTTCGGCCATCGGCCGTTGCATTCGACGAAATTGGGTCCTGCTCACCCCTACCTTGAATCTGCAGCCGCTCAGCGCTGATCTCGAAGTTCTCGACAAAGTATTTCTTGACTAATGCGGCGCGGCGCTCGGAGAGCTGCTGATTGTAGCCGGCATCGCCGACGGCATCGGTATGGCCAACGATCAGAACGGCGCTCTCATCGTAGATATCCACGAGCTTGGCGACTTCGGCGAGAGCGTCGAAAGCCGCGGGCTCGATCCGTTCGCTATTGACGGCAAACAGCAATGCGCCCGGCACAGTCATGCTCAGGCCCTGCTGGTTCCTTTCAACCTTGAGCTTGCCAAGCAAAGCTATTGCATTCTGACGCTGGTCCAAAGGCAGGTCCGGCGTCAACGATGCGAGGTCAATTTCCGGCCTCTCGCTCGCTGCCTCCTGAATATCTGATTGTTCCTGCGCCGCCACCTGGCTCACTATGCCGGCAAGCGGGCTGGACGCCTGTGTCGATGCTTGACCGGCTTCCAATGCAGCCACCGCGACAAGCCTCTGCTGGATCTCGGCGCGCGGCGGTGACGGACGGGGAACCCAGCCGCCACTTGCGCTAACGCGAGCCGCCGTTCTAGCCGTGGGTGTTACGACCGTCTCGACCACTGCAGGCGACAGCACTTCTTCGCCTTCCACCACCGGCCCACCCACTCCCGGCAACAGTTCTTCTGCGCTCACTAAAGCGAAAGCTGCATTGATCTCGTCAATCCGATCTTCGACGGCCAACAGATTGAGGCGCGCAGCATCCGTGGCTTCGCCCGCCGCCGCCTTCAAGACTCCGACCTGTTGCTCAAGCCCAGCGTTCAATGCGCGGAACCTCTCAACATCATTTTCAGTGGTTTCCAGGCGGTTCCGCAACTCATCGGTCTCGGACCTGCTACCGGTCAGCTGCTGGCGAAGAACACCAGCCTCCTCCTCTGAGATCTTGAGCGCATCCCGGGTATCTTCGAAGGCATTCTCTGTCGCCGCTAGCTCCGAGCGCGCCTGGGCGAGTTCGGTAATAGTCCGGTCCAGATCCCTCGCCAACCTTGCGCTGTCCTCTGACGACTCTTCCGTCGTCTGCCTGAGCCCCGCCATTTCGGCGGCGGTCTCCACCTGCTGTCGTTCGGCGATCAGAATCTGCTCACGCGCGGTATCCAACTCACGCTGCAACCGGGTGATTTCGCCGGCCGCCGCCTCGGCAGCCTTCTCCAGTTCCACAACCCGGCGTTCGACCGCCTGCCTTGCAGACAGGAGATCGCTGCTATCCGTCTGCAATTGGCTGAGAACCGATTTAAGCTGGCGATTTTCGGCTTCGCTCGACTGAAGCTCCTCACGAAGCTCACCGGCGACTTTGGCGATTTCGGCTGCCTTGGTCAGCTCCGCCAGCCGCGAGCGTGCCGCGATAAGCGCTTCGTTCAATTCAGAAAACGGAACCTCACCGTCAACCGGCAGTTCTTCCACCACCAATCCGTTTTCCTGATCGACAGCCTGAGCCAAGCTGGCTTCGACAAGGACAAGCGAGGATACAGAATGGAGGGCACCAGCTTCGACGGCGTCTCTCGTACCAAACCCACCGCCTAGAATGATGGCAACGCTCAAGAGCCCAGGCAAGGTCAGCCTCTGGACGTGACCGGTTTCTGACATCGCTACGATCCCACGCTACGTACCGCCCAATTCTACAAAATCAGGCCGTTCTTTGAAAGAATGATCATGTAGCCTGCGGTCATCTCGTCAAGAGAAATCTACCTGAACGGAAACTTCACCCCCAACATTTCCGTTTTATGGTTAATTCAAATTGACTATTTCCCTATCCGGTATGTGGCATGTTGACGCATTTGCATGACTCTCGGCTGTCAATATCAGCCGAACCGGCGGACCTCGATCATGGTCTCCGGGCATCGATATCCCGTAAAGCTCTCCAAGTTTTCCGCTCCAAGAAGGCTGGCATATGGATTTCCGACGATTATTGAACGCTTCTCGCCGGTAATTTTGTCAAAGCCTGTTGATTTTTCGATAAAAATGGGCTTTTGCATGCCTCGTGTTTGATCGCGTTTTCACTCGCATTTTTTTTTGATGCAGACGGATAGGAACAGCGCCATAGGCGTTAACAGAGATGTCAGGCCTCCTGCCCCTGACAGAGGTTAAATCAGCGTAATGCACTTGAGGCACTCGGTGATGTTGCCTATGTCACGGTTGGGCCACAGACCGACAGTAAAATGAAGAAAGTCGGACGTCACTCGTGTTGGAGAGCCAATGGCTTTGATCTGGCGCGGCCCGTGATTGTTCATACCATAGAAATGGGGTTTCGGGTTCGCGCCTATGTCCTTGTGTCGACGCCAGTTCTTGATGACGACTGCGAGCCTTGCGCTCAGCGTGGCCTCACCACCCGTTGTTCAGGGTGCCGGTGAAAATGGTCATGAAACCAGCTCCCGTGGAACCAATGGTCATGCGCCGGAGAGCGGTTTTGGTTTCGACAATGTGCGCGGGATCGCTGAACAACTCGCCAGCCAACCCTATCAGCCCGACGAGCTCGTTCTGCCGGAAAGACTGCGTACGCTCGACGCGCCAAACTATCTGAAGATCGCTTATCGTGACGAGGCAGCGCTTTGGCGTGACGACGAATCGCGCTTCCGCATCGTCTTCCGCCATCTCGGCTCCTACTACCAAAAACCGATCAAGATCAACGTCATCGGGCCTGATGGCGTCGCCGAGGTCGGGTTCAAGAAAGATCTCTTCAATTACGATATCGACGGTCTGGTCGACGATCTACCGGATGATCTCGGCTTTGCCGGATTGACCGTGCATTATGCAGCCGATGGGCCTGCACATTTTCCAGAAACCGCGACCTTTCACGGCGCTTCCTACTTCCGCCTGTTGGGCAGGGACCAGCAATACGGCCTCTCGGCACGCGGCCTCGCGATCGACACGGCTCTTCCGAAGGGAGAGGAATTTCCGTTGTTTCGGGAGTTCTGGCTGGAAAAGCCCGGTCCCGGCGCGGATGAGATCAAGGTCCTCGCACTTCTCGACAGCCCGAGCATCACCGGCGCTTACGAGTTCATCCTTCATCCGAGCGTGGTTACCGTCGCGGATGTGAAGGCCTCACTGTTTCCCCGCCGAGGCATCGAGAAGCTCGGCATCGCGCCGCTTACCAGCATGTTTATGTTCGGCGAGAACCGCGGTCGTCAGTTCGACGATTTTCGCCCGGAACTGCATGATAGCGATGGCCTCCTGATCAACAACGGATCGGGCGAATGGCTCTGGCGGCCACTCGCCAACCACAGCAACCTGCAGGTCAGCGCTTTTCTCGATGAAAATCCGCGCGGGTTCGGTCTCTTTCAGCGCGATCTGGACTTCAATCATTACCAGGACCTGGACGAGCGCTATCACAAGCGCCCCAGCACCTGGGTCGAGCCGACCTCGCCTTGGGGACCAGGGCATGTCGAGCTAATCGAGATCCCGAGCGATCACGTTGACAACGACAATGTCGTGGCCTTCTGGGTGCCTGACGCCCCGGTCGAAGCCGGCCAGGCGATTGATCTCTCCTATCGATTGCATTCCCAGCTCGATCAGCCGCGACGGCCGCCGCTCGGTCGCGTCGAGGCGACCCGCATCGGACCGGGCGAGACCGGTGCTGAGCGGCGTTTCCTGGTCGACTTCAAGGGGGGGCGTCTCGACGAGCTTGCCCCTGATGCTGAGCTGAAGGCGACGGTCAAGGCGCATCAGGGCGAACTTGGCCCGATTACACTCCGACACAATAGGGAACTCGGCGGCTGGCGTTTGGCTTTTGATCTCGCTCCGAACGGTGAGCCGCTCTGCGAGATGCGCGCCACCCTCCACCTGAATGACGAAGACGTAACCGAAATCTGGACATACCGTTGGACACCAATATGAACGATAAAAACGCCTCATTTAGTGACCGCCCAAGCCTCGACGACAGGCAGGCAGCAGAACGGAAGCTTTGCCGGCTGTTCAAGAGCTTCGGCGTCAATGCTCTGGTCGTCCGCGATCGGCTGATCGATCCCTTTCTGGATCGAGCCACCACTCTTTGGCGCCCTCATGTGGGCATCGATTTTGCTACACTCGCCGTTCGCGAGGCCGAGGCCGACCTGGAAAGCTGGTTCACCACTTTGCTCGGCGAGGTGCTCGAAGGCCGCGCAGGCGCCATGATGATCGGGCGCGCCGCCTTCTTGATGTGCGACGGTCCGGCTCAATTCGCAGATCAACTTCTCCTGCCTGTTGAGAGCCTGCCGGCCGCATTTGTCTCCGCGATGGGCGATCACGTGCCCAGTGCCGTACCGCCAAGCGAAATGGGCGAAATGCACCACCAACCCTACGAAGCCTGGTCACCAAGCACGATGGTGGCGCGTGCGCTTCCGATGGAACGTGGCTTTTTCCAGGGGCTTGCTGGCCTTGTGCGACGGAATGAGGGGTCCACCAGTTTCAGCTGGCGCGGCATCGGACGAACATCTTAGCTTCTCCCGCCCCTTCTAGCGCCGCGTTCCGAGCGAGAGCGACCTGATGTCAAAGGCGACGCGCATCACAGGACCGCTTCGCCGCCTTCTCCTGACGATCCTGGTGATCATCGGCACGGCTGCGGCCGTGCGCCTCCTTGCGAGTGTTCTCGCAACCGACGGCCTGTCGATTCCGGAAATCGGCATTCTGATCCTGTTCACGCTCACCTTCGCCTGGATCTCCATGGCGTTCTGGACAGCGATCGCCGGATTTCTCCTGCATGTCTTCGGTCTTCGGTTTCTGGTGAGGGCAGGCCAGCTCGTCGAACCATCCGAGGGCACTATCAGCGGCAAGACCGCGCTCGCTGTCCCCATCTATCACGAGGAACCGGAAGCGGTCGGAAGGCGGCTTGCCGCCATTTACCGCTCACTTGAAGCCACCGGCCAGGAAAAGGCCTTCGACATCTTTGTTCTGAGTGACAGCCAGGACGCTGACACTGTCTTCGAGGAACAGACGATGTGGGCGAAGCTCTTTGCCGAGCTTCGGGCCAATGAACGGATTTTCTACCGTAATCGCACCGACAATTCCGGACGTAAGGCCGGTAATATCGCTGAGTTCTGCCGGCGCTGGGGTAAGCGCTACGACTATTTCCTCTGCCTGGATGCCGACAGCCTGATGACCGGTGACACGCTGGTCTATCTCGCCCGCCTGATGGATGCCAACGAGAAGGCGGGCCTCATTCAGACATCGCCGCAGCCGATCGGCGGCAAGACGCTTTTCGCCCGGATACAACAGTTTGCGTCGGCCCTCTACAATCCCCTGTTCGCACTGGGCACGGCGTTCTGGTATCCTGGCCGTAGCAACTACTGGGGTCACAACGCGATCATCCGCACCAAAGCCTTCATGGCCGATGCGGGCCTCCCCAAGCTCCCAGGCAAGCCGCCGCTCGGCGGTGAAATCCTCTCCCATGACTTCGTTGAAGCCGCATTGCTTGCACGCGCCGGCTGGTCGGTCTGGCTGGTGCCGGAGGTCGGCGGCAGCTTCGAGGAGCTGCCACCGACGCTCGCCGATTACGCCCAGCGGGACCAGCGTTGGTGCCAGGGCAATCTGCAGCATAGCCGCCTCCTGCCGATGAAAGGCCTCCTTGCCGTCAACCGCATGCATCTCCTGTTCGGCGTGATGTCCTACTTGGCCTCGGTATTCTGGCTGGCGCTGCTGCTTCTCGCCACGCTGGAAGCCGCTTGGCTGAACACCGCAGATTGGACCTATTTTCCCGACGCCGACAGCCTGTTTCCGACCTGGCCCGTCTCCAAAACCTTCGAGATGCTCGGCCTGTACAGCATCACCATGGGCATGCTGTTCTTGCCGAAGTTCATGGCCATGGCGCTGGCCCTCGCGGATCCGAAAAGACGAAAGGCCTTTGGTGGCGCCGTCAGGCTGATCAAGAGCACACTCACTGAACTCGTATTTTCCGTGCTGCTAGCTCCGATCATGATGTTCCAGCAGACCCAGGCGGTGCTCAACACGCTCCTTGGCCGCAAGGTCACCTGGAAAGGTCAGCGGCGAGGCGATGGCGTCGAGGGCTGGAGCGATGCGATCGCCAATTACGGGACGATCTCGATCATGGGCGTCGTCTGGGCCCTGGTCGCCTATCAGCTCGCACCCAATCTGCTGACCTGGATGAGCCCTGTTCTCGTCGGCCTGTTTCTAGCCGTGCCGTTGGCGGTGTTCACGAGCCAGCCAACCGTCGGCGCGATGGCCATGCGTCTGGGCTGGTTCCTGACCCCGGAAGAAACCAATCCGCCGGCCGTCGTCATCGACCAGGCGCCATCCGATGAGGACGGAGATGAAGAGGGCGAAGCGAAACCCAACGCCGTAACCAAGAAACTCAGCGGCATCGGAACACCGACCGGCCGCTAGTAGCGTGGCTACGTCATTCGATTTCCAACGCCTTCGAAGAACGGAGCCAAGACATCCGTGCCGTGGCTATGCGGGGTCTTGTCGGTATCGATCCAATAGAGCGGGCCATGCTGCCCTGATCATCCGCGCCCTTGATCGTCGAGCGCCAGCGCCAACAGCCGGGCGATATGCAGAGCCTCTCGCCCGGCGCCGCCTTCGATCTGGTGGCGGCAGCTTGTGCCGTTGGCGATGATGACGGTGGTTTCGGCATCGGTTGCGCGCACAGCCGGCAGAAGAGACAGCTCCGCCATGGCCATCGACGTCTCGTAATGCGCGCTGTCGTAGCCGAAGGCGCCAGCCATGCCGCAGCAGCTCGATGCGATCGCCTGATGCTCCAGGTCAGGGATCATGTCCAGGCAGGTCTTCATGGCCTCCATCGCGCCGAAGGCCTTTTGATGGCAGTGGCCATGAACACGAGCGCGCCGCCAAGACGTGGGGTGTAGTTCAAGATCGAGACGGCCTTCTGCTTTTTCCCGCGCCAAAAATTCCTCGAAGAGCTGTGCGTTCTCTGCTGACAGGCCCTCGCCTGGCAGGAGGGCGTCAAATTCGTCCCGAAGAGTCAGGAGGCAGGAAGGCTCGAGGCCAATAATCGGCACACCTGTTTGGATTGCCGGCGTCACTGCCTCGATGAAGCGGCGCATCTCAGCCCGCGCCTCCTCGAGCATACCCGCCGCCAGATAGGTTCTCCCGCAGCAGGGCGCGCGGCCCCCGGCGGTTACTGGATGATGGACACGGTATCCGGCGGCCTTCAAAACCCGCTCGGCGGCACGTGCGTTTTCCGGCTCGAACCAAGTGGAGAAGGTATCGGCGAACAGCAGGACATCCTTGCCGTCGCCGCCGAATGGCATCTCATCCGGGGCCGGCCGGTAGGGCTGCCCATGCCAACGTGGCAATGTCCGTTTTGCAGAAAATCCGAGCATCCACTCGCTCAGCATCGCGAGCCCCGGCACCCAATCCCTTGCATGCAGCAGCCAGCGCATACCGCTCGCATACGGAGCATACCGCGGCAGACCCGCAATGAGCTTCGCCTTCAAGTCCAGCCCGTGGCGGCCCCGCCGCTGGTGGAGGACTTCGATTTTCATGCGCGCCATGTCGACGCCGGTCGGGCATTCATGCCTGCAGGCTTTGCACGAGACGCAGAGATCGAGGGCCTCGACCATCTCGTCCGAGGTCAGCGCTTCGCTGCCGAGTTGGCCCGAGAGCGCCAGACGCAGGCTGTTGGCGCGACCTCTCGTGACATGCTGTTCCTCCCCGGTGACGCGGTAGGATGGACACATCACGCCAGGGTCGGCCTTACGACAGGCTCCATTGTTGTTGCACATCTCGGTGGCGCCGAGAAAACCGCCCCAATCCGACCAATCCAGGCCGGCAGCGACCGGCAGCGCCTTGTAGTCCGGTCTGAAGCGAAAGAGCGAGCGGTCGTCCATCTTCGGCACATCGACGATCTTGCCCGGATTGAAGGACCCATTCGGATCCAGGGTTTGTTTGACCTCCTTGAAGGCCTGGACGAGCTTCGTCCCGAACATACGCTCATGAAATTCCGAACGCACCAAACCGTCGCCATGCTCGCCGGAATGCGAACCCTTGTAGCGCTTGACCAGCGCCATCGCCTCTTCGGCGATCGATCGGAGGGCCGATACCCCCTTCTCTTGCTTCAGGTTCAAGATCGGCCGGACGTGCAATGTCCCGACCGAAGCGTGGGCGTACCAGGTGGCGGTCGTGCCATGGCGTGTAAAGCAGTCGGTCAGCGCCGCCGTGTAGTCGGCGAGATGGTTTAGCGGCACCGCGCAATCTTCAATGAATGACACCGGCTTGCCGTCGCCCTTCATCGACATGACGATATTCAAACCCGCCTTTCTGACGTCCCAGATCCGCGCCTGCTGCTCCGGCTTGATCGCGGTCAGGACCGCATGGGGAAAGCCGAGATCGGCCATCGCCTCATCCAGCCGTTCCAGATCGCGCAGGCAGGACGCCTCGTCCTCGCCGGAGAACTCGACCAGCAGCACCGCGTCCGGTTCGCCGCGGATGAAGCGATCGATCAGGGGACGATAGGCCGGAATTTCCCTACCGAGCTCGATGATGCTGCGATCGACCAGCTCCACAGCGCTCGGACCGAGGCCGACCAGGGCCTCGGTCGCGGCCATCGCCTGGTGAAAGGTCGGAAAATGGCAGACACCCAGCACCCGGTGGGCCGGGAGTCTGGACAGCTTGAGCTTCAAGCGCCGAAAGAGGGCGAGCGTCCCCTCGGACCCGACGAGCAACGACGCCATATTATGCCCGCCCGCTTCATCCGCGATGACCCGATCGAGATTGTACCCGCCAACCCGTCGCTGCACCTCCGGATAGCGCGCGGCGATCTCGTCGACATTATCGCTGGCGATATCCCGCACCGCTTGAACGAGATCGGCAAATCCATCACCCTCAAGATTGCCGGGCACGTACCCGAAGCGGCCGCGTCGCCCATCTGCCAGCAGGGCGTCGATCTCCAGCACGTTGTCGACCATGATGCCGTAGCGGATCGAGCGGGCGCCGCAAGCATTGTTGCCGGCCATGCCGCCGAGCGTGGCTCGGGAGCCCGTCGAAATGTCGACCGGATAAAACAAACCATGCGGTTTGAGGCGCTTGTTCAAGTGATCGAGGACGACGCCCGGTTCGACCCAGACGGTGCCGACGTCCGGTCCGGGGCCGGCGTCCGGCTCGATCTCGCCGATGCGGTTGAGGTAGCGGGAGCAGTCGAGCACGAGGCTGCGGCCGACGGTCTGGCCGGCCTGCGACGTGCCGCCGCCGCGTGCAAGAACCGAGACCCCGGCCTCCCGCGCGATTGCAAGCGCAGCTTCGAGATCGTCCTCGGACTTCGGGAGAACAACGCCGATCGGCTCGATCTGATAGATCGATGCATCGGTGCTGTAGCGACCACGATCGAACGGCGAGAACAGCACATCGCCTTCGAGCGCCCGCTCCAGCTTCGCCGCCAGCGCCGGATCACCTGGCTCCACCCCATTTCCCTTAAGCAGCACCCACAACTCCTTTATCCAGGCCCAAAGCTTGGCCGCATACCATCGGCCTTGGCAATAGCCGTCCTGGGTCAATGAGGTGGCCACGCCACCGCGCCACATTGGCATTCTTTGGATTTCGACGCATAGATGGTGAGCTGTCGGGTGGCCCGCTGCCCGTGCGTATGCTCTCGTTTGTCTGCCTCAGGAGAAAGCCTCGATGTCAGAGACCTACCGCAGCGGTCGCCATTTCCTGCAGATCCCGGGGCCGACCAATGTCCCGGATCGCATTCTGCGCGCGATGGACTACCCGACGATCGATCATCGCGGCCCGACCTTTGCGCGGCTTGCCGGCGAGGTCCTCGAAGGGCTAAAGCCGGTCTTCGGCACATCCGGCCCTGTCGTGGTTTACCCGTCCTCCGGAACCGGGGCCTGGGAGGCTGCATTGGTCAATACGCTATCGCCTGGTGATCGCGTATTGATGTCCGAAACCGGCCAGTTTTCCTCGCTTTGGGTAGAGCTCGCCAAACGCCTCGGCCTCGACGTCCAGCTTCTTGCCGGCGACTGGCGTCACGGTGCCGACCCGGAGGCGATCGAGGCCGCACTCGCTGAGGATCGCCAAGGCAAGATCAAGGCGGTCGCCGTCGTGCACAATGAGACATCCACCGGCGTCACCTCCCGGATTGCCGAGGCCCGCGAGGCCATCGATCGTGCAGGGCACGATGCCCTGTTGATGGTGGACACCATCTCGTCCCTTGCCTCCATCGACTACCGCCATGACGAATGGGGTGTCGATGTCACCGTCGCCGGCTCGCAGAAAGGCCTGATGCTGCCGCCGGGCCTCAGCTTCAACGCCATCAGCGACAAGGCGCTGGCGGCGGCCAGCTCGTCGACGATCAAAAAATCCTACTGGGACTGGACGTCGATGCTGGATGCGAATGCCCAGAACGTCTTTCCCTACACGCCGGCGACCAATCTCCTCTACGGCCTGAAAGAAGCGCTCGCCATGCTGATGGAAGAGGGGCTGACCAACGTCTTCGCCCGCCACCAGCGCCACGCCGAGGCCACACGTGCTGCGGTTAATGCCTGGGGGCTCGAGGTGTTGGCGGAGGACCCGCGCGAGTATTCGGGTTCCTTGACCGCGGTGCTCCTACCCGAAGGCAAGGACGCCGATGAACTCCGAAAAATCATCCTTGAGCGCTTCGATCTCTCGCTTGGTAACGGTCTGGGTAAGCTCAAGGGTCGCGTCTTCAGGATTGGCCATCTCGGCTGGTTCAACGATCTCATGCTCGCGGGTACCCTCTCCGGCATTGAGATGGGGCTCGGCAGCTTCGGCCTGTCAAGAAATGCGAGCGGCGTCCTCGCGGCCCTCGATGTCCTGAAGGAACCGGTCTCCTCCTGAGATCGCGCAGCTCCATGGATCGCAACACAGCAGAAGCCTTTATCGACGCTCTCGGTGCGGCCAGTGGGTTGGTCGCCGTGGTCGGTGCCGGTGGCAAGAAGTCGACGCTTTATCGGTTGCTCGAAGCGCATCGGGCAATCGGGACCCGCCGGGTCCTGCTGACGTCGACGGTGCAGATCGCGGCACAGCCAAATGCGCTCGATGTCGAAACGCATATTATCGATGGTGACGATGTCGAGGATGCGATCGCCGGAGCCAGTGGCCGGGCAGGCGCCTTCTTCGTCACTGGCCCTGCAAGAAAGCCAGGAAGGTTCAGCGGCCTCCCCGAACATCTCATCCGCCCTTTACATACGGGCGCCGCGTTCGGCGTCGGTCTGGTGAAAGCTGATGGTGCGCGGATGCGCATGATCAAGGCGCCCGGCGGCAACGAGCCGGCCTTGCCGGACGGCGTTTCGACCATTTTACCGATCGTTTCCGCGCGTGCCTTCGGCAGACCGCTCACCGAGCGGATGGTTCACCGGCCCGAATGCCTCGCCAGCGTCATCAATGCCGACATCGGGACCGAAATTACCCCAGACCATGTCGCAAGGCTGCTCGCCAGCCCGGAAGGATCACTTCGCCGCACCGGCAACTCTCAGGTCGTACCTGTGATCAACATGGTGGACAGCCCAGAGCGGCAGACATGGGCCGAAGAGGCGGCTGAGCGGGCGCTCTCCATGACCAAACGCTTCGAGCGCGTGGTTCTGACGTCGATGACCAACCCATCCCCTCTCGTCAAAGTGATCACCGGCTGACGGGCCAGCGGGCAACTTCGGGCCAGGAAAATCTCTCCTAATCAAATAAATGCTTGCGCTACTTTTCTACTTATAATTGAATACTGAGGCATCTCAAATTTCGGACGGAACATGCCTCTTCAACCACCTTTCGACACTGGCTCCGCCAGCCAGAGCGGCAAGCGCGCCTTGCAGCAAATGTTGCCTGCCGGCTGGCGATTTGCGCATCAGACAACCATGGATCTGATCACGCAGATCGAACACCTCGCCTGGCGAGACCGAGCCGACAAACTCGATGGCTATTTTACTCAGCAAGCGGACGGAATGCTCGGTCCAAAGCGAATGGGGGCCATGGTCGGTGGAGGGCTGTCGGTGGTCGGTGATGAAAGCCTATCGCCTCCGGCAGACGATCAAGCTGCGAGCTTCGCGACCTGGTGCCGGGCGATCACGACGGCCCTCATGATCGACCTTGATCAGGACGTCGAGGTCGAGGAGCCGACACAGGCGCTTACCTATCTGATCGCGCGCGATTGGCATTTCGCGAAGTCAGCCGCCGCTTGGGTCTCGGAGAACGGCATGGGGCCGGTAGCCGACGCGTTGAAGAGCCTGCCCGGCTACGCGATCGTTCTCCTTGCCACCAGTCCGAACGACACGGTCGAGCGCTTCATCGCACGGGACGCCTTCTGGCAGGCCGTCGAAACCAAGACCTAGTCGAATGTCGACATCATCGGGTTTCCGCCGCCTCCGAAGAAGGAGCCTAGAGCCCCAGAGGTATGCGGCCCTCTGTCGGTTTGATCTGGTGGGCGGTCCACGTCATTGTGGAATGTCCGCGGATGCCATGGCATGATCCGCGGATGCAGCCAGCCGAGAATATGACATCTTCCAATGCCAGCAGGACCATGGCCTACATCAATGTCGGTCATAGTTTTTCGCATCTGGTGATGCTGTTGTTCCCTACGGTCGTACTCACCTTGGAGCCGGCCTGGGATGCTGATTTCTCCGACCTTCTGCCTCTCGGCTTTGCCGGCTATCTCCTGTTCGGGCTCGGCGCGCTGCCTGCGGGCTGGCTCGGCGATCGATGGGACAGCGAGAAGATGATGGTCGTTTTCTTTCTCGGCACGGGTGCGGCCTGCATGCTTGCCGGCCTCGCGGACAGCCCGATCACGATGATGATCGCGCTGACGCTGGTCGGCCTTTTCGCCTCGATCTATCATCCTGTCGCTCTCGCCTGGGTAGTGGGGGCCAGCGAACGGCCGGGACGAGCACTGGGCATCAACGGCGTCTACGGCGCCATCGGCACAGCGAGCGCCGCCCTCTTGGCGGGTTTGCTCGCCGACATTGTTCACTGGCGCGCAGCGTTCATTCTGCCGGGCATCGTCACCTTCGTTTTCGGCCTGTTCTTCCTGGCCGATCTCCGTCGCGGCAAGGCCTTGATGATCAGAGGCGTCTATCGGTCGAACACGGCATCGAAGCAGGGAAACAACATGCTCCGCGGGCTCATCCTGATGCTCTCGGCCATCCTCTTCACCGGCATGATCTTTCAGATGAATGCCGTCGGTCTTCCGAAGATCTTCCAGGTCCGCCTCGGTGACGAGGTCGGCTCCGGAGCCATGAGTGCTGGTGCCCTGGTTTCGATCGTCTACCTGATCTCGACAGGGGGACAGCTCCTCGGCGGGCATCTCGCCGATCGCTTCGACGAGCGCCGATTGTATGCGGCAAGCTACTGCCTTCAGATCGGATTCTTGATGCTGGCCGCCATGACCCAGAACATCCTGTTGCTGGCGATCGTAGCCATTGCGGTTTCGACCCAGACCGGTACTCAGCCGATCGAAAACTGCCTGATGGCGCGCTACACGCCGGTTGCCTGGCGCGCCACGATCTACGGCTTGAAATTCGTGGTCGCTTTGGGCCTGAGCGCGCTCGGCGTTCCCCTGCTCGCTTACATCTATGCCGAGACAGGCGGCTTCAATGCCGTTTTCCTCTGCATGGCAGCCTTCGCCGCAATCGCCGTCACCATCGCCCTTCTTTTGCCGGCCGACAGAAGGGCAGAGGAGCTGACGACCACTGCTCCTGCCGCCACGAGCTAACGGGAGATCGACCGTGCCAAGTCTCGCCGATGTCGGCGCCATGCAGGAACGTCGGGTCGCAGGATTGATGACCGGAACCTCGATGGACGGCCTTGATGTCGCCATCTGCAGGATCGAACCGGGTGATCGGCTCGCCTTCGAGCTCCTGGTGTTCGAGACGGTGCCGATGCCCGATGACCTCAGACGTGATCTGGCGCCCGAACGCCTCACCGACATCGCCGCCATTGCCCGTATCAATCAACGTCTCGGCGTTTACTTCAGAGACGCCCTAGCGGAAGTCACGCCTCCCCGCGCATGCGGGGTCGACTTGATTGGATCTCATGGGCAGACGGTTTATCATGAGCATGGTGTCACCAGCCTGCAGCTCGGCGAGCCCGGACCGCTTGCGGCATGCTTTGGCTGCCCGGTGATCAGCGATTTTCGCATGAACGACATCGCACTCGGCGGCTCGGGCGCACCGCTGGTGCCTTATGTCGATCAGCGCCTCCTCGGCAAACAGGGCGAGGCACTGCTCGCGATCAATATAGGCGGTATTTCGAATTTCACTGCGCTACCGGGCGACCCGATGGCATCGGGTCGCGTGATCGGAATGGATTGCGGGCCCGGCAACATGCTGATGGACGGGCTTGCCGCCCGCTGGTCGAACGGTCGGGTAAAAGCTGACATGGATGGTCGGCTCGCCCTGCGCGGGCTCGTCGATCAAGAGCTGCTCGCCTGGCTGCAGGCCCATCCCTACTTTGCCGAGCAACCACGCCGGTCCGCCGGGCGAGAGCAGTTCGGCGAACATTTTCTCGACCATGTCCTGGAAAGGGCAGGTACCGATCTAAAAAACGAAGCGGACGTTTCGGCTTTGATGGCCACATTGGCCGCGTTTTCGGTCTGGGGCATGGTCGATGCCTATCGGCGCTTCATAGCACCCACCTCGCCGGTGGCAAGCGTGATCGTGAGCGGCGGCGGCAGCCGCAATCCGGCGCTGATGGCCGGCCTTCAGGAAGGATTCGGCAACATTCAAGTCTGCGCCAGCGACGCGTTTGGCCTGCCGGTCGACGCCAAGGAGGCGATCGCCTTTGCAATCCTCGCTTCAGATCGGATCGACCATCGCCCGACCAGCTTACCGTCAGTGACCGGCGCCAGCCGACATGCTCTGCTCGGAAAGATCACCGAATGCTGAACTTGGACGCGTCCCCTTAGGCGCCGTCAGCTCCGTCGTCCAGAAGAGTTCGAGATCGCGTAGCTGCGCATTCAGCTCACCGAGAGGACGAAGCTTCGGATTTTCACCGAGCGCCACGCTCTGTTCGCTCAACATGACATTGATGTGACGGCAAAGATCCCGTCCCTTCTGAGACAGACGGATGCGCACCACACGACGGTCACGCTCTGAACGTTCCTGCTCCACATAGCCGGCCTCGACCAGGCGTTTCAGGTTGTAGGTAACGTTCGAGCCCAGATAGTAGCCGCGGCTGACCAGATCACCGACACTCACCTCCTCCTCGCCGATATTGGCGAGAAGCAACCCCTGGACATTGTTGATGTCACTGATCCCGATGCGCTCGAGCTCAGCTCTCAGCACATCGAGGAAACGCCGATGCAGGCGTTCGATCAGGTTAATGGTTTCACCATAGTCATTGATTGCCATGAATTCTTCCGTTGGATCACGAGTGGGCGCTGTAAAAAGTTAGGGCATCATATCCACCCTGGACCATGTTGGTAAACGCCTGATTAACGCTTTAGTCGATTCATCCAAACAAGATCTTTGCGCTCGGCGACAAGTTTTTCCATCAAATCAATGAAAGAGGCCGTACGCGGCAAGGTATCAAGCCGGCAACGGCAGGTCTTCGGCCTCAAGCGCCTTGGTCTGGCGTCGTTCCAGCTTCTTGACGTCGAAGCCGTCGATAAGCTCCATGAACAACCGATGCCAGTTGATCCTGGCGCCGAGATGCATGAACACCGAACCAAGCCCTATGGCGGCACGGTCCATCAAGACGAACTCGCGCGGTGGGGTGACGCCGCCGATGTCTCGCAGTTTGCCATGCACGTTCCCGGCCACCTCGCGGCCATAGGCGCCGGAGTTGGTTTCCTCGATCAGGCGCGGCTTGTCTTCCATGAGCGGGGCGTAGATGAAAGCCGCCCAGATATTGAGCGTGTCGATCACTTCGTTCCTGAGATCGGTGAACCCCCAGGTCTCATAGGCGTATACCGCCAGATCCCGATCCCCATCCTTGAGCGCATGATAGAGATCGATGATGCCCTGGACCAAGGTTGGCCGAAATACGCGAATGCAGCCGAAATCGAGAAGGTTGATGCCGAGGTTATCGCGAGCTGCATAATTGCCGAGATGTGGATCACCGTGAATCACGGCGTAGTCGTATAGCGGGACGTACCAGGCGCGAAACATGTTGTAGGCGAGCCGGTCGCGATCCTCCTGGCTGGCATCCTTGAAGTCCATCAGCTTTCGACCTTCGAGCCAGCTCATGGTCAACAGCCGATGGGTCGAGAGATCGTCGATCACATCCGGAACGTGGATCGACTTTTCCTTTTTCAGCATATGCCGGTAAAGCGCCATATGTCGCGCTTCGCGCCGATAATCGAGTTCCTCTCTCAAGCGCTCGGCAAGCTCCTCGTAGATCCGCTCAGGATTGATCGAGGGATCGTAGCGCCGATAGAGCGAGAAGATCAGCCGAAGCTGGGTCAGATCAGCCTCGACAGCACTCTCGATGCCTGGATATTGGAGCTTACATGCTAGGTTGCAGCCCTCACCCGCTGACTTGGCCCGGTGCACTTGCCCGAGCGACGCTGCATGTGCAGCATCCAAGTCAAAGCTGTCAAATTTTGACTTCCAGTCCGATCCCAGCTCCGATGCCATCCGCCTCCTTACGAATGGACGTCCCATCGGTGGGGCCTGAGACTGAAGCTGGGCAAGCTCGGCCGCATATTCCTTGGGTAGCGCATCCGGAATGGTCGCCAGTAGCTGGGCGACCTTCATCAGCGGGCCTTTCAGACCGCCGAGCGCCTGCTTCAGCTCCTCGGCATGCTGGCCTTTGTCGATCTTGACGCCGAGAAACTGAGAGCCCGCAAGCTTCGCCGCGAGACCGCCCATGGCGCCCGAGACCTGGGCATAGCGTCGAACCCGCCCACCAAGCGTGTTTTCCCCGTGGTCGCGCTCGCGATCCCGACGGTCGCGGGAACCATCGCTCATGCCGTCGCCCCGGCCTCCTCTTCCAGGCGATCGATCAGGCTTTCGACCACGCCGAGTCCCTTGCTCCAGAAATTCGGATCGGTGGCATCCAGACCGAACGGCGCCAACAACTCTTGATGCCTGAGCGTACCTCCTGCTGCCAGCAGGTCGTGATAGCGCTCCTGGAAGCCGTCCGGTTCCGCCTGATAAACGGCGTAGAGCGAGTTCACGAGGCAATCGCCGAAAGCATAGGCGTAGACGTAGAACGGCACGTGGATGAAGTGCGGAATGTAGCTCCAGAACACCTTGTAGCCGTCCTCGAAGTTGAAGGCCGGACCAAGGCTCTCTGTCTGGATCTCCATCCAAATGGCGCCAAGCTCATCCGGCGTCAACTCCGCCTTCTTCCTGGCGTCATGCACCCGGCGCTCGAAGTCGACGAACGCGATCTGCCGCACCACGGTATTCAACGCATCCTCGACCTTGCCCGCCAGCAGCAACCGCCGCTGCACCGGATCACTCTCCGCCTTCAAAACGGACTGAAACGTCAACTGCTCCCCAAAAACGGACGCCGTTTCCGCGAGTGTTAGCGGGGTGCCCGCCATGAGAGGCCCCTGCTGTCCGGCCAGGACCTGGTGGACCCCGTGACCGAGCTCATGGGCGAGCGTCATGACATCGCGGGGACGGCCCTGGTAGTTCATCAGCACATAGGGATGCGCGCTCGGCACGGTCGGATGGCAAAAGGCGCCGGCATCCTTGCCGGGCCTCGGCGGCGCATCGATCCAGCGATCGGTGAAGAAGCGATCGACGATATCGGCGAGCTTGGGTGAGAAACCGCGGTAAGCATCGAGCACGATCACCTTGGCATCGTCCCAGGCGATGCGCTTGTCGCTGTCTTCCGGCAGCGGTGCGTTCCGGTCCCAATATTCGAGCTTCTCCAGGCCCATCCACTTGGCTTTGTATTGGTAATACCGGTGCGCCAGGCGCGGATAAGCACTCTTGGTGGCGGATATCAACGCGTCCACCACCTCATCTTCGACCTGATTGGCGAGGTTCCGGGATGAAATCGGCCGCTGGAATTTTCGCCAGTCGTCCTCGATCTGCTTGTCCTTGGCGAGTGTGTTGGTGATCAGCGCGAACAGGCTGACCTGGCTTTGCAGCGTCTCGGCAACCGCCTTGCCCGCCGCCTCGCGCTTGGATCGATCCTTGTCCGAGAGGATGTCGAAAATCTCGGCTGATGTGAGCTCCTTGCCATCCAGCGGGAAGCGTATGCGCGCCATGGTCTCGTCGAATAGACGGTTCCAGGCGGCCCGCCCGGTGATCGATTTTTCATGCAGAACACGCTCGATCTCATCATCGAGCTGATGCGGCCGATAGCTGCGAACATCCCGCAGCCAGGGACGATAGTGGGCCAGCCCGTCAGCGCTGCTGACCTTGGCCTCAAGATCCACGTCCTCGATCTTATTGATCTCGAGCGTCACGAACAGGAGCTTGGTGCCGATGTCGTTGATGCGTTCGCGCACGGTCTGAAAGAAGCGACTGATCTCGGCATCATCGGATTTCGCCGCATGAAGCAGCGAGGCGTAGCTGTAGACCCGCCCCAGCTTGTCTTCGATGCCTTCATACTTGGCGATGAACGCAGCAAGTGCAGCACCGTTCAGCTTGGCAAGCTTACCCTGGCCCTCCTCAATGAGCTCGGCGGCGCCATCATCGGCAGCTTTGAGATCCGCCTCGATCTCCGGTGCGTTTCTATCTTTGTAAAGATCCGAGAGATCCCAAACCGGCAGATCGGCCGTGTCCTTTCCGGATTCTTGCTGTTCGGCTTGCTGTCGGGTCGGGATCATGCCGTTCCTCCGGGTAAGATCATGCTGTGCTTGCTGGTCATATAAGAAGCCGTGCTGGCCAATCCAGCCGCAAAGCATTATCACATTGCAATCAAGGCGTTTAAGCAGAAATGCGCATAGTGCAAAAAAGTTGACCCGAGCGCAGGCCTCGTTAACCCAGTCATGAGCCTCGTTGGCCCGATCGCGGGCCTCGTGGGCCTGGGCAGAGGCCAGAGCGGGGCGCGGGTCAGACGAGAGGTGGGAGACATCATGGCAACGCCGGATTTTGGTCGTAATCTGGTCGATCTCTTTGAGAAATCGGCGGCAATGGGCGGTGAGAAGTCGTTTCTCTGGGGGAAGGTTGACGGCAGCTACCGCCCCTGGTCCTGGGCGACTGTCCGCAACCGCGTCCATCGCCTCGCGAGAGCGCTGCGCTCCAAAGGCTTGAAGCCCGGTGATCGTGTCCTTCTGGTCAGTGAGAACCGCCCGGAATGGCCGATCATTGATCTCGCCGTTTTGAGAGCTGGTGGCGTCACCGTGCCCGCCTACACCACCAACACCGAAGACGACCACCTCCATCTCCTGACCGACAGTGGTGCTGCTTTCGTGGTCGTGTCGAACGACAAGCTGGCGAAACCTCTCCTTCCGGCGATCAAGAAGGCGAGCAGCGTCAAGCTGCTCCTTACCCTCTCTTCGCTTGCTGCCTCGCCCGAAGCCGGCGTCGAAACGATCGTCTGGGACGATGCCCTCGAGCTTGGCGACAATGCCGCCGATTTCACTGATGATCCTGCGGAGACGATCGACGCCGACGACCTCGCCTGCCTGATCTACACCTCCGGAACCGGCGGCAAGCCCAAGGGCGTGATGCTCAGCCATGGAAATATCCGCTCCAACGTCAAGAGCGCCTATCACGTGCTCGAAGAGCTCGGTCTTGGCGACGATGTCTTCCTCTCCTTCCTGCCGCTCTCCCACGCCTACGAGCACACGGCCGGACAGTTCCTGCCGATCGCGATCGGCGCAGAGATCTATTACGCCGAGGGCATCGAGACGCTCACCACCAATCTCACCGAGGCGCGCCCCACCATCATGGCCTGCGTGCCCCGCCTCTACGAGGTGATGCGCCAGCGCATCCTGAACGGCATCAGCCGCCAGACCGGCCTCAAGCCCAAGCTGTTCGCCAAAGCGGTCGACATCGGCAGCCGGGCCTATGAGGCCCCGCATTCACTATCCTTCGGCGATCGGATGCTGAACCCACTGCTGGATCGTTTGGTCCGCAACAAAGTTCGAGAACGATTTGGGGGACGGATGAAGGCGCTGGTTTCGGGCGGCGCTCCGCTCAACTACGATGTCGGGCTCTTCTTCACAGCCCTTGGCCTGCCGCTGTTTCAAGGCTACGGCCAGACCGAATGCTCGCCGGTGATCAGCGTCAATCGGCCGGGCAAGGTCAAGCTCAAGACGGTGGGGCCCGCCCTTCCCGGCATCGAGGTTCGTTTCGGCGAGGACAAGGAGATCCTGGTCAGAGGCGATGCCGTGATGCGCGGCTACTGGCAGGACGAGGCCTCGACCCAACGCACCCTGATCGACGGCTGGCTGCATACCGGCGATGTCGGCGTGATGGACGACGACGGCTTCATCCAGATCACCGATCGAAAACGCGATCTGATCGTCAACTCCGGCGGCGACAACATCGCCCCCCAGCGGGTCGAGGGCATCGCCGCACTCGAGCCCGAGATCGAACAGGTCCTGGTGTATGGCGACAAGCGCCCGCATCTCGTGGCCCTCATCGTCCCGGATCAGGACTTCGTCACCGCCTATGCCAAGGTCGAGGGCAAGAGCAATGATCTCGCCGAACTCGTCCTGGACGGTGACTTCCAGGCGGTGATCGGATCAGCCATGAAGCGCGTCAACAATCGCCTCTCCCCGATCGAACGCATCCGCCGCTTCAAGATCATGCCTGAAGCTTTCACCATCGAAAACGGCATGATGACCCCGACCTTAAAACTGAAACGCCAGGTGATCTACCGCGAGCACGAACAGACGATCGCGGAACTCTATGCAAAGCCCACCGCCAGCGGGTGAGCAGAGCAAGGCAACTTCCGTGGTGAGGATGGCCCGCTGATAGCGGTCATGCAAAGAGCGGTAGCTAGACCATTATCCTGTCATGCCGGTTCCATCTGATTGGCGATCTCGACCAGGTTGCCGTCGGGATCACGAAGATAGATGGAGAGGATCGGAGCGACAGCGCCACTGCGCTCGACTGGCCCTTCGATCAGCCAGAGGCTGGCCGCCTCGAGTTTGGTTTTGAGTTCGTCAACCGGTTGATCAGTCAGGAAGCAGAGATCGGCGGAGCCGGGTGTCGGGATCTCGGCCTTCGGCTCGAACTCCTTGCCTTGCTCGTGAAGATTGATCTTCTGCACCCCGAAATGCAGGGCGACGCGCTCTCCATCCTTGCCGAAACGGCGAACCTCCATCCCCAAGGCGTCCCGATAGAACCGGATGGTGGCGTCCAGATCCCGGACCGTGAGCACCAGATGATCGAGCGTCCTGATCATGCAGGATCTCCGCCTTCGGGATCGCCGAACTCGATGCGCTCCATATCGTCATCCGACAGCCCGAAATGGTGGCCGATCTCGTGGATCAGCGTGTTTTCGATGATCGCCGCCAGGGAAAAGTCATGATCGCACCAATAAGCGAGCAGCGGGCGCCGGTAGAGAAAGATCATGTCGACCTGATCGCGCTGCACACCGAGACTGCCGTCATGGCCGACTGGCACACCGTGATAGAGGCCGAGCAGGTCGTAGGGGTTCTCCAGTTGCATCGCCTTTTCAGTGACTTCGTCCGGAAACTCCTCGACCTTGATGATCACGCCCTGGAGGTGACGGGTGAACATCTCGGGCAAGCTGGCCAGGCTCTCTTCTCCGATTCGCCGGAAGTCCTCGAGCGTAGGCGGCGCCAGATCGAAAGCCTGATAGGATGGGTTGCCGTTCATCGACCGACCGGCTCAGACCAGGAGTGACGACATGAACAGACCAGCAGCCTTGGCGGGTGACGAGCGCAAAGCAGCCCTTGCCGCTCTCGATGGCTGGAGCGAGACGCCGGCGCGCAATGCGATCGCCAGGACGTTCACCTTCAAGAATTTCAACCAAGCTTTCGGGTTCATGACCAGATCCGCCCTCCTTGCCGAGAGGATGGACCATCACCCCGAATGGTTCAACGTCTACAAAACCGTCGAGGTGACGCTAACCACCCATGACGCCGATGGCGTCACCGAGTTGGACTTGCGCATGGCCAAAGCGATGAACCGCTATGCAGCCGAGCAATAGACTTCAGCAGAACATCCGGCACCAACGTTACCGAAGACCATGCCGACAAGAGACCGCATACAGTCGAGGTTCCTGGCACTTTCTTCGAAGGCGGCCGAAACCAAATGGTGTGGCCACGCCACCTAGTGCGCCGCGTCCCAGTCGGCGCCTGTGCCGACTTCGACGGTCAGTGGCACGGAGAGATGCGCTGCGTTCTCCATAGTTTTCTGTACCAGCGCTGCCGTCGCATCGATCTCATCTTCCGGCACTTCCAGCACAAGCTCGTCATGGACCTGCAACAGCATTTTTCCGCGGAGTGAAGAACGCTCCAGCGCTCTGTCCACCTGGATCATGGCGCGTTTCATGATGTCGGCGGCCGTGCCCTGGATGGGGGCATTGATGGCCGCGCGCTCGGCATAGCTGCGGCGCCCGGGGTTGCTGGACTTGATCTCGGGTGTGGGACACATGCGGCCGAACAGGGTTTTGACGAAGCCTTGTTCCTTCGCTTCGGCCTTGGCCTTGTCCATATAATCCTTGATGCCCGGATACTGCTCGAAATAGGCCGCGATATAGTTCTTCGCATCCTCGTACGGGATGCCCAAGCGCTGGGAAAGCCCGTAGGCGCCGATCCCGTAGATGATGCCGAAATTGATGGTTTTCGCACGCCGTCGAAGCTCACCGTCCATCTTGTCGAGCGGTACGTCGAACATCTGTGACGCCGTGGTCGCATGAATGTCGGCGCCAGCGGCGAACGCGTCCTTGAGCGCCTTGATATCGGCGATATCGGCGAGCACGCGAAGCTCGATCTGCGAATAGTCCGCGGACATCAGAACGTGGCCTTGCTCCGCGACGAACGCCTTTCGGATCTTTCGCCCCTCTTCCGTGCGGATCGGGATATTTTGCAGGTTCGGGTCATTGGAGGAGAGCCGGCCCGTCGATGTCACCGCCATCGCGTAGGATGTGTGGACGCGGCCGTCCTCCTCATTGATCTGCTGCACCAGGGCATCGGTATAGGTGCCGGTCAGTTTTTGCAGCTGGCGCCAAGCGAGCACGGTTGCCGGCAGCTCATGGCCCTGGGCTGCCAGTGCTTCGAGCACCTCGGCTCCGGTTTGGTGTCCTCCCGTCTTCGTTTTCTTCGCACCTTGAATGCCAAGCTCCTCGAACAGCACCTCGCCGAGCTGCTTCGGTGAGCCGAGATTGAACTCGTGGCCGGCCTGCTTATGCGCAGTTGCCTCAAGCTCCTTCATGCGTTTGGTGAAATCACTCGAGAGCCGCTGCAGCACCGTGCGGTCGACCTTGATCCCACGCCGCTCCATCTTGTCGAGGATGGCGACGAGAGGACGCTCCAAAGTTTCGTAAACCGTAGTGCGGCGCGCCTCGATCAACTGGCGCTTCAGCAGCTGGTGCAGACGAAATGTGATATCAGCGTCTTCGGCCGCATATGTGCTCGCTTTCTCGATCGGCACCCGATCGAAGGTGATCTGCTTTTTGCCTTTGCCGCAGAGATCCTCGAAATGGATGGTCTTGTGATCGAAATGCAGTTCGGCCAGTTCGTCCATGCCGTGACCATGCTTGGTGCCATCGACCACATAGGAGAGCATCAGCGTATCGTCATAAGGCGTCATCTCCAGCCCGGCACGGGCCAGAATGCCGAGATCATATTTCAAATGATGCCCAACCTTCAAAATCGACGCATCCATGAGGCACGGCCTCAAGCGTTCGATGACGGTGTCCCTGTCGAGTTGACCCGCCACAGGCTGGCCGAAGTCGTCCTTGTGTCCGATAGGTATGTAAGCGCCTTCGCCCGGCTCGACCGCCAGACACACCCCGACAAGCTCCGCCTTCATCACATCGAGCGAGGTCGTCTCGGTATCGATCGCAAGACCCCCCTTAGCTTTGGCCCGCGCCAGCCACTCATCCAGCACAGCAAGCTCAGTGATCGTCGTGTACGCCTCAGCGTTCGTCTTGGTCTCAGGCAAGTCAACGCCGGCCGGCGTCCCGGCCAAGAGAGCTTCTAAACGTTTGGTGAGGGTATTGAAGCTGTAATTGCGGGCGAACTCCAGGAGCTTGGCGTAGTCGACGTCAACGGTGTCGATCTCGTTCAAATGTTGCGGGACCGGCGTTTCCTCGCAAAGCGTCACCAGCTTTTGCGAGATCCTGGCAAGGTCGGCGAACTCGATCAGGTTTTCCCGACGCTTTTTCTGCTTGATGGTCTCGGCGCCTTTGAGCAGATGTTCGAGGTCGCCGAACTCGTCCAGGAGAAGTGCCGCGGTCTTCACACCGATGCCGGGAACACCAGGCACATTGTCGGAGGTATCGCCTGCGAGGGCCAGCACGTCCCGCACCTTCTCCGGGCCGACGCCAAACTTTTCGAACACTTCGTCCCTGCCGATCTCCTTGGCCTTCATCGGATCGAACATCTCGATGCCGTTGCCGACCAGCTGCATCAGGTCCTTGTCCGAAGAAACAACCGTCACGGGCCGCCCGTCGGCGGCCGCCTGGCGGGCGTAAGTTGCAATAATATCGTCGGCCTCATAGCCCTCGAGTTCGACCACCGGCACACCAAAGGCCGTGGCCGCTTCCCGGACGAGGGGGAACTGCGGGACGAGATCTTCAGGCGTCTCGTCACGGTTCGCCTTGTACTCGGCGTACATCTCGTTACGGAAGCTGTGCGAGCCCTTGTCGAACACCACGATCATCTGTTCGTTTGGTCGATCCTGCGCGAGCTTGAACAACATGTTGCAAAAACCGTAGACGGCGCCCACGGGCGTGCCGATCTTGTCGGTAAGCGGCGGCAGCGCGAAGAACGCGCGAAAAATATAACCCGAGCCGTCAATCAAGAGGAGGCGGGGTTTTTCGGACGCTTGTTCTTCCAGGCGAAGGGCTTCGGCCATGATGGACACCGAGTATGAAATGGAAATGGGACGGAGAGCATAATCCAGCAGTGATGCCGCGGCCAGCCTACGCTAGGCCTGCTTCGTTCTCAAAAGGACTGTGCACGCTCCTCGATCTGATCAAAACGCTCGCCGAATTTTCTGATGATCTCTTGAAACTCCGGCTCGGTCAGCGGGCCGGTTCGTTTCTCCCGCTTATTGTCCCGTCTCCATGATCGGATCGCCTTCTCGGTTTTCGCTCCGATGATACCGTCGATCGGTCCGGGATGGCGGTTATCGACGGTCAAGGCGCTTTGCAGCCAGCGCACTTTGCTCACGGTTCGATCGAACTCCTTCTCGATCGGCAGCATCTCTTCCGGCAGACTCTCAGGTTGCTCTGTCGGTCTGTCGGTGCTGGTCGGGGTCGGATCGACGATCCTCGCGTCGGAATCGATGTCGCCAGCCTCTTGGTCTGCCCCGAGGGGCAGCGGATCGACCCCTGCCGTGGATGGCGGCCATCTGGAGAGTTCACGGTCAGCGGACGCCACGGCGGTCGCTTGCGTCTCCAAGGCTTCAGGCGCTTCGATCGCGACGGCAAACGGCGTCGGCAACTCAGGCTCTTTGGGCGGCGGCAGGCAACCATAGGTGGCGCGAAGCGCTTCCGAAATCATCAGCGTACCGGGCATCCAGCGCGGTAGGCCGATATAGGGCGGAAGCGGCTCCCCCAGATCATCACAGATTTCCCGATTGAACGCGCCAAGCGATCGCGGATCGACCATGATCTGGAGCGCCTGGCGCCTGCCTATCTGCTGCGGCGCCGCAGGTTCGTTTTCCTCCACAGTGGCAGCACCTTCCTCCCCGACAGACGTTTTGTCTGCTGCGGTGCTCGTCGCGCCAGCCGCATCAGCCGTGCTGTCGCAATCGAGGAGACAGCTGACGGCGTCCTGTGCGCTTTCGCGGCCGAGCCGCCAGGCAATGGGTGTGAAAATCTGCGCGAATGGACCAAGATCGACCTCCGAGCGGTCAATCGCCCAACTGCAGGAACTTTGCGTGCTTCCCCTGGTTCGCTGCACCAGGGTCGCAGCATAGGGCGCAATATTATCAACCACCCAGCGGCAGGCCGCGGAACGTTCACCGGCTTCGTCCGCCAACGGGCGGCCCGTTTTACTCTCAATCGGGATTACATCGCCCTTCTTCTGCCCATTCTCGGAAACACCTGCCTTCAGGCCAGCGCTCTCTTCCGTGCTGGAGGAGAGGTTCGGCGTACAGAGATTGGCCCCCTCATTCTCCAGACAGTGTTCAGCGCAGGCTTTGCCGCCCGGGTCGATCACGCAGGGATGGCAGCCGGTCGCTGTCGGATCGTCCCGGCAAGCCGCCTCCCTCTTCCCAGGCACGGTTCCAGCCAAGCCGCCACCTGTCTCCGGGCTGGCTAAAGACAACGCGATTCCTGGTTGCTGGATGTCGTCCCGCTCAGGCGGCCGGTTTCGCCTTTCCATGACATCCCTATTCTCAGGGCTGAGCCTTCGGCCATCCAGGGCCGCAAGAGCCTTACCTCTCGGTCCGACCGCCCTTACATTCTGCAGCCTTCCCCACTGAAACCGTGCCGCGCGTTTGATGCGGTCATCGAGATAGTCGGCGAGCTCGCCGAGGTCGATCAGCCGATCCTCATCACCGAACGGTTCCTTGTCCGCCTCACCTTCAACGATGGCTTTCAAAAGATATTTGGTAAAAAGCGGCTGCTGCACATCATGCAGCACCTGATCGAAGCGATCGCAGTGGGGCGGTTGGACGGGTGTGGTGGCGCCGAGCTCGAGATTGCTCGTCCGGTTCCAATGATCCCGCATGACGTTTCGATAATTCCTGCGTACCCTTTCGAGGGCATCGCTGATCAGAAGCGGATCTTCGTCGGCACAAGGAAGCGGCCCTGGCGAAAAGCTCGTGTCCAGCATCAAGACCGACGATATCGGTCGCGCATGTTCGAGCACGTCGTGCAGCCACTCGACCGGAAGCGCCATGACGGCGTCCTCATCCTCTCCGCGCCGGAACAGGAGTTCGCGCTTCAGGCCTTCGAGCCGGCCATCCCCGATGTAGTAGACGAAAAGCCTCGCTTCTCTCTCGCGCGTGATCTGCCAGATCAGGGGCGGGAAAGGATTGGCATCCTCAATGTCGTCCGGACAGCCGAAGACGTCGCACATCACCTCAATTGTCGGGCGTTCGAACACCATGATGTGTTCGATGAACATTTGCCGATCGAGCATTCCGAGCAGCATGTCGACATCGGCCTTTGCAGCTTCGCTCCTCGGCAGTGGCCGATTGTCGATGATAATGCCGATGTCGAAGCGATGGCCGTCCGCATCGGACGTGCCGCTCTGCTGGGCTCTAAGCGACACCGAAGAAAGCATCGATATCAGGAAAACCAGCATGCACAGACGGCGGCAAACCGATTCCGGCCCAAAGTTCGCCAGCACCCGCCGGGCATCATCGCTCAATAGCGATAAGATCCGGGGGCGATAGCCTGTCGGCTCGCCCTGGAACGCGGAAGGATCTGGCATTGCCTCGAAAATAATTGCACTACGCCCCTTCTCAAGGGGGCTCGGTTTCGGTCTTTATCTCCGGACAGGGACGGAAGTAAAACCCCCTCCTTCTTGAAATGGTTGCAATCTCCAAAAAATCTTGCATGACACCAAATGTCGTTCCCAGCTTCGCAGCGCCGGACGGCCAGCGTATCATCGCCGTCATGCCAGAATTGGCCCCCAAAGCCGCCAAAGAGGTCGTCATCGATATCCGAGCCTGTGAATATCGTCTCTGCTGCGCCGCTGCGACCGGTGCCTGTCCATGAAGGACTGGCTGCCCGCTCTCGAGCAGAGTGTCCGAGCTGAGCACCCCGCGGTCCTGGTGACGATTGCGGATGCCAAGGGGTCGTCGCCGCGGGAAGCGGGCGTCAAGATGCTGGTCACCGCTGATGACAGCGCCGGCACGGTCGGCGGCGGCAATCTCGAGCATGAGGCGATCCGCACCGCCCGGCGGATGATTGAACATGGAGCCGAGCATCCTGCACTGCGGCGCTTTGCGCTTGGCCCCTCGCTCGGCCAATGCTGTGGCGGCGACACCCAACTCCTCTTCGAGGTGGTTGCGCCACATGCTGGCTGGATGGAGCCGCTTCGGGTATTTGCACGAACTGAAGCACCTGCCGTTCTGGCCAGTAGCGTCAATGGCGAATGCGAGGAGAAATGGCTGATCTCGGCTGAGCGGATCATCGGCTCCGAACCACCGCCCGATCTATTGGCGGCCGCCAAGGAACTCCTGCAGCGATCCAGCAACGCCGGCGCCCGCCTCTGGGGTGGCACGGCCACCGGCGTTTACTTGCTGGAGCAGAATCCTGGGCATAAGGGGCATGTTCTGTTGATCGGCGCTGGGCATGTCGGCAAGGCGCTGGCAGAGGTGCTCGGTACACTGCCTTTTGCCGTCACATGGGCGGACAATCGCCCGGAGCAATATCCAGAAGATATCGCCGCCAATATCACCGTCCGCTGCACACCACATCTGGAGCAGGCGATCGATGACGCGCCTCCGGATACCATCTATCTCGTCATGACCTACAGCCACGACATGGATTACGCGTTGTCTGCCCGCGTCCTGCAGCGTGGCGATTTCCGCTATCTCGGCCTGATCGGCTCCAAAACCAAACGCGCTCGTTTCGAAAAGACCATGCGTGAACTCGGCATCGATCAGACACGGATTGACCGGACCGTTTGCCCGATCGGCCTACCTGACATCAGCAGTAAACAACCTGCTGTGATCGCTGTCGCCACCGCCGCGCAAATCCTCGCCCTGCCAGTCCGTGGAGGGCCGCCGGTCCGGCGAGGCCCCTCAGCATGAACAATGCCAGCTACAGGCACCGCGCGATCGAGAACACGGACTCGTCCATGAGAAGCGACGGCCATGCTGCGCCTTAAATCTGATGATCTGCCGGCGTGGTGTCTTCAGCCTGCATCCGCTCGTCGACATCCTGCAAACGCCTTTGCAGCATTAACGCACTCCGAGGCGCCATGCATAGAGAACGGCGGAAACCGCCGTTGCCAGATTGAGGCTGGACACGTTCGGCCGCATCGGTAGCGCTACGCGCTGATCGGCCAATGCAAGGACATCCGAACTCAAGCCGCGACGCTCCGAACCGAAGGCGAGCAGGGCATGTGCGGGAATGGATTCTTGCCGAAAGGGATCGCCTTCGGGGTCGATAGCGATCAGCGGGCCGCATGTTTTTGGCAGCCCCTTCATCGCGATTACCGGAAGCGCGAAATGGAGGCCGGCCGAGCCGCGAAGGGCTGCCGGATCCCAGGGATCGTGCCGTCCCGATGAAAAGACCGCCGATGCGCCGGCAGCTGCGGCAACGCGCACGACAGCGCCGATATTGCCCAAATGCGCGGGATCTTCCAACCAGACAGCTGGCGCCCTGCGTTCAACCCCGAGGATAGCGACAGGATCGACGGCCGGCCGCCTCGCCATGGCGAGCACTCGGGTCTCAGGCGTCTTTGGCGACAGAGCCTCGAAGATGTCCGCAGGCAGTGGTTGGACGAGGCCTTCCAGGCGAACCGCGATATCAGGCGCCAAGGTCCCTGCAAGATGAATGAGCGCATCCAGATCATCGGTGTAGGCCGCCACGATTTCCGCATCGAAGCGAAGCGCATGTTTTAGGGCGTGCACTCCTTCAAGGACGGCCAGAGTTTCGTCCTTTCTGGCGCTCCGGCAGCTCTCGATGAGCGCACGTTCATCCCTTGCCGGCGGAACGGGAATGATCGTCTCTCCCGGTCGGCCGAAGGCCGAAGCCCAATGCTGCTTTCGGTGGCGCCTCCAAGCTTGGCGGTGGTGGTGGCTTGTCGCCAACCACGGCTTCGATGGCATCGTCGACATGCTCGAGCCAGACAAAGTCGAGCGCATTTCGAGCACTTTCGGGGATGTCCTCGAAGTCCTTCCGATTGCGCGACGGCAGCATCACCCTGGTGATCCCGGCACGATGTGCAGCCAGCACCTTCTCTTTGATCCCACCGACCGGCAGCACCAGCCCACGAAGGGAAATCTCGCCGGTCATGGCGGTGTCATGCCGGACCGTCTCGTCCTGCAGAAGCGACATCAGGGCGATGAACATCGCAACGCCGGCGGAAGGGCCGTCCTTGGGAATAGCGCCCGCCGGCACGTGAACGTGAATATCGCTCCGCTCGAACAGCGTTTCGTCGATTCCGTAACGCCTGGCGCTCGACTTCACCAGACTGAGCGCTGCTTGCGCGCTTTCACGCATGACGTCACCGAGCTGACCGGTCAGGATCAACTGCCCTTTGCCCGGAAGGCGCGTCGCTTCGACGAACAGGATGTCGCCGCCGACAGGAGTCCAGGCGAGCCCGGTCGCGACACCGGGCACCGACGTGCGCATGGCAATCTCCGATTCGACCCGTTTCGGGCCGAGAATGCCGTGCAGATCCGGAGGCTCGATCATGACCCGCTGATCGGTGCCCTCGGCGATGCGCATGGCGGCGTGCCGTAGCACGGCGCCGATCAGCCTTTCCAGATTGCGCACGCCCGCTTCGCGCGTGTAGTCGGTGACGATAGCGTGCAGCGTTTCTTCGGTGATAGCCGCCTGCTCCGGCTCAAGCCCGTTGGCCTCGAGCTGGCGTTCCAC